>JALOPH010000062.1 GCA_025453995.1 Desulfobacterales bacterium
GTCCTCCCGCACGAGCAAGGCTCATCGGTATACGAAGCCAGATCGTGCAAGTTATACCGGATAAACGGAAACGCAAAATTGTCCAAAACAGTGACCACGATTTCCCCTTCCTCTCCGGGGCTCGCACTGCGCCCGTTTTTAATGAATTCCATGACAACGCAATCAACGGCCATATGATACCCTTCATGACAGCGGCATTCATAAGCCGCATTATCCGTCTCATAGGTCCCGTAAATATCAATGACCGCTGACCGAAACGCCTGCTCAATTTTGCGGCGCGCCTTATTATCAAGAAGTTCAGAGTCTGAAAATATAATTCGGGGCGAATGGATGTGTATGTTTTCCGTCAATATGATTGACGCCAAGAGCTGAAGTATGGAACTGTATCCCCTGATCACAGTCGGTCGCATCTTCCGGATAACTTGTATGTGCGCCTCCGGTTCCAGACTTGAAGGCACCTGATGGTCTCTTAACAACCCGAATTTTTGATATAATGTTTTATTATTCTGAGGCCTTGAGCGGAACCAGACGACCCGATCGAACAATCCCTGTCCATTGGTGATGTAGGGCCTTAAAAACTGGGCTTTCCGGATCTGGTTGCATTTCCGGTCCGCATAAAACTCCAGGGGCTGCCCGCTGGAACCCGAGGTATGGAGATCCACCAAATCCTTGACATTGCTGATGCGGCGGTCAATCAGTTCCGCAGGATCGGCTTTATGGAAATCTTTTTTATCAATGACCGGAATTTTGCGCAAATCAGCGGTCGTTTGAATATCTTCCGGGGATAGATTTATTTTTTTAAACCGGTCTCTGTAAAATGGGACATGATGATAGGCATGATGAATCAGCCGCCTGAGCTTGGCGTTTTGGATATTTTTCAACTCACCCAACGGCCTTCTTTCATTTCTTAAGAGCCGAATCATTTGAAAGTATTTATTATAGGGCATCTCTGTTGATTTCCGCATGACTGCCGCCTCGAATAAAAATCTCATCCCAGACCTGAACGCTGAGAATGGCCATGAGCGCTCTTGAATAGTTTTCTTTTCCAGCCTGATGCAGCCCCAACAAATGTTAGACCGCAGACTGGTTGAAATACCCTTTTTCCTTCAGGCTCTCCCTGGAGAGCATCTGGCGAAAAGGGTCAGGGAGGTTGTCTTTTAACCAGGGGCTGTAGGGTGCGGCCAACCCCCTTTTTTTACGCTTGAGGATTTCCAGCGGCAAGCGGGCTTTCATTGCTTTTCGTAAGATATATTTTTCGGTCAGGCATTTCATTTTAAGCGATGGCGGTATCTGCGCGCAGAGCTCCACCAGTTCATGATCCAAAAAGGGGACCCGCACTTCAAGGGAATAGGCCATGGATGCGCGGTCAAGCCCATGAATGATCATATCCACCAATCGCGTCTTTGTTTCCATGTATTGAATTTTTTCAAAATTATGCCATCCATCAAACCGGGGAAAAGCGGTCAGATTTGAATACCCATCTGATTCACCTGCGACCTGCTCTTGAAAATCATCCGCAAACAAGTCATTCATGATATTTTCTTTGCCAAACGTGCCGATCAGAAAGCTGAAACGATTTAAATTCATGGGGCGGGGCGCCAGAAACACATGGCTTGACCAAGGCTTGATTTTGGGAAAAATCGGCCCCAGGAGCATGAACTTTCTGACGGAAACCGGCAACACGGAAAAAGGGCGGCACACCTTGTCCACGCCATACCAGGGATATCCTCCGAAAATCTCATCCGACCCCTCCCCCGTCAATACCACCTTGAACTGGCGGCCCGATGCTTTGGAGAGCGCCATGCGCGCAAGCCGTGTGGCTGAGGTGGTGGGGTTTTCATCATGCCAGAGCGTTTTGAAAAAAAGATCAAAATGCTCTTTTTTGAAAACAACCCTTTCATTGGGCGCCTCAAAACCCGGAAACTGATCAAGGGTTTTTTGATTGCTCACCTCGTCATAGTCCGGCTGATTTTCAAAGGCTAAAGAAAAAGTTTGGATCGGATTTTGCGTGACTTCCCTCATCAGCGACACGATGGCGCTGGAATCAATCCCGCCGCTCAACCAGGCGCCCACAGGCACATCGCTTCTCATATGGATCCGGACCACTTCTTTGAGCTTGTCCAGAAGCGCCTCCGACCAGAAATCCTCTGAATAATGTTTTCTGAAATCCTTTTCGGGAAACGACAGATCCCAATATTGTTTCACTGAAGCCTGGCCGTCCTTATATAATAGGTAGTGACCGGGCGGGACTTGTTGAATCCGGCGGAAAAAAGTTCTGGGTGTCAGCGCAAACCCGAAAGTGAAAAGATCATGAAACGCCCGGGGGTCCACATCGCGCCCGGTAGAATTTGCGGAGAGGATCGATTTTTGTTCGGACGCGAAATAAAGGGTTCCATCCTTTCCGATACTGTAAAAAAGAGGCTTGATGCCCAGCCGGTCCCGGGCCAGAAAGAGCCGCCGCTTATTTGAATCCCAGAGCGCAAAGGCAAACATTCCCCGCAAATGATGGAGACAGTCAACCTCAAAGTCTTCATACAAATGCAGGATCACTTCAGCGTCAGACTTGGTCTTAAAAAAATGCCCTTTTGATATGAGTTCACTTCTGAGTTTAATAAAATTATATATTTCGCCATTACAAACCAGAATAATCGATCCGTTTTCATTGGCAATCGGCTGATCGCCCGTGTCAAGGTCAATGATGCTCAAGCGGCGAAACCCCAACCCGGCCCCGGGTCCCGGATAAAACCCCTCCCCATCCGGCCCGCGATGACGGATGCTTTCTGACATTGCCCGGAGAAGATTCTGATTGACCGGCCGGTCAGGGTCTCTATACGCAAACCCGCTAATTCCACACATCCGATGCACCTTCTTTGTTTGCCAGCTCAAACAGCATTTTAGAGACAATGATTTTCCAATCCGCCCATCCCATGCTGTTGGTCATTTTTTTCCCTTTAAGTTCATTGGCGATTTTATAAAACGTAGCCGGCTTGTTTGAGCTCTTCTTCCATTCCGAGAAAGCCGCCTTCAGGTAAGACGACCAGTTGATATATTTGACGCCGGTTGGATAACCTGCCCATTCAACATCTTTTTCTTCTGCCAACCGGCATATGTACCAAGGGAAATTCACGCCGCATTCAATGGCAAAGCCGATATAACCGCAAAACCGGGGATTGATTTCAATGAGTTTCGGCTGCTGATTTCTTGCATCGATTTTAATTTCAGCTTCAGCCATTCCCTGCCATTGCCATTTTTTGAAAAAAGGCATCACAAAATCCACAAGCTCGGGCGCCTGGATGCTCTCGCTCAAAACGCTTATACCGCCCGTATTGGGCCATTGGCGGATTTTTTTTGTGGCAAAATGCGCCGCAAGCCTGCTGCGTCTGTCAAAAAGCAGATTGACTGTTCTCATGTTTTCAGGCCCTCCCGGAATATACTCCTGTATGCAGTAAGGGCCGTATTTCAAAGCTTTTTTTTGCGCTTGCTTAAACGACTCGTCATCGTTAAATACGCCCTGGCCTCTCGCCCCGCCGATATCCGCCCTTGGTTTTATGACAAACGACAAGGGTTCTGGTGAACTTTTGTTTTGTTTGAAAACCAATGGCAGATCTTTATCCTGAAAAATATCCGGGCACCCGATATTGAGCTTTTTGCATTCCTCAAGGGTTGTCTGATTGTCAAAGGCCGCCATATAACTCGGATAATCCGGTAAAAGCAGATTCACATATCTCTGAATCTCTTCCTTATGCATGGATATCCACCGGGTGCCTGAAACCGGAACAAGCACGTCGGGATTTTCATTTTTAATGATTTCAATGAGCCCATCAATGAAATTTTCCCGATATCTTCTTGGATAATATAAATAGGTGGTGCTGAAACGGGAGTGCGCTTTAAAGGGGAGTCTTCTTTCATCAGCGCCGATGACAGCGCATCTATGTTTTGCAAGCCCCCGGATGACAGCCATGCCGGCGTTTCGGGTGGCTCCGGTGACAAGGACTTTCATGGGCATCATCACAAACTAAATTGAGCAACAGAGCACCCGGAGCACGTCGGGATGCTGCTGTATTGTTTTTGAATTAATTTTCTGCGCAATCTCTCATATGCTTCGCCGGTCCATATGTCCTGAAGAGATTGGCGGCCCGCGTTGCCGACAATGATTTTACGCTGCCAGTCCTGGCAGCAGATAAGCACATCGCCGTTGAACAAAACGCTCATCCGGGCAAAGGGAAGCGGGCAGGTTTGATAAAAATATTTATGGATCAATTTAAGTTTGATGCTATACCATTTCAATTTTGAAAGCCGCATGTGTTGATACTGATTCACATTATCGGCCCGATTCAGCAGATAAACCGTCCGCCATTGAGATTTCCGGGCCCGCGCAAACCCGATGAAATCCTGTAGTTCGTGATAGTTCCTGTTGGTCAGAACAATGCTGAATCTTACCGACAGCCCTGCGGGTCTTCCTTTAATGAGCCGCTCTATTCCCCCCATGGTCTTTTCATAAGAAAAGCCGGGATGCAGGGATTCATATGTTTGTTTTGAAAATGCATCCAGGCTGACCGTCAACTCGTCCAACCCGCTGTTGGAGAGCCTCTCGACCATTTTAGAATTCAGCATGGTTCCATTCGTCACGGTTGAAACCTTTATCCAAGGCATCCTGGATTTGGCATAAGCAATATACTCAAAAAAATTTGCATCCAACAGCGGTTCATTCTGCAGCATCAGAGTCAGCTTGGCGGGATTTCTCCAACGGGAAATATCGTCAATGAGCTTGTCAAATAAGGGCCGAGCCATTTTCCCCTGTTGAAGCTCGTCTCTTAGTTGAGGATAAGGACAATACACGCACCGGCCATTGCATGCGGAATGCGTCTGAATCTGAATCGAAACGGGCGGATAGGGCGATATGCGGCCATGTTGCCTGAAATGCCTGATGGCGGCCAGCATTAACAATTCTTCCCGTTTCTTTCCAGATAAAATTTTTCTGATTTCGTTAAAAAAGATCACAACCTAATATCTCTTGGATTTTTGCCGCCCCGATAATCCTTCATCGTAAAATATAGATTCCATTTGCCGAAAAATTCGATGTATACATTCAGCTTCATTTTTCTTGCGTCCAATTTTTGCTTAAATTTAACGGCAGGGATATTAAACAGATCGCTTAAACTGTATAATTTAGTCCGTCCGATTTTTTCAAGCTCCCTGTAGAAATGGTATCTCAGATAAGGCGCGATTCCATTCCCGCGGTGGTCAATGCAGGTATATGCATCAAAGATATAGGCTTCATCAGCCTTCAGGGGAAACCGGTCCCACCTGTATTTAAATTCTTTCAAATTACACCAGCTAAACGCAACCGGTTCGCCGTTTTTTTTCAACCCGAAACAGAACTGACCGTCGCCCAAGCGATCCAGAAGCTCTTTTTCAGATTGCCGGCGGCCTGGGATCTGCGCCATGGACAAAATCTCCAAGGGCCCCCAAAACCCCATTTCATATTCTTCAAATCCCTTAGGAAGCGCCGGTGCTTTCTGTGGATTAATAATTTCCTGAAATATATAATATGGAGAAATCCGGATGCCAAATTTGGAAAGCGCATCAAAAAAAAGCCGCAATGGATGGCTGTATTTATATTTGATCCGGAACTTTTTTAAAAAAACCATCTTATCGATTCAACCCCAGCAACACCCTGGTTTCCTTTTGGGTGTAGGGTGTGCGCCCCAGGGCCGAAGCGATGCGCAGGACTCTTCCTATCAGGTCTTTATTTAACGCCAATGTCGTTCGCTGCCGGTCATAGTAAATATTATCCTCCAGCCCCACACGAACGCCGCCGCCGGCCGCCAGCGACATGGCATTCACTTGTATCTGCCATTCTCCGATGCCGCCGGCCGACCACATGGAACCTTCCGGCAACTCTTTGGCCATCAAGCCCAAGCTCAGCATATTTGCCTGGGCACACGCGATGTTCCCTAAAATTAAATTAAAATAATACGGCGGCTTGAGCAATCCCTTGTGTATTAAATATTTCGCATAATTGATCATCCCCAGATCGAATGCTTCCAGTTCCGGTTTGATTCCATTATCCAACATTTTCCGGGCAAGCGCCTGGATCATCTCAGGGGTATTGATGCTGGCCTGCTTGTTGAAGTTCAGTGAACTTAAAGTCAAGCTGCCCATATCCGGTTTTTCATCCCCCTTTAATTCCAGACACTCTGAACGATTGTCAAAGTCAAAAAAATTCCTGCCGCTGGTGGATACGCACAGCACCAGGTCTGTGTTCTCCTTCCGGATGCCGCGGATAATGCTGCCGTATACATCCTTTTTGTATGTGGGTTCGCCGGTTGTTAAGTCCCGGGCATGAAGATGGGCCATATTGATGCCGAGTTTTGAGGCCTCAAGAACCTCTTGAATGATTTCATCGGGTTTTATGGGAACGTGGGGGGTCATCGCCGTAGTGGGGATCATCCCGGTGGGCGTAAAATTCAAAATAAACCTGGAATCAACACTGTCCATTTCGCATCGCCATATTATAAAATTTTGGATTTAATTTCGATTATCCGGCAATAGACTCTTCACCACCTTGAACTTGCCGTTTTCCTCAATGGATATATGCCGGGTTTTTTCAACGGTTATACTCATGGTTCCTTTGGTGATGCCCTTGACAATGGCTTCAATTTCAGAAACGACCGTCTCCCCGGCCCCCTCATCCAGAATAATTTTCACAAGAAGCCCGTTTTTGTTCATTTGAATAAACTGATACTGAAGGAGGCCGCGGCATCTTTCGATGGATGTCGTAAACAGGTATGGAGACAACTGGGTTCCATCCGGCAGGAGAACATACTCCGATGCCCTGCCGGCAACAGGCCGCATCAATGAAAACGTCCGGCCGCAAAGACAGCTTCCCTCGATCATTATTCCCCTGTCCTTTGTCCGATAGCGAACCAACGGCATGGCCCGATTCAGCAGGTCAGTCAGAACGATATCGCCCACTTGACCCTGCATCGCGGGGGTCTCTTTGTCTAAAATCTCGCAGATGACTTCGTCTTCATTGATATGGTAACCGCGATGGCGATCACATTCCCAGGCGACTTCCTTAAATTCGGTTGAACCATATATATCATATATCCGGGCCTGAAATACATCCTGGATAAATTGAGCCGCCGGTTGAGCTAAAAACTCTGAACTCGTATAAATTCTTTTTAAATAAGCCGTCGAAATATTTTTTTGTTTTACGGCCCGGGCAAGAGTGAAAAAATGTCCCGGCGGGCCATAGGCGTTCTGGGGCCTGAATTGGCATAGCCGATTCAGGCCGTTTTCCAAATTATCAAAAATCGAAATATTCTCGGTTTTTAAAACCAGATTTTGTACAAACCGCATGATATTGGTTTTGAAAATTCTCTCCGGTGATTCCGCGGAGAAAATGGCCGTTTTTTCACCGGGGCGCATGCCGCAGGCAAATCGCGCTCTGAGCTTGGAGAGATATTTTTTCCTTATCCACGTGCGCCTGTCAAAATAGCTGCAGAACGGCTCTCCCGTGGATCCGCTGGTAAAGCTTTTAGCGCATTGATCCTTTTTCATCTGATCATTAAAAAAATTGCCGGGGTTCCGGCGGATATCCTTCTTTTCAATGATCGGAAGAATCTTCAGATCTTCCAAACGCTGAAAGTCATGGGGCGACAACTTGTGTGTTGAGAAAAACTGCCGGTAAAAAGGTATATTTTGGCTGATGTTTCGGATCTGAAATTTAAGAAGACGCATCCGGAATGCGTCCAGCTTCTCCCGGGGCGCCCGCATCATCTTCCGCATTTCTATTATTTCAGGCAGCAGATACAGCAATGCTCTTATCCGTTTATAGCATCGTGATATAAAGATATATATTGATTTGTTATGCTTTCCCAGCTGTATTCTTCCAGGATCTTTTTCCGGTTTACAGCGCCCATTTGCATTTTCTTTTCTTTTGAAGCTTTCATGGATGCAATGGCCCGCTTGATCATTGCAATATCTCCGGGTTTGACCAGCATTCCGTTATCAGCCCCGACCAGATCCGGAATCCCGCCTGCATCCGATCCTATCACCGGAAGCCCGCACGCCATGGCTTCCGCAAACACATTGCCGAACGCCTCAACCCGTGAAGGGAGGATAAATGCATCGCTCTTCATCAGAAGATCGGGAAGTTTATGAGGATGACAGAAACCGTAAAAAGAGACCCTGTCATCCAAAGACAAATCACTACTTAATTTTTTCAGTCGACCCATATAATTTCCCTCCCCCACGACCAGCAGGGATGTGTCAGGGTCGGCCAACTCGGCCAACGCCTTCAGCACATCCTGAATCCCTTTTCTTTCAATCAGCCGTGCTACGGAAATCAGTTTGAACCTTTTATCTTTTGAATTTTCAGGCTTGGGCAGATTTAAAAAAAAAGAATCCACTCCATTTGGAATCACCCTGATCTGAGCTTTGGAAAGGGTTTGAAGGGCTTTGCACTTCAAACTGGTAGTAACGGCCACAATCTCCCTTGCGTTCTTCCATATCTTTTTCGTCACCGGTTTCGCCAGGCGATGAACCATCTCCAGAGGTTTATTGTATTCATCATACCCTGGGACATCAGAGCCTCTAAGAGAGACAATATATGGAATTTTCCGGTGAGGTCCGGGCAGCAGCGCCAAAAAACCGGTAGGCAGCCCGAAAAAATAGTGAATCAGGTCGTAGGTGTTTTTTCGGGTTATTCGCAAAAACGGCGCAATGGCAAAAAACAAATACGTCAGGGCCCCCCTGAATCCGCAATCATGAATTCCTTTGCGCCAGCTCCTCACGCGGAAAACCGTCATGCCGTCCAATGTCTCATTTGACGGCTGCCCTGTCATCCGGGAGGTCAGCACGTCCACGCGATGCCCTGCCGCGGCCAATTGCCTGCCAAGATTATATGAGGCTTTTCCGGCGCCGCCGCCGATGGGCGGGAACTCGTAATTGATGATTAAGACGTTCATTTTTTCCCAAAAAATTTATGAGATCATCAGATCTTGGCAAATATCCATATGCATCTGGCTTAAAATCACTCTTTTTCATCAGATATGGGATCTGAATAATAATGCTCATCAGGATGCGCGGGAAATTCATAAATGTTAAGAGAATTCTTGCCCGTATCTCCAAAGTGTTTTAAATAGTTCTCTATATTATTTAGGGAATCTCTTAACAAGATAAAATAGAAATATACAATTCATGAGCCAGAAACCGTCAACCACAGGGTCAATCCTTTATAAAAATGCCGTCGTGATCTTGGGGCTGTTGCTGTGTATCACAACAGCCCTTGTTTACTGGCAAATAAACCGGTTTGACTTCATCCAGTATGATGACACGGCTTATGTCACTGAAAATCCATCTGTGCAGGGCGGCGTTACTCCAGAAGCGCTTTTTTGGGCGTTTACGACCATCCATGCCGGCAACTGGCATCCTGTCACCTGGCTGTCCCACATGCTTGATGTTGAACTTTATGGCCTGAATCCGGTCGGCCATCACCTGACCAGCCTGCTGTTTCATATCGCCAATGCGTTGCTCTTGTTCTTTGTTTTTACAAAAATGACCGGGGCGATATGGCCCAGCGCTTTTACAGCCGCTGTGTTTGCCCTCCATCCCCTTCATGTGGAGTCGGTGGCCTGGGTGTCCGAGCGCAAAGATCTTCTGAGCGCTTTTTTCCTTTTCCTTACCCTGTGGAGCTATATCCGCCATGTCGGCGGCAAAACCCCGGCCGGATATTTCGGGGTTGCTTTTTTTTATGCGCTGGGGTTGATGAGCAAACCGATGCTGGTGACCCTGCCGTTTATGCTGTTGCTGCTGGACGTATGGCCGTTATATCGATACGCATTTCATCAACCTGCCCCTCATGCCGGAGATAAACCGGGGCTATCCTTATTCCAACTGATCCTGGAAAAAATCCCTTTATTTTTTCTTGCCGCCCTTTCCAGCGCCATCACGTTTTATGCCCAGCAGCATGGCGGCGCGGTCAAATCATTGAAACTCATTCCATTTTCTTCAAGAATTGCAAATGCCCTGGCCTCCTATGCCGAATACATCGCCAAAACGATATTCCCCTTTAATCTCGCGTTTCTCTATCCCCACCCGATCACAATTCCGGTCTGGAAGGTCGGCGGCGCGATTCTGTTGTTAGGATGGATATCTTTTCTTGCCGTTTACACTATAAGAACCCGCCCTTATTTTTTTACGGGATGGTTCTGGTTTCTGGGGACCCTTATCCCGGTGATCGGGCTGGTGCAGGTGGGAAACCAGTCTCTGGCCGACCGATACACCTACATCCCCCTTATCGGTCTGACTGTGGCGATTGCCTGGGGAGCGTCGGACCTTCTGGCCGGATGGCGGCATAAAAAGATATTTCTTTCTGTGATTGCGGGCATGATCATTATTTTGCTCATGGGGGCGACATGGCGGCAGGCCGGGTACTGGAAAGACAGCATCACGCTTTTTGAACGAGCGATCAAGGTCACCTCCGGCAATTTTATCGCTCATTATAACCTCGCCCATATCATGGCCAAACAGGGCCGCATGGATGAGGCAGTAGACCATTACCGTCAAACGATTTCCATAAATCCGAATTTTGCCGACGCGCGTGTCAATCTGGGGAACGTCTATCAGATGCAGGGGAAATACCGCGAGGCCATGAATCTATATCTTCAGGCATTAGAACTCAAGCCGGATAATGCCGGAGTCCATTATAACTTGGGTCTGATGTATGACAAAGAGGACGATCTGGATAGCGCTGTCGCGCATTACCGGTCGGCAATCCGTTTAAATCCCGATTATGCGGAGGCATTTTTCAAGCTGGGAGTGGCTCTTTATAAAAAAAATGACTTGGATGGCGCCATAAACAATTTTGAATCCGTATTGCGGATAAACCCCGACAACGCTGCGGCAAGAAATAATCTGGACCGCCTTATTTCAATTCAAAAAAAGATTCCATAAAACGCCATGAGCCCATCAAGCCCGCATCACATGGGGAAGAGCGGACTCCGGATGAGCCCAAGCCTTGCAAGACAGAATGTGACGGCAGTGGCCAGACAACCGAATCCATACTTAACGCTTCGCTGAAAATTGATTGATGATGAATCTTCGGCATAGTAGGTGGGGCAACTGACCTCGGCGATCATATACCCCGCCCACAGAATCTGAACCAGCATCTGGTTGTCAAACACAAAATCATCTGAATTCTTCTCCAGATCCAGCTTCTGAAGCAGCTCGCGGGAAAAAGCCCGATAGCCTGTGTGATACTCCGAGAGCTTGGCGCCGATGAGAATATTTTCCACCAACGTAAGCAGTCGGTTGGAGATATACTTCCACAACGGCATGCCGCCTTTGAGGGCCTGGCCCCCCAAAATCCGGGAACCCAGCACGCAGGCATAAAGGTTGTTACCGATCATGGATGCCATGGCCGGGATCAGCTTGGGGGTGTACTGGTAATCCGGATGCACCATGATGATGATGTCCCCCCCCTGTTCCAGGGCCAGGCGGTAGCATGTTTTCTGGTTACCGCCATATCCCTTGTTTTTCTCATGGGTGTGGATCAAAGTATTGGGGAGCGTTTTTGCGATTTCAACCGTCTCATCCCTGCTGGCGTCATCCACCACAATGACCAAATCGACAATATGCTGGGCCATGACTTCGTCATAGGTGCGCCGAAGGGTCGCCGCTGCATTGTAGGCCGGCATGATGACGATCACTTTCTTTCCGTTAAACATATTTCATCCTTTGACAGATCGGTTGTATTTTATTCCAGGACACTGTCTTCATCGTATCGGATATCATCGGGCTTCTTTCTCCATCTCCGGTGTATCCATGCCCATTGTTCCGGGTGTTGGCGGATGATCATTTCATAGACGTCCGAGCATTTCTGAGTGTTTGTGACGATGTCTGTTTCTGGGTCCCCTGTGTGGGTTAATGCAATGGGATGAAAGAACTGGATATGATAAGTGAGATCTTTTTCCAGATGAATGAAAACGGGAATAATCGGAATGTTAAATCTTAATGCAAGCACCACAGGGCCGATGGGGGTATGGGATTTTCTCCCGAAAAAATCGACAAACACGCCATTGATATGCCTGATGTCCTGATCGATCAATACGCCCAGAAACGCGCCTTTCTTCAGCGCTTTCAATATCTCCTTGGCGCCTTTCCCCCTGGGGATGTTACGGTATCCAGCGTAATCTCTCATGTTCACAAGGAGCCGGTCCAATAAGGGATTCTTTAAAGGCGATCCCACAACCTTGATGGGATATTTATTTTGGGCCACATAAGCGCCCATGAGTTCCCAGTTGCCAAAATGTCCGGTTAAAAGAATCGCCCCTTTGCCCCCGCGCATGGCTTCATCGAGAATGTGCATATTTTCAGATTTAACATACCGGTCAAGCCCTTCCCGTATCATATTCGGAATCCGGAAGGTATCCACACCGGCCATGGCAAAGTGACGGGGGACATCACGGGCAAGCCTCTGGATTTCGGAAGCAGTCTTTTCGTCGCCAAAAGCCAGGGTCAGGTTATGGATCATATTGATGTGGTGTTTGGGGGCCAGTACGTGAAACATGCTGGCCAGAAATCGCATTCCCGCCATGCCATACCGCCTCGGAATGGCTTGAATCAACTTCATGGCCAAGAGCACAATGAAATATTGCGCCCGGTACTTGACGGGCTTCTTGAGTGGTTTCATCTGGGGTTCACACCGTTCCATCCGCATATCCACGACCGCTGATTATTTCCTTCTTGTTTTATTTTTCCGGATGCGTCGATGCCACATGGAACAGGTTTTCTCCATCAGGCGCCGCGAAATCTTTGACGGCTGATAAAAATAAAAATAATAATCCAGGAATTTCCATTGCATACTCTTGTCATTTAAACCGGCGTGAACCAGGATCCGCGCCAGCTCCTTGCCGATCAGCACCGCCAGGATCGGATTTTTCCGATGCAATACCACGGCGCGGCCAAAATCAAAAAATAAAATTTTCCCGTCTCCGGTTCGGATAAAATTTCCCAAATGGGGATCACGGGTAACAACCCCCCTGCGATGAATCCGGGCCATGATCCAGGCAAGCGGCCGGATATCCTCCGGCTGAAACATGTCGATGGAGACGCCGTCCACATATTCCCTGGCAAACAGAATCTCCCTGGCGCCGCTGATTTTTTTTTCGATAAAACCAAAACTTTTCGGAGTCGGCAGCCCATTCAGGCGCTCAAGGGCCATGTGCTCCAGCGCCCATATCCGCCGGGTGTCCGGCAGCGCGGCCAGTTTGACAAAGCGCTTTACGATCATGCCGTCATAAAGATATACTTCCCGGATAATATTTTTCTTTTTTTTCCGGAAAAGGAGCCGCAGCTCCGTGTCTTTCTTTTCTTCCATATACCAAATAATCAAAACTTCAAAACAATAATCGGAATCACCATCAGGGCCGTGGAACCGATACCTAAGCCTGCGTGACTGTCATCATCATCGCTGATGGCCGATGCCGCCACCACCACAAACCCGGCGGTGGCCAGGGTTCCGAGGACGATATGCATATTGTGCTTTGAAAACCCTTCATCCAAGTCAAAATAATTTCCATATTCATAAAACCCGGTGCCGCAGGCGGCAACACCCAGAACCGCAGCCCCGATCCCGGCGCCTTTATGGAACCCGTTGTCGCCCCCGGATACGCCCGCAGCCGCAGCCATAAGCAATGTGCCGTATCCAAGGTACTTGTGCGCCTTGCCTGTGTTCATCCAGCATGTTTTACCAGACTCTTTTTTATCATAGCTGAAACTTTCCGTTCCCTGGCCGGCGGCGATTTGAATGGTTTCATTGGAAGCGCTTGAATCATAGTTAAGGTATTGCTCCAGGGAGGATGCGGCTCCTGACTGGGCGGATCCCAAAATACATACCATCATAAAAACAAAAACTTTAACATGTGATCTCATTTTCATATTCATCCTTTCACTTTGCAGTAACTACACTGAGTGGTTACGTCATTTCGACAACTGCTTGTTGCAGCCATTTTCGTAAAAAGCTTTTTATCCCGTTTAGTGGTATTTTTTACAGAAAGGAACTTTGTGTTTCGTGCTTGTACTCCTTCTCATACTCGGCTTTTATTACATCGATTACGATTACGAGTACGAGAACCGTCCGGCCAAAACCGGACTGAGTACGACAAGTTCCTTAAAAAGTTTCTGCAATATATAACCATAGCGGATTTTGTTCAACCGATTAATTGCTTTATTTTCCGCCGATAAAAATGCTTGACAATAAGCCCTCGCTAATTTAAATAAACAAATAAACATTTTATTCATTTATTCATCTGCCATGAAGCCCAGAGAAAATATCGAAACCATTTATCAGACCGCCCTGGAAGTCTTTTCCCAGTATGGATTTCCCAAAACCACCATGGAAGACATTGCCGGCAGGCTGTCCATGACCAAAGGGAACCTTTACCTGTATGCAAAAAATAAACAGGACTTGTACCGCAAAACTGCTGCATACGCCCTGCTGAAATGGCAGTCCAGGGTCGCGGAAGCGGTAGACAACCAGTCCGACGCAAAACAGAAGTTTTTAACCATGTGCGTCAAGGCGGTGGAATACCTCTCCAGCGACAAACATCTAAGGGATCTGCTGCTCCGGGACCCGGATATCTTTCCCATGTTTCCGGCAAAAGACCCGTTTGAGGGGATCAACCGGAATTCCGTTGAGATGATCAAGTCCATCCTCCGGCAGGGAATTGAAGAAGGCGCGTTCCGGCCTTTTGATGTTGACCGGATATCTGAAGTTATTTTCATGATTTATAAAATGTTTGTCATCCGTATGTATATCAAAACCGATAATCACACAATTCATAAAATGTTTGAAGATACCATTGATTTATGCACCAGGGGATTATTTGCCGACGATTTAACCCACCAACCGATAAACAAGGAGGAACCATGACCGGAAATGTCAAGTATTTAAGCCAGGAATGGCGGGATGAGGCTGAAAAGCGCTTAAAAACAGAGCTGCCGCCGGAACGGATGAATTTTGTCACCTCTTCCATGAGCAATATTTATAAAAACTGCCCGCCGGACGGTTCTGAGAAATTTCTGTTTTTTAAATTTGTAGATGGCAAGTTTGACGAAATGCTGGTGGGGACCGGCGAACCGCCCAAAGCAGAGTTTGCCATTGCCGGCGACTATGAAACTTTCGCCAGAATCACCAGAGGTGAACTGGGCGCACAGAAAGCCCTGATGACCTTGAAACTCAAACTCAAAGGGAACATGGTCAAGGCGCTCAAGCTGGCATCCTTAGCCGACCGGTTGAACAAGGTGCTGGCGACCATCCCGACGGATTATTAATAAAGGAGAATTCCAATGACGCATCATGAACATGCCAATGACCCTTATTTTATAGATTTTCCCAAGCGCATCAAAGACATCCAGGCGGAAATGAACAAACAGAACATCGATGTCTACCTGGGATCGCGATTAAGGACCATGTCCTGGACCACGG
>JALOPH010000063.1 GCA_025453995.1 Desulfobacterales bacterium
TTATGAGATGTACCGGCTCTGGAAGCGGGTTAAAGGCCTGCACCAGCCCTGGCTGATGTACCGAAAGAAAAGCAAGTACAAGGCCACGGAGAAAAAGGCCGTCGAGGCGGCCGCATGCAGCAAGTACACCAACGTCCTAAACGGCGCGGGCGCATGCGTATTCGGTGCGCAAATCGGGGTGGACCGGGTTCCCCTATTTGAATGGCTCAATGCGGCCACCGGGTGGAACAAGACCCCCAACCAATACATGGACATCGGCGCGCGCCTTCAGACCATGAAGCAGGCTTTTAACATCAAGCACGGTATTGACCCGAAATCTTACCGGCCCAATCCCAGGGCCCTGGGTGAACCGCCGATGTCAGAAGGAGCCAACCGCAACCGGCAGGTGGATGTGGACAGGATGGTGGTTCAATACTGGCAGCAATTCAAGTGGGATGATCAAACCGGCAAACCGCCGGGAGAAATGGTTGAACATGGATAGCGGGTTTCAAGTTGCTTCTCTTGGCCGCACCCTGACCTAAAGAAATTGATCTTTTTTGTGTTAAGTTTCGCACGCTCAACCCAATGATAATCAAGATATTACAAAAGTATCAGACAATGGGCGAAGCCCTGAAAATTAAGCGGAAATTTTTTTATTCAAATATTTTTTTCAAGGAAGGCGCATCCCTAAGCAAAGACAACGCATCTTGAGAATTTTCAGAACAACATACGATAAGAAAAACTTAGAAAAAAATATATGAAGAAAAAAAGAGTTGTCATCCCGGGCTGGGGCCAGGTCACCCAAAGAAAAGAACAGACTGAAAACCTTCTTGATCCGCTGGGGCTGATGGCGGCAGCATCCCGCCAGGCGTCCCAGACAGCCGGATCATCAGATATTCTAAAAAATCTCGATGGCATCATGGTGGTCCGTGTCATGAGCCGGAGCATCCCTTCTGCGGCCCGGAAGCTGGCGGACAAAATTGGCGCCTCGCCGCGATTTACCTATGTTTCTGCCATCGGCGGGAATTCTCCCCAGTCCATGATCAACAAGGCTGCCGGGATGATCGCCAGGGGAGAACTCGACAGCGTGCTTGTTGCCGGTGGTGAAACATATTATCCGAGAACCGAAGAAGACAGCAAGGGGACCGGCACGCTTTTTAAGGGGCTTACCGGGGAAAATGTCCGTGAGGACATGATCGGCGTCACTGCTGATGAAATGCAGCACGGCATTTACCTCCCGTTGCACGGATTCCCATTTTTTGAAACAGCACTCTGGGCCCAAAGCGGCATGGATCTAAACTCATATATGGAAAAACGTATCGGCACTCTCTGGAGCAGATTCAGTCAGACCGCAGCCATCCATCCCAATGCATGGGTCAAGAATCCGAAAACATCCTCTGAAATTGCATCCCCAGGCCAGAACAACCGAATGATCGCCTTTCCCTATCCAAAATTCTTAAACCCCATCATAACGGTGGATCTCGGGGCAGCCGTGATCCTGATGTCTGAAGAAAAAGCCGGACAATACCGGCAGCCTGGAATACAGCCTGTCTATTTTCTGGCCGGCGCTTATACCCAGGACCGGCAGCAGTATATCATCGAAAAAACAAATTTCATTCAAAGCGCCCCGGTTCGGGAAGCAGCGGGCAGGGCATTGAAAAGAAGCGGTTTAACTCTTGATGGGATCGACGGTTTTGATCTATATAGCTGCTTCCCGTGCGCCGTGTCCATGGCATGCCGGATGATCGGAATCGGATATGAAGAAAAACGCCCCCTGACCCTTACCGGCGGCCTCGGTTTTTTCGGGGGTCCGGGCAACAACTATAGTCTCCACGCCATCGCAACGCTCGCGGAAGCCATAAGCAAGGGGCAATACACCACCGGCATGATCACCAGCCTGGGGTGGTTTTTTCATAAAAACGCGGTGGGTATATACAGCGCAACACCCAGAGACACAAATCTTTGTCAATACGACCTGGAGGATGAAACAGATTATCTCGCGGGCGATCATCCGGTCCGCATCGAAAAGCGGGTTTCCGGAAAAGGGATCATCGAAACCTATACCATCATCTATTCAAAAGACGGCAGCCCATCCTATGCGGTCGTATATGGTAAAACAGATCAAGGGTTGCGGTTTATCGCCCAGACGCCAAAGGATCTGGATGTTTTTTCAGCATTAAGCACCATTAACCATGTTGGAAAATCCGTTCGCATGAAACATGATGAAGCCATAGGCCGAAATATCGCTGAACTGATTTAAAAGAACAATATGCGTCATTTTTATTAAAGGAATGCAACGACACATGAATAAGAACAAGAAAAAACCAATACCCCGATTTAACAGAGAAGTCTGCATCGCCTGCACCATGTGTGTGGATGTCTGCCCGGTGGGCGTTTTAGACTTGGTCATTTCAAACAGCCCCAGCGGTTTCCGCCGGTATCCAATGTTAGCTTCAGCTCATAATTGCACCGGCTGCGCTTCATGCGAAAAACAATGCCCCGCGGGCGCAATCACTATGATAGAACAGGAATTTTAGTCATGGAGGCATTGGCCCGAAACAACTTATCCGACCAGATTTTCAGCATGATCAGCAGCAGGATCATCCGCAACGAATTAAAGCCAGGGGAAACTATCCAGGAAACCCAGATATCCAAAGACCTGAAGGTCAGCCGGAGCCCGGTGCGGGATGCCCTTCACATGCTGGAGCAGATCCGGCTGGTGGACAGAACGCCCAAGGGAAGCTATCAGGTTACCGAACTGTCTGAGGAATTCATCAATAATTTTTATGAGACGGTCAACCTTGTCTATCGTTACGCGTTTGCAAAAGCCGCTGAAAACGCCACCACAGACGAACTGAATCTCCTTTCGACCGCCATGAAAAAAATGGAAGAAAGCCTGGATAAAAAAGACTACAATATGTATTTGGCGGGAGTAAATGACATTGCCCGGGTGGTTCTTTCCGTCACCCGGAATCCGATTGTGGAACGCATCGCCCTTGAGCTGATGCCCAATGCGGAACGCATTCAGTGGGCGTCAATTACTTACCAGGCCGATCAGATGAAAAATGTGGTCAGCCATATTCGCCGGGGATATGAACATATGTTAAAAGGAAATGCCGACCTTGCTGCCAATGCTTTTAGTGATTTCGCCTATGCCCACAAGGAAGTCGTCATCAACAGCATCAAGCAGCTTCATCATCACAATGCTGAAACTCAGGGTTCAAAATAATTTTGGCCTTTCATTTTACGGTATGATATTAAAAAAAATGGAGCGGTTATCAGAATACCAACAAAATTGCCGGATATAAACTTTCAATTTTCATAAAGGAGGGCTGAACATGTTTAAAGAATTCAAAGAATTCGCAATGAAAGGCAATGTGGTGGACATGGCGGTCGGCATCATCATCGGCGGCGCTTTCGGAACGATCGTTAAAAGCCTCGTGGATGACGTGATTATGCCGCCCATCGGGCTGCTTCTGGGCGGCGTGGATTTTTCCAATTTTTTTCTGGTGTTAAAGGACGGAGCCCAGGCGGCTGCGCCCTATGCATCTCAGGCCGCGGCCAAGGCGGCCGGCGCGGTCACCATTAATTACGGTCTTTTTATCAATTCTGTGATCAGTTTCACCATTGTGGCGTTTGCCCTGTTTATTCTGATCAAAGGCATGAACCAGATGCGCCGCAAGGAAGCCCCGGCTGAACCCAAAACCAAAGACTGCAAATTCTGTTTTTCCTCAATCCCCATCAAAGCCACCCGCTGCCCGAACTGCACGTCCGAACTGGGTTCGTAAAAAAATCCCGCAGGTCACAACCGCGATCTGCGGGATTTTTTAAATTTTACCCGCCGAACGCTACCTCCGGAATTTCCGCCACAGCCTTGGAGTTGGCCTCAATGGAAGCCATTCTGCCAAGGGTTATAGGAAGCTGGGTTTCGATAAAATATTGGGCTGATCTGATCAGGCCTTCATAATATGCCGCATTCTTATTTTTATTGATGATATCCAGGCGCGCGTCGCCCTGGGCTTCTCCAACCAGATCTTTGAGTTTGGGCGCTGCGATGTTGGCCCGCCACAGGAGCATCCAGGCCATGATCACATCCCCCATGACATCCAAAAACGGCATGGCATTTGAAAATGCCACCTTGAAGTCCAGCGACATGGCGGTCTTGCCCAGATGCATGGCAACCTCGCCCAGGCGGTTGATGGTCTTTTCAAGATTTGCCGCCAGACTTTCGAGCCCTTTGGTTTCTTTGGCTTTGGCGATCACTTTCTGGATTTCGCCCAGGAAGGTCATAAACACCGCGCCTTTTTTCATGCCCATTTTCCTTCCCAGAAGGTCCATGGCCTGGATGCCGTTGGTCCCTTCATAAATGGAATTGATCTTGGAATCCCTCATCAGGCGCTCCACCGGATAATCCCTTGTATACCCGTATCCGCCGTAAACCTGCATGGCGACAACCGTGCAGTCAAATCCCCGGTCCGTGCAATAGGATTTGATGATGGGCGTCAGCAGGCCGATGAAATCCTCCAGGTCTTCTTTTTCTTTGTCAGATGCAGCCACCACCTGCTTGTCAAACAGATAGGATATGTAATAAACAAAGCTGCGCATGCCTTCCACATAAGCTTTCATCCACAAGAGCATGCGCCGGACGTCCGGGTGCCGGATGATGTTTACCGACGGCGCGTCCTTGGAGAGCATGTCGGCCAGATCCCGGCCCTGGATCCGCTCTCTGGCATAATTGACCGCATACAGGTAAGCGCATGAGGCGTTGAAAAGTCCCAGAGCGCCAACGCCCAGGCGGGCTTCGTTCATCATGTGGAACATGACCCGCATCCCTTTGTTTTCCTCTCCCAGAAGCACGCCCCGGCATTTTCCCTTGCCGCCGAAGGTCAACTGGGTGGTGGGGCTGGCATGAAGGCCCATTTTCTCTTCAATGCCGGTGCAGACCACGTCGTTGGGTTCTGCCATGGTCCCGTCGTCATTGACCCAGATTTTGGGGACGATGAACAGGGAAATCCCTTTGGTGCCGGCCGGCGCGCCCTCGATCCGGGCAAGAACCGGATGAATGATATTTTCAGCAATGTCATGCTCGCCGTTGGTAATAAAAATCTTGTTTCCGGAAATGGAATAGGTGCCGTCTGCGTTTTTAACAGCCTTGGTGGTCAAAGCGCCTACATCTGATCCTGCCTCAGGTTCGGTCAAGACCATTGTTCCGGTCCATTGTCCTGAATACATTTTGCCAAGATAAAGTTCTTTTTGTTTTTCCGTGCCGAAAATTTCGATCATCTTGGCTGCGCCGTGGGTGGCGAACCCGAACGCGCCAAAGGAGAAATCCGCGCCCACGATATATTCGGCTGCCGCCTGGGCGATCAGGTGGGGCAGACCCTGGCCGCCTATCTCCGGGTCTTCGGTCATGGCGATCCATCCACCCTCGCGCAGAAGCGCATAGGGCCGATGGAAACATTTGGGCACTGTGACCTGGTTGTTTTCAAATATCAGCCCGACCTTGTCCCCTTCGTCATTGACCGGCAGGATTTCCTTGATGGCAAAGTTTCGGGCCTCGGTGATGATCATGTCAAACATTTTGCGGTTCATGCCTTTATATTTGGCATGCTTGGTCAGATCCTCCACCCCCAGTTGTTCATAGAGAACAAAATCCACGTCTCTTCTGTCTGCAATTTGCTGTGCCATGGTTTTCCCCTTTCATTGAATTATTAATTTTCTTCTATGACCTGAAATAAACCTGATTTTTCATCAGGAAAAATAATCTGCCGAAATGAACATTGTTCATTTTTCCTTAATAAATATTTTTGAAGATATCAAGATTTCCCGTATGAAAAATTAAAAAAATTCTGAAAATTAAAAAGGGGCGACTGGTATCAATCACCCCTGTTATTGAATGTGTGAAAACCGGTTCTTTTGGGACAGGTCAGAGAAACCGGGCAACGCCATCGGCAAGAGACCGGTTCGCAGAGTCTTTAACCGTTGAACCCTGGCTCATGAACTGAATGATGCCAAGAAACACTGCGTCAAAGTATCTTTTTAAATGTGATTTCCACATCACCGGGCATGTTCATGGTGATGCCTTTGCGTTTGAGTTGTCCGCTCATGATGCCGCCGTCTTTGGTGTTTATTCTGATCTCATCTTTTTTTATATACCATGAAAACGGCACTTCTTCATCACCGCGTTTCCAGACGCCTTTGCCGTTTTTCATTAATTCGATGAGGATGTCGCCTTCTGGCAGGCCTCTGGAATCATCGGCTTGATATGTTCCGATGTAAGCGTCTTTTGAATTGCACCCAAAACCGCCTGTCATCAAAAGGCCGATGACCCATATCAAAATGAAGTTCGTAGTTATGAATTTCAACGCAAAACCTCCGTCTGTCAATTATGAAACAACTTTTTGGTAAATAGATGATAGAGCCTGCTGAATAGATAAATCCGGTCAAAGAAGAATATTTGAACGCTCATGGCAAGCCAGGCGGCATCCTCAAGAACCCTTTTCCACCCGATGGCTTCATCGGTGGTGTCAAAACATCCGCAATCAATCGGCGCCCCCCTGGATATGTTGATCAAAATGGACACGATGAACATGACCAGGAGCACGCTTACGATGGCGGCCGCCGCCCTGGTTCGCAGGCCGATGATGAGAAACAGTCCGCAGATCAGCTCGATCCAGGGCAGCGTCACCGCCGCCAGGTTCACACCCCAGTAGGGAATAATTTGATAAGCGGCCACAGACTCGGCAAATTGAGCAGGATAGGGGATTTTACTCATGCTTGCGTAAATAAACACCAGCCCGACGTATATCCTGAAGAAAAGTGACAGGTATTCGCTGGTAACTATTAAAATGAAGATTCGGCGCAAGTTAATCAATGCTCGATGCCCCTCCTTCTTTTTTCCATGAAGACATCCCGCCTTTAAGGATAAAAACATTTTTATGACCTCTGAGATAGAGCTTGTTGGCCGCTTCCACATCATATTTACCGCTGACCGTTCGGCCGTAAACAATAATTTTTCGGGACTTGTCCGTGTCGCTCAGGGACATCATGTATATGATGTCAAACAGGGATATGGGGAGATTGACCGCGCCGGGTATATGTTGTTCATCATAGAAATTGGAAGGCCGGGCATCCACGAAAAGGGTGTTACCCAGTTTGAAATCGGTGATGGCGGCATTAATTGGAATTTCAGCCAAATTATGGTTTAAAACAACCTTCGAAAACAGATCGATGCCGTTGGGATTGGAATGATTAAAAATAACCGCGCACAGAATGCTCAATCCGATGATCAGGAAATAATCAAGAATTGAAACCTTGGCCGGTTGATATTGGCGGGTTTTTTCCAACTCGAGCATCTGGTCATTTTCAATCAGCCAGGATGCCATCTGAATAATCAGCGACAGAGAGACTTCCGGGTATCTTTGAAGAATGCTGTCAAACTGGGCTTTGGAAAGCACGGTCAGATGGGTGTCTTTGACAGCTTCCACTGTGGCCGCCCTTGGCGCGCCGGTGAGCAGAGCCATCTCTCCAAAGCTTTCGCCCGGCCCCAGGTGGGTCAGCTCTGTCATCATTAAGTCTTTTGTTTCACGGAAAATCCGAACTTTGCCGGATTTGATCATGAAAAAAGAGTCGCCGGGATCTCCCTGCTCAAAAATGGTGGTGCCAGCCGGGAAAATGCGCTCCTCCGCCATCCGGGTGATTTCCTGCCGGATTTCAAAAGGCAGCTTTTTTAAGATCGGATGTTCGATGCCGTTTCCATTATTGTGATTATTTGTCATGGAATGTAAGTCTTTTTCAAAGCTGTTTGTGTCCCTCCCGTATTTGTTCAAGCAGAAAATCAATATCTTCCAGCACACCTTCATGAACAAACAGCACTTTACCATGAATATCGGCCAAAATCACGCTGGGAGGCCCGGCTCCGCCGAGAAGCTCATGGATTTTGTTGTCCGGGTCAGGAAAAACCGGGAATTTTATTTTGAATTCCTTGATGAAGGGCTCAATATGAGATGCGTCGTTTCCCGCAGCAATTCCGATAAGCTTGATATCGGATTTCAAATCCGCGTCATTTTCAACAATGTTGAATACCCGGTTCATCTGGGGCGCATTTTTCTGGCAATCAGGACAGAATGTATTGAGGATTTCGATCAAAATAAGTTTGGTGCGGATCTGGCTCAAATTGAATTCCGAATTTATTTCAATGCCCAGGTAATTTTGGAGTTCCGGAGATGAAGGAGCCGTGAGCTTAACCTGAGGAATGGAAGTTTTGGCCGCGGGGGGAGGCGTTTTGCCTTTTCCGAATGCCGGCATGCTGTTAAACGTGATGGCCAATCCGAATAAGAACAAAGGAAATAAAATCCAGAAATGTTTTCGTCTCATGACAACCCCTCCCCAGGTTAATCCCGATAAATTTATTGGTTTACTGATTAATTTTGGATAAAAATACCATAATAGTTCAAAGAATACTTTCTTTTGATCTGATTCTTTTGAAATAAATCATCTGCCGGGATCCGACCTCCATTTTCGTATATATCATCTTTGATGGATAAATAGGCACTGGTCCCGAGACCGCTATCATAGGGAGCGGTGACTGATTTTGAAAAATAAAAAGCGACGATATCATCTTTTTTTACGATGAGGGGGTTTTCAAAATCAACATAAGTTTTTCCCGCCTTTTCAATTTCAAAGCTCAGCTTTTGGCTGTCAGTGATAATATAATCGTTTCCCATTGGTCTTAAGAGTTTAACGATAACTTCTGTTGGGCCCAAAAAATATCCGCCGATGCCATTGATCTGCCCGTCACTGGGTACAGGGTTTTCAATGTCGATCACAAGTATGCCGGATTCCCCGGAATACTCTCTTGCGATTAATTCGTTTCCGATGAAATCCTCCAATTCCACTTTAGTTAAAAATTCCCTGTTTGCCTGGATCTGTTCTTTGATAAAATCCCTAACCAGCGAGCTGACTTTTTTGATACGTTCATCATAGACGCCTTTTTCGCTTGAAGTGATCGTCATGCGCCTGTTTAATTCTATAACTTGTAATTCGAGCTTTTTGATGGAATCTTCCTTTTCCTTGATCTCCTGATCCTTCTGACGAATGGTTGATTCCTTCGTTTTTATGATTAAATCCTGGTCCGAAAGTGTTTTCTGGCATGTGTCGAGCTGCTGCTCGATGCTTTTGCAATTTGCGCACCCCATTCCCAAAATACAGACCATTAACAACAGAAATGCTATTCTCATAAAATCACCTCCGTTTTGATACGAATTCAATAACAGACTCTGATATGGTTTTTCCATTTTGCTTTAGCGTGATTGAGTAATGCCCCGGGGAAAAGCCTTCTATCGGCGCGGGGATGGAGACGGGCTTGTTGCCGGATCGTCCGGTTAATACAACGGGTATTTCCATGGACGGACTGCTTTTACTTTCCAACACCACTTTTACAATGGCGTCCGTCACCACATTTTGATACTGGATGCAGATATTTAATTTTTCGATGAAGACAGAAGTTTTATTGATGATATTTTCTTCGCCGCACCCGGAATCGGTTGCAAACACTTTGACAACAGGTTCATTGCGCGTGATCAGCTCTTTTAACTGAAGATCATCCGGAGCTATTTCTGCTGCCTCCTGCAAAATAGACAGGGCTTCATTTTGCGGCCCGCTCTTTTGCATATTCATCACCATGAACACAATCTTATCTTTTGCGTCGGTTCTGGTTTTATCAAGCCTGAAAGCCTCCAGGTAATAATCGGCCGCTTCTTTATTTGAAGGGGCTTTATCGCCATTTTGAATCAAAATATCATATTGTGTGTTTATCATGTATTGCTTTAATTCAGGCAAACGGCTTGTCACGAGATCCATGAACTCCGCCGGTATAATTTGATTCTGATTTTTAAGGCTTTGCGTATCCTTTTTGACCTGTTCTATCACATCCTGTTTGAATGCCGAAGTTTTTTCACGTCCCAGTTTCACAACGGCAAAATTCAAGTTGGAAAATAAGGTTTTGTATGGTTCAGTCTTATCTTCAATGGACTGAACCTTTTTGACGGCATCCAAAGAAGCGCTGATTTTATCTTTTTCTTTCTGGAAAAGGTCGACGGATTGCATTAATTCCTTAAATCTTGAATGCTCCGGAGTTATTTGCAGCGCTTGGGTTAGAAGCGCCGCAGCGTCATTGGAATTACCCTTTGCCCCAAGATCTTTGGCTGCATCTTCTATTTTCGTTTTGATAAAAGGGTTTCCCGGATCTGCTGTCAATGCCTTTAAATAAAATTCAGCGCGGGTTTTTCCGGAGGCTTCATTGTCGCCCAGAATAATCCATTCAATGACTTGTATTTCTGTATTCTCTGAATCCAGAGACCGGGCTTTTTGAATCAAAGAGGCGGCTTCCTTGAATTTTTTTTCTTTCTGGGCCGACAGGGCCATCTCCCTATATTTTTCAATGATGAGTTTCATCCCTTTTTGCGCTTCAATGTCATCCGGGTCCATATTCAGGACTTGTTGATAAAATGCCAGGGCATTGTTTTCTTCGGGCGTTGTCAGGCGGTTTTCATTCATGCTGATTTGAGCCCGGATGATATAGCTGAGTTTTTTTAATCCTGAATGGTCGGGGTTGAATTTCAGGCCGGTTTCCACCCATTGCCCGGCCGGATGTAGCTCCTGTGCTCGATGGAGATTTTGAGCGAGCGCGAATACATGCGCTCCCATATCAGTTTTCAATTGCATGAAATAAGATCTGCCGGTGTTTTCTATCGCTTTGTTCAAAAGCGAGAGGTATGCATTATAGTCCGCGATGGCGGGTTTCGTTTGTCTTTCCAGATCCTGCTTTTTTTCGATGGCCGCATACAGCAATCCAAGCGCCGCGGATTGATTCCGGGGTTCACCGGACAATACGGAATTGTAGGCATCGCCCGCCTTCATATATTGCTTTGACTCTAATAACCCGTCTGCTTCCCGCAGCATGGCGTTGGAAGGATCATGGGTGTCCTTCCGCATTTTTAAAATATAATCAAGCGATTCATTGTATTGTTTTTGAGAAATTGCGCGGCTTAAAAAATCCTCGCCGCCCGAAGCTGCCAGATCCTGTTGGGGGATTTTTTCTGTTAAACGCCCGTCTTGCGTATCTGCCGCATCCGCGGATTCAGGAGCCTTCTCCGGCGCAATATCGTTGATCGGGGTTTTTCTGGTAATCGTATAGGTGTTAAAAAGCGTTATTAAGTCAGGCAATCTGTAAAAAACAAGTCCGCAGAAGACAAAGATGAGTATCAGGAAGAAGTAAAGTCGAAGGGGTTTCGCTGACCGCCGGAATTTAATTGGAGTTGTAAGCGTCTCAGTCGGCAGGTCTTTTTCCTCGAGCGCATCTATGGCATGAATCAGATCCAGGCCGGTTTGATAGCGTTTTTCGGGTTTTTTGGCCATCAGCTTGTCGATGACAGGCTGAAACCTGGAAAGGTGTTCCGGCAATTTCGGAACCGGATCTTTGATATGTTTGAGCGCCACTGCGATCGCCGAATCCGCGCTGTAGGGAAGCGAACCTGTAAGCATCTCGTAAAATGTGACCCCCAGGCTGTATAAATCCGTCCGCCAGTCGATTTCCGAAGCCCCCTGGGCTTGCTCCGGACTCATATAGTGCGGTGTGCCGATGCTGGTTCCGTCTAATGTGTAACCGGATTCAACGGCTAAATCCTTTACGATTCCGAAGTCCGTCAGAACCGCCGTGCCGTCGGAGCGGAACATGATATTTTGAGATTTTATGTCTCTGTGAATGAATTTTTTGCTGTGGGCATGCGCCAATGCAGACCCAATCTGCTTGAGGATGGTAAGGCTCTGAGAAGCCGTTATGCCCTGCTTGATTTTCCGCTTGAGGTTGCCTCCGGACAAATATTCCATGACGATGTAGTATTTATTTTCGAGGATTCCCACATCATAAATTGAAACGATATTCGGATGATGAAGCCCTGAAACGACCTTGGCTTCTTTAAGGAAACGCTTGTCCGCGAATGCATCTGTCTGGGTCGGGGAAATAATTTTGATGGCGACAGATCTGTCGATCAGTTTGTGTTGCGCAAGGTATACTTCTGCAACGCCGCCCTTACCGACCATTCGTCCGATTTCATAATTCGGAATTTCAATCATATGTTTGATGTCGCTGATAATGATAATTTATTTTTTTATAAAACGTGAAATTTTTTTTAACCATGAAAATAATTGCTCGGCAAACCTCTTTTTCTGAGGATGGATATTGTCCGCATGCATGGGTTCCGTATCCTGTTCGGTTGGTTTTACGGGCGCAGTGTTATGGGCGGAGATGAGTATGGCGGTAATATTGTCTTTCCCCCCTTTTTGTAAAGCCATGTGGATTAATGAGTCCACTTTTTCCTGTTCCGTAATGGGAAGGGATAAGACATCGGCAATATCATCAGATTTCAGCTCCTTGGTCAGGCCGTCGCTGCAAAGTAAAATCTGTTCATGTTGGTGCCACTCATGGGAAACGGTGTCTACGCTGACATCATGGATATCTTTTGCGCCCAGCGCCTGGATGAGAATATCCTGGTAGGGGTGATGGTTCATTTCGTTTGCCGAAAGAACGCCCGTGTCCACGAGGTGTTGCACATAGGAATGATCTTTTGTCAGCTGGGTTAAATATACGCCGTCCCACAAGTACGCTCGGCAATCCCCAACCCATGCGATCTCATTATGGCTGTCCATTGTTCTCAGGGCCACAACCGTTGTGCCCATTCCATCAGGCCCTCTGCCTCTTTCGCTTTCCTCTTTAATAAAATGGTGGGCGCTGGCAATCGATGTTGAGAGTGGTTCTCCTTTTTTGACATGATTAACGATAAAGTCCACGGCAATGGCGGATGCGGTTTCTCCACCCTGATGACCTCCCATGCCGTCCGCAACAATCCACAGCCCCAGTTCAGGTTCTGTTGAAAAAAAGTCCTCATTGAGAGAGCGAATGTTGCCGATATTGCTGCCGGCCCCATAATTCAGCAAATTCATATTTCTCACTTAAACGGACAGGATGACGATTAAAGGATGCAAGCCAAAATTTTCAGTTGTCAAAATCCGCGTTATTCATACAAACTAATTGAAAATATAAGATTAAAATTCACTGTGAAAAATAATTTCTGCGCGTCTGAGTCTAAATGAATTTAAAAAAAGATACAAGATTTAGGTAAAAACATCAATCATGTTTATATGCCTGAATCCTGAGAGATTTGAGAACCCGGGATTTCTTAAGGCTTGACATAAATACAAATTAATGTATTTATTGATGAAAAATCAGATTTTTCCTGTTTCCCAAATCAAAAAGCAAATTTTATTGCCGATAATTTTGGAGACCCCCCATGAACAATGACCAGGCATTGAAAATCGAGCTGTCCATCAGAGACAAAGTCATCAAAGTCTATTCATTCACCCAGGATACCGTGGACATTGGCCGAATACCCACGGCTGACATTTTCATCGACAATTCAGGAATATCGCGGGAACATACGCGGATTGAAAGGTCCATCGGCGGTCCCTATATCGTAAGGGACATGGGGAGCACAAACGGAACGTTTCTCAACGACCGAAGAATTAATGAAGCCACCTTATTAGACAGGGATGTCATTAATATCGGCAAATTTACTTTAAAAATATATATTGATGCCAAAGAAAAACCCAAGAAAAAGAAAGCAGATTTAGATGACTTTGACGGAACAACCGTTCTCAGTGTGTCGCAACTGGAACGATTGCATTCCAGCGTTTTGGAAGCTCAAGTCAATGATCCGGATCTGGATGTATCCACCCCGGCTATACCGCCGCCTCCGTTGAGCACAGATAAAGGATTGCCTGCCGGCCAGCTGTTTTTCTGGGCGAGCATGCTCATTCTGATAGGCGTTATTATCGGATTGCTCTTGATTCCCTGATTGCTCTGATCCCGTTCTGGCTGCCCTGGAATTCACAACAGCCTTTGATGAGCGAGGTTGCCTTCACTTTCAATACATACAGTTGAGATGGAGGTGGGTTGATTTAAAAAAATATGGTTAACCCATATGGGCTTGGATGAGCTTATTATTTTTCAGGTTCTTGATACTCAAATTCGGCTTTAAGAGGATTGTATTTTAGTTTCGACTCAGGGTGGGTTGTTTCCCATCGACGTTCAAAAGGATTATATTTCTGCCGATAATTATCGGGCGCCAATTCCCATTTTTTTTCAAAAATGTTGTATTTTAAATTCGAGTTTTCCGGCACATAGCTCCACTTTCTCTCGACCGGGTTGTATTTAAGTATCGAGCTGACCTTTGTATAAGTCCACTCCCTCTCGATCGCGTTATATTTCAGAGTGAAATTCTTTCCGGTTTTTTTTTGTTTGTCAGAGATTTGATCTTTTTTGGTTTCAGCGGCCACCGGAACAGACATCAGGGAAATGCAGCTTAGGGCAATAGCAATAATAAGAATATGTTTCATGCAAAAATATCCTGTCACAACCATTACTTTTTTCATTTCCTTTAAATGCTTCCCACAACAAAAATATGCTATATTTTTTGTAATATCAAGATCTCTTCTTACCCAGACAGCAACTCGCCTTAGCTCATTTTGCACGGATTATCAAGGGTCTTTCGTTCGGAACCAACGAATTGGACGCAGTAATTCGTGAGATCATGGCTATGTGCCTGGCCAAGCAGGCTGACTATTCCACATCGTTGTGTCGGTGGCGACCTGACGGGGCATTTGTGAATCCCACTTTGGGCGGAGAGAAGAAATACGTGATGGTGTCAGATTATGCAGAAAGCTGCCCCATCGGGTTTGGTTCCGGCAATTGGCTGGGACAAGTAGACTGGGTGGCGAGGTTTTTGGAGAAAGAAGCGCATATTCTAGAATTTTCAGGACAGGTGATGCAGTCGTCCGCCGATCATGTCATCATTCCAGAGGATTACGCCTCGGCCTTTATCACGGACCCGCCCTATTACGACTCCGTACCCTACAGTGATCTTGCCAACTTCTATTACGTTTGGCATCGAATGGTTCTTCTGGCTGATCATGGTGACTACTATTCGCTTCCGTTAACACCCAAATCGCAAGAAATGACGGTTGATCATCCAAACAGCTCGGATGAGAAGGTCAAATATCGTGACGGTTTGATGCGAGCATTCGAAGTCGGGCGAATTGCGACTAAGCCTTCAGGGATTGGAGTCATCGTGTTTGCCCACAAGTCGACTGAGGGTTGGGAAGCACTTTTGGAAGCGATTGTGCAAGCGGGATGGAGCATTGTAGGCTCCTGGCCCATCGATACAGAACTCCAAAACAGACTTAACGCTTTGGGAACAGCATCTCTTGCATCGTCAGTACACCTCGTCTGTCGACCGCGCGAGAACGCTACTGGCACCTTGCAAACAAATCTCATCGGCGACTGGCGTGAAGTCCTGCAAGAACTCCCCGCCCGCATCCACGCCTGGCTGCCCCGCCTGGCGCGCGAGGGCATCGTCGGCGCGGACGCCATCTTCGCCTGCCTGGGGCC
>JALOPH010000241.1 GCA_025453995.1 Desulfobacterales bacterium
GGCTAAAGGCTGAAACAGCTCACAGGCCTGGACGAGAATCTTTGCCAGATCAATAGCCTCTTTTTTCAAATCACTTGCGCCGGATTCCATTTCACTGATGTCGAGCATGGTGTTGATCATGGCAATCAGGTTGTCGCATTCTTCAACGGTGCTTTCGGCCATTTTTTGATATTCATCCATATCCGTACTGTTCATCAGCGTCATCTCGGCAATACCCCGGATTCGTGTCAACGGGCTTCTCAAATCATGGGCGATATTGTCCGTCATTTCGCGCATTCCTTTCATCAGGGCCTGAATCCGGTCGAGCATGGCGTTGAAGGTGTTGGCCAGCCTTTCGATTTCATAAGCACGCCGTTTGGGCTGGACCCGGGTGCCATGGGCGCCGGAGGTAATATCGAGCGCGGTCTGGGTGACTTCCTCCACCCCTTTTAAGGCCTGTCTGGCTAAAAACCATCCGACAAATCCCGACAGGATGATAACCGGCAAAATCAGCAGAAAAATCAGGTTTTTAAAAAGATTTAAGTAGTTATCGTTTTCTTCCAGGGATTCCGCCACTTGCAGAATCAACGACGGCCCGATGAAGCCGTATATGGTGCGAAACGGGTGGGAATGCCCTTGTACGTCAATGGTTTGCAACATTCGCCCATTATTCTTTATGATATCATTTTTTAAGTTTTCCGGTGGTTGGCCGATCATTAGAGATGAGTCCGTTGCTTCTGTTGTAATGACTTTACCGCTTTCAAATAACAACCGAAACACCGTATCCTCTTTCTCGGACTTGTCCGACTCCACTTCCACCCTCATGTATTCTTTTACCTCATTAAGCCCATTATTAGCCATAATGATGGCAAATTCTTCGATCTCACCTGCTAAATCCTGGTCTTTTTCAGACATGGAAATGGAAAAAATTCGATAATAAAAAATAAACAAGGCAAGCATTACGGAAATGGAAAACACAGCCGCATACCAGAGGGTCAACCGGAATGCCAGGGTGTTCTTGAAGTTACGCAGTTTCTTTAAGAGCATAGCCAACGCCCCGGATGGTATGAATCATTTTTTTTTCAAAATCCCGGTCAATTTTGTCCCGCAAACAGCAGATCCGGGCTTCCACCACATTGGTCTGAGTGTTGAAATGATAATCCCAAACATGTTCCATGATCATGGTCTTTGAAACCACCTGGCCGGCGTTGCGCATCAGATACTCCAGCAAGGAAAATTCCAGGGGTTTGAGTTCAATTTTACGGCCGGACCGGGTCACTTTCCGGGTTTGAATGTTAAGAATCAAATCACCCACGACCAATTCAGAAGGATTAACCGTTCCGGCAGACCGCCGGATCAATGCCTGTAACCGGGCCAGCAGTTCGGAAAACGCAAAGGGTTTGGTAAGATAATCATCCCCGCCGGTTTGAAGCCCTCGCACCCGGTCGTCCACGGTTCTCTTGGCGCTTAATATCAATACCGGCGTGTTGACCTGATTTTTCCGCATCTCTTCAATAAGCGTCAGGCCATCTGTTTTGGGCAGCATGATATCGATGACCGCCGCGTCATAAGGTTCGGTTAAGGCCAGGTGCAATCCGTCCTCGCCGTTTTTCATATGGTCCACGGCAAAACCGGCTTCTTTCAACCCTTTTGAAACAAACCGGGCTATTTTAACATCGTCTTCGACCAGAAGAAGTCTCATTAATTTGATTTTCCATAAAAATTAAAAAACAATAGATTGTATATTACAGCGAGTTTAAAATAGAATCAATAAAACACCTCTTGTTTTCCTCGCTTTCCTGATCTGGCTGGTGAGATTCACTATAGAGGAGCTGCAACTTATCCAAGGGGTTTTCTTTTATCGTCAGGATCATTCCCAGTATCTTGCAACTATTTCGCGTTTTCATATTGTGTAACTTTACATTTTGGATTATCAAAATTCATCCGGCTGTATTTCATAACGTCCGGTTCATGAATATAGAACAAAGATTACTCCATCATTATAGGAAGATTATTTTTTGGTAATGTTTAAGATGGAAGAAATAAACGCCAAAAAAAGCGGTCTTTCGTGGTTCAGTTTTTTTGCCCAAGCAATGAAAGACCTGCGTCTTTATTTGTATTGCGTGATTTGCTTGTCTGCTTTCCGGATCACTTTAGTCATGACGTTTATCGACCGGAAAAATCCGGAAAGCGGGTGGTATGACATCTTAACTGTCATGGCCAACGGGTTCCGGTTTGACAGTCGCATCTCCTTCTGCGTCATTATTCCCACACTTCTGCTCAGCATTACAGGAGGTTTTTTTCCCTTCAACAGGTTTATCGATAAAACACGTTATGGGATTGCTCTGGCGTTTACAGCGCTGTCCTTGTTGCTTTGCGGCGCAACCATTCCATTTTTTGAGGAGTACGATGACCAGTTCAATCACTGGGTGCTGGGGCTGATTTTTGACGATGTTCATGCCATCATCAAAACCATCTGGGCGCAAGTGCCAGTGGTTTCCATACTGGTGGCAATAATCGCATTTACGGTTGCAGCTGCCTTTATCCTTAAACGGACATTAAACGATCCGTCAACCATCGTCAAAAGGATAAAGAATTGGCCGGTTAAAGGAAAAATCATCCTGACCATCTGTCTGGTGGGGTTGCTGGTTGCCGCCGGCCGGGGGTCTGTCGGACCGCGGCCGATTCAATTAAAAGATGCGGCGGTCACCCGGGATGATTTCTTAAACAAAACTGTCTTAAATCCATATGCTGCAATTTATTATGTTTTAAAAGATTATCGGACAATTAACAGCGCCCAGGGGCTTCTGACTTATTTGTCGGACGGCGATATCCGGTCTGCGGTAAAAACTTATTTCAACGATCCCCGGGAGTTTGATGATATTGACCGATACTTGCAACGTGCCTGCCCGGGGGTCAATCCTGCTCCGCCTCAACATATTTTCCTGATAGTGATGGAAGGATACAGCTCATGGCCGTTGCTGGATCAATACCAATCCATGAAAATAAGCCCCCAATTGAAATCCATTGCTGAAAGAGGAATCTGGATCAAACGATTTCTGCCGGCTACCATGGGCACCATGCCCTCTCTGACTGCCATTATGACTGGGTTGCCGGATGCCAAGGTAAAAACCAACTATCAACCATCATCGCGGAAACCCTATCTTTCTTCCATTGCGCCGATATTTAAAGAACTCGGCTACAAGACCCGTGTTTTTTACGGCGGATACCTGTCCTGGCAGCATATCAGCGATTTTACCCTCAACCAGGGGTTTGAAGAGATTTACGGCGCGCCCCATATGGGACAGTGGGCGCATGCCAATGAATGGGGTGTTGACGACGAAGCGCTCTATGACTTTATTATTAAAACCATTTCCGCCGATGAGCCGAGTTTCAGCATGGTTATGACCACATCCAATCACCCCCCCTATGACATTGATGTCTTTGGAATGGGTTTTCCAACAAAAACCATTCCCTCGGACCTTGAAAGTATTTATGACGGCAAGATTCCGATGAGGCTTTTCGGACATCACTGGTACGCGGACAAAGTATTGGGTGAATTTGTCCGAAAAATGGAACAATCTCTTGAAAGACCTTTGTTTGCAATTACCGGCGACCACTGCTCCCGGAAATTTTTAAACACCCGACCGACCTTATATGAAGATACTTCGGTGCCGCTTGTTCTGTATGGCCCAAAGGTCTTGTCAGGGAAGCATGCGGCCGATGACGTTGTCGGAAGCCACACGGATATTGTGCCGACGCTGATCGAGCTTTCCGCGCCTGAAGGATTTCTGTATCATGGAATCGGCAGAAACCTGCTTTCAGAAAATCGTCCTCGGGTTGCCTTTGGCGCAGGGAATATAATTATAGGAGAGGATTTTATTATGAATATGCATACTAGAAAGACGGAAGCCCTGCCTGGGAACCCATTAAACGCGCCAAACATCGAAAAAATGATTCAGATGGCCAACCAATATTATGCCATCGGATGGTGGCGGATCATGAAGGGTTCTTCTCTTCCATAAAACTTTCATCATCACCCCTTTTTCTTATCTCTCTTCAAACATCATTGAAGAAATGAAACAACCGTTTCCATTATTCCCGCCTTCACCTTTTTCGCCAACCGGCGCCGCCCCATATAAATATTGGATATCATTGCTTTCAATTTTTTCAGACGGATCAATGGTGGTCTGACACACCCGATCTCCGGGCTCCGGCTTTTCTCCCGGTGTTTCATACGAGCTGACCATTGCCTTGTCCGCATCCACCGACACGATGGTCACGCACAGATGGTCCCCCCTGATCTCACCGGTGTTTATCTGATACACCCCCTGAAATAACAGATGGCTTAAATAATGGGTATGGCCGCAAAAAAAAGCTTTGGCGCCGTTTTCAGACAGTATATCCCAGAACCGGTCCCGCATGGCCGGATCTTCATTTAAAGAATTGTCGACATGCCGTTTTTGCGGAAACGCCGGCTCGTGACCAATGACAAACTTGTATGTCTTTTCAGATTGCGCCAGATCCTGTTCAATCCAGTCAAGCTGCGCCTGGGTGTACCCGCCGTGGGGATATTCCCAGTATGGATTGGTCACCGTGAAATGGCAGTCTCCTCTGTCAAAAGAATAAATCGTTCCGGGAGGAGCGTTTTTCGGACCGTTTTGGGGATAGCCGGGCGCTATGTTTTCTTGAAATATATTCTCTCCAAAAGGGGGGTCATCGTGATTCCCAAGGGCGAAGTAAACCATTTGAGTCTCTGATTCATCGCCGGGTGTTACCCCGAATCCAAAGGATAAAAAATGGGGATAATATTTTTTTAAAGAGTCGTAATCCCCTGGCACAATTATAAAATCAACCTTTTGGGATACGATAAATTCAAGCGCCTGATCCAATGCCGCATCCTTGAAATCTGAGATCACGGCAAATTTCAGGCTTTGCGCTTGAGCAAGCGACGAAATCGAAAATATACAAATGCACACATACAGATAAAACCTGATTTTAAACGTTTGCGTCATCGGACTGCTCCTTTTAATAAGTGCATTACATGTATCATTTAAAAATTACCCCAACATGATGAAGAGATTATTTTTTGGTAATCTTTTTTTTATAGAAGAGAAACCGCATCGGATGATCCCCTCTTGTCTT
>JALOPH010000064.1 GCA_025453995.1 Desulfobacterales bacterium
TTGCAAGAGTTGAGGCAGCGGAAGATGACCGAAGATAATGGGCATGGAGTTAAAGCCCAGGCCGAAGGTCCCCATTTTGGCGATTTCTTCAATATTGGTGGCTCCGTAGATCACAAAAGCCAGGGGGATGACGATGGTGCCGCCGAAGATGACTTCGGCCATTTCATTGGCCGCGCACGACGACAGGGAGGAGAGGGCGATGTCCTGATTTTTTTTCACATAGGACGCATAGGTCAGCACGGCGCCGATGCCCACGCTTAAGGTAAAAAAGATCTGCCCCGATGCTTCCAGCCAAACCTTGGGACTGACCAGTTTGGAAAAATCCGGATTCCACATGAACCCCAAACCTTCTTCGATCCTTGGCAGGGTCAGCACCCGGATCAGGAGGATAAGACCGAGGACAAAGATGATGGGCAAGGCGATTTTATTTATTTTTTCTATCCCTTTCCGTATCCCCAGAAAAATAATCACAAAGTTGATGGCAAAGGTCACCAGAAAAAAGAACATGGACGCGGACATGAAGGGAAACAGCAATGTCTTTAAGGATATATAATTGCTGAAGAACTCGCTTACTGTGTTTGAGTTCACCGCGTTCATCAGGTCGCCTGTGATTGCATACCAGGCAAATCCGAGAAGCCAGGATTCAATGTAAATATAATAGAAATAAATCAGCAGAGGGCCATACACGCCCAATGAGCCAAGATATTTGGCCCAGGGCTTTCGGACAACCGCATTGAGGATGCCCGGCGCGCTGCCGTGGCCGCGGCCTCCGCCATACCGGCCCAGAGTCCATTCCATCCACGCCAGGGGTATGCCGAGCAGGAAAAAGGCGACAAAATAGGGGATCAGGAACGCGCCGCCGCCATAGGTCACGGCTTTGACCGGAAATCGGAGAAAATTGCCCAGCCCGATGGCGCTGCCGGCCACCGCCAGGATCACGCCGATTTTTGAAGTCCAGTTTTCGCGGATCTTATTCATTCATCGAGTCCTTTATGCCATTTTATTTTTCATTTTTTGATAAAGCCATTCGCTGTCATTTGAATATTGCCATATCCTACATATTTGATTGAGCGTATAAAAATCAATAGCGACTCCATTCAGAATCATTAATGCCAGGACAACCTTTAAGCGACTTAACATATCATATATTCATGCCCAAAGGATGAAGTCCGAATCAACTTGATTTTTCAAATATTATTTGCCATAAGAAATTGCAAATGCGGGTGTCAGGAACATCTCCTGACAGGTTAATACAGATAGTCGGGCCGCTATCTAATTAAGGATGTCAACCTTTAATTAGAAGGAGGGCCTGATGCCTCAGGAAAGATTTTCCAATCAGCCAAGCCGTCGCGAAACCACTTTATTGCATCTTTTTGTTCGTCTCTATTGGTTTCTTTTCGGTTATTTTTTCACATTGTATTCCATCAATCAAATTCTGCTCTATAAAGCCCAATTTTTTTCTCCCGGTGATATCCTTTACTGGCTCTCCATTTTCATCATCATCGTTGTGCGTTTCATTGATGTAAAGTTTCTTCACGGGGATACTGCCGAAGGCACACCTGCAACAATAAAAGATTTTAACATATACTCGATGATCTTGCTCCTTGCTTCGTTGTTTGTATGGCTTGGCATACATTTTTTTTCGAAGCAATGAAATGAGCTTTTAAAGACGATCAGACCATATCTCAGCTATTCAATAGAGCAAAATACGTTATGGATATAAATAGAGACTGCAGCCGATTCCCAAGGTTATTGTATATTCCCATTTTTGCCGTGATCGTCGTCATCATGATTGAATTGTTGGCCCGGCGCAGCATAACGGGTGTCTTCTTGTGGATGATCGCGCATCCGGAATTTTTTGCGCTCAATGGTGTAATAGCTTCAACCATCATGGCTGTTGCCATTGCTTTTTCAGGGCGGATCATTTTCGGGGCAGCCGCCGGGACAATCCTTTTGATCCTTCTGGGCATCATCAATACGGTGAAACTCTCCATTCTGCGGGCCCCTTTTTTTGCATGGGATTTTTTGTTCGCAAGGCAGCTGGGATCTCTGGGAGCGTCTGTTATATCCAGACAGATGTTCGTTGCCTTCATTATATTGAGCGCGTTTCTTGCCGGGGTGTTTCTCTATTTTTTAATAAAAAAATTTAACCTGTCTACACTAAGAATCCGTATATTTTTTCTTGCAGTGGCTGTGGGTTTTTCCGGCTTTTTTTATCGGAATGAAACATCCGTCTGTAAATGGTTGGATATCAAAAATATTAACTGGGATCAGCGGGAAAATTATGCGCGCAATGGATTCCTTTTAGCTTTTTCCATGAATATTTCGCCGATGCTTTTCAGTCAGCCCGATGAGTATGACAAGGACTTGGTGCGCCGTTTGATCGAGCACAACGACAGGCTGGAGGATGAAAACGGATTCGATGGCCAGCCGGTAAACCTGATTTTTTTTATGAGTGAATCATTTTCGGATTTAACGGATCCTTTATTTGAATCCCCTGACAATCCTCTCGAGAATTTAAAACAGCTTGCTTCTCAATTCCCGCACTTTCGGCTGGTATCCCCCACATATGCCGGCAATACCAGTCTGGTGGAATTTGAAGCTCTTACGGGCCTCTCCAATGCATTCCTGCCGTCCGGGGCCATTCCGTTTGAGCATTATCTCCGACGGCAGACGCCCTCTCTGGCCTGGATTTTAAAGGAGCATGGTTATGACACCATTGCCATACACCCTTTTTATGACTGGTTCTGGAACCGGAATAACGTTTATCCGAATCTGGGATTCAACGAGTATTTATCGATCAGTCAATTTGATGAAACCGCAAAGCGTGGTTTTTATATTTCAGACGAGGCGTTGGTGGATAAAATCATCAATGTGATTGATGCATCTGATGGTCCTTATTTTGTCCATGCAGTATCAATGGAAAATCATGGCCCATATATTCCGGGACGCTTTGAGCAAAATGAAATTCCGATTGGATTTTCCGTGTCCGCAGGGCTGCGATCCGAGCTTCAATCATACCTCGCCGGGCTGCGGGATGCCGACAAACAACTGGCGAGGCTGTTGAATTATTTAAAAGGGCGCAATGAGCCGGTTATATGTTTGTTTTTTGGCGATCATCAGCCCAGCTTTGGACAGGCCTTGTACAATGAGTTGGGCGTGATGAAGGAAGGAATTGAAATGGATTATCAGTTATCTGTTGTGCCCGGTCTTCTATGGGAAAACCGAAAAGGCATCATTGATGAAAAAGACATCCCTGAACAACTCAGCCCGGCATATCTTCCCGCCATTATTCTTCATCAGATGAGAATCCCTCTGCCAGGCCATATGTTTTATCTGCGGCACGGGCTTTCCTATTATCCGGTTGTTCACCGCAATTTTGTTGTTGATCCATCCGGCAACCTGCTTGATTTCAATGACCTCCGAACAGACCCCTACATACGTGGTCTTGAAGTCTTGAATTTCGATGTGCTTTTCGGATCAAGATTCAGCTGTCAGTTATAGCCCGCAATTTTAATCGAAAATTGTGATTCGCAAAGGCCTTCTCCAAAGGGCCTTTCTCGTTAAAACCCGGATCGGGTGATAGTGGCCTTAAAAGTGAATGCTGCTGCCCCAGTACATGATAAGAAGCGATAAGCCGAAAATTATGCGGTACCAGGCAAAGGCATTGAAGGACTTCCGGGATATGAATGCCAGAAACCCTTTAATGACGAGCAAAGCCGATACAAATGACACGATGAATCCGATGGCAAAAAAGGGGATGTCCGCCGATGTGATAATCTCAGCGGCGCCTTTTAATTTAAGAATCGAAGCGCCGCACATGGCCGGTATGGCCAGAAAGAATGAGAATTCAGCGGCGGCAGTGCGCGACAAACCCAGCGCCAGCCCGCCCATGATGGTGGCGCCGGATCGGGAAACGCCCGGGAAAAGGATTGAAAGGACCTGGATCATACCGATCATAAGGGCTGTTTTCCATGAAATCTCATCCACGTCATTTATTTTTGGCTGTGTGTAGAGTCGTTCAATGATCAATATGGCGATTCCACCGAAAACCAGAGCCAGCGCAACCGGGATCGGTTTGAAAAAATGGGTTTCGATCCAGTCTTCTGTGGGCAGGCCGATGACCACGGCAGGCAGGGTGCCTAATATGAGATTGATGATTAACTGCCGGGCTTTTGTATCGGTCGGCCAATTGCAAACAACATCAAATAATTTTTGACGGTAAAGCCAGACCACCGCAAGAATGGCGCCGAGTTGAATGAATATGGAGAAGGCAAACTCCTTTTTACCCGTAAAATCAAGCCAGTTCTGCACAATGATCAGGTGCCCGGTTGACGAAACCGGGATGAATTCGGTGGCTCCCTCCACGATTCCCAGGATGACGGCTTTGATGAACAGCAATATATCCATTACAATACCTTAACATATGCAATGATTAAACAAGGCATTAGAAAGGGCTTGTAGCATCCAGATTGACTGAATTCAACCATATTATTTGAAAATGCAAACAGGGATATCGGGGAAAAGAATTCAAAAGATGCCCTGCGGCGCGTCAATTTTGCAAAAACCGGGGATAAACTGTTGCAGTGCTTGTTAGAAGGGGAATTTTGGTGGGGCGCACTGCTGCGGGCAAGATGAATATAGCACAAAAATCAGCTTTAACTCAGTTGATGGCTGAAGCGAAGAGGAATTACCCGATCTTCAGCTGGATTACCGGATTGTCTTTTTGCTAACCTTTTTTCTTCAGAGTTTTTCCAATATTGATTTTTTTCATATTTTACCCCCAAGTTTGTGCTTTTATCTAAGACTATGGTTGATAAAATCTCAAGGTCACCGGCGCCAAAGGAATGCAGCGGATTTGCCGGCCGGAGTCCATGCGCTTGGGAAGTATTACTTCTTTTGCCCTCTCAGTGTTTCATCGCTGTATCCCCATCCCTTGCATGAAGGAACGTCAATTAAGATGAAATGGCGTTTATCGTTGCTTATGATCTGGATCATATGTTTACCTTCCATGACTTTTTTTTCATCAGTTTGGATAACGATATTATGCTGCGTCAGTATGTTTTATTGTAAAATCTGGCATAAATTTCCTCCCTTTATTCCGTTATCAAGTGAAGGCTATGGAGATGGCCACCCCATGATCGGCACTGTACTGATGCTGTTCTTCGGGCTACCCTCGATTACCCGATCACTATACGCCACATAAACCAGAACATTACGCTCGCGATCGAAGAAGCGAACAACCTGAAGCTTCTTGAATAAAAGACTGCGGCGCTCGTCGAAGACCGGTTCGCCATCTTTGAGCTCACCGACAATTTTGATCGGGCCGACCTGACGGCAAGCAATGCTGGCGTCACTTGTGTCCTCCGCTACGCCCAATTCGCCTTTTATTCCTCCGGTTTGTGCGCGGCAGATGTGACAGGCGACACCCTGGACTTTGGGGTCGTCAAAGGCGTCTATCACGATTTTGTCGTTGGGGCCGATCCATCGAAAACGGGTGCTTACCTCCCCGGTCGTGCCACGGTCAGGACGACTGAAGATCCACCACCCGGAAATCGCGATAAACAAAAGGATTCCTATCCCGAGAATAATGCCGATTTTTTTCATGATCACTTACCTTTTTTTGTTGAATTTGCTGATATTTTTTATTCGTTTCATAACCAAATGATTTGTTAAATTTATCGTTCCTGTGAAGGAAAGTTGTCACTTTTTGTATGTGACAGAATTGCCTCCATCTTCATGTCCTTTTCAGTCCAGAGACGGTTCAGCCAGTTCTGAAAATTCTGTCTGAACGCATCATCATTAAAATAGTCGCCGATGAGTTCCGAATCAATTGGAAAAATATTGATATGAACAAAGATGCGTGTGCGGGCGCTGCTCAAAAATTCCCATAAGGTTTCAGCGCCATCCGGGTAGACAATGGTCACATCGATGATCTTTTGAATATACTCGCCCATGGCGGAAAGAACAAAGGCGATGCCGCCGGATTTGGGCTTCAGCAGGTGCCGGAAAGGAGAGTTCTGTTTGCATTGTTTTTCACTTGTGAAGCGTGTTCCCTCAACGAAATTGATGATCGATGTGGGTTTATCCTTGAATTTTTCGCAGTAACGCCTCGTCATTTCCAAGTCTTTACCCTTTAGATGGGGATTTTTTTTGATGAAATCGGCAGAATATCTTTTCATGAAGGGATAGTCCATGGCCCACCAGGCCAAGCCGAGAATAGGCACCCATATCAGCTCCCTTTTAAGAAAGTATTTCACGAAAGGAATTCTGTTGTGAAAAATTTTTTGCAAAACGATGATATCCACCCATGACTGATGATTCGCCATGACCAGATACCATTGATCCAATTCAAGCTCTTCGATCCCCTGGACTTTGTATTCGACCTTTTTTAGCAGGTCTATAAAGAGGTTGTTGCAGTACATCCAGGCATATGAAAGCCTGTTAATGAGCGTGTCACAGGTTATTCGAACCATTTTAAATGGAATGGTCAGCTTGAAGAGGCTGACGATGTAAATCGGAACTGCCCAGAAAAGGGTGTTTAAAATAAAGGCCGTAATTCCAAAAAGGCCTCTTGCAAATCCGGTAAGAAACGTCAGCACGGTCTCTCTGCCTTTATTGAAAATTTTTTCATCAAAGCGGTTCTTTATTGTTTCTATTGATCGTGATAATCCCGAGAAAACCGTCCACTGTGACAAAATCGCCTGTTTCAATTTTTCCCGTCAGATCCGGAATTCCCGTTACGCAGGGAATCCCGTATTCCCGGGCAATGATCGCCCCGTGAATCAGCATGCCCCCCCTGCGTTCTGCAATAGCAGCCGCGAGCGGGACGGCAAAGGTAATGTTCGGATCAATCGCATCGCAAACGAGCACCTCGCCGCTTTTAAACTGCCTTATTTCTGATATTTCTCTTATGACCCTGGCCGGGCCGGCCGCAAGGCCTTTGACCGCCGGCTGCCCAATAAGCTGGCGAGCTCTGACCGTGTACTTATGATCGGTCGATTTATCAGGAAGCCTTACCTCCGGAACGTGGACTGGGTCTTTCAGGCATTTTGCAATTTCACCGGGCGCAACTGCATCAAGGTTTGTCCTGCCTCTTTTGCAAAGCCGTTTTGTGCCTTCCCGGACTGCGCGATCCATTTCTTTTTCAATTTGGCCAAGATACATATTATCATCATCTCTCAGGCGATAGCTGGCCCGGGCAAGATCCAGGAGCTCTTCCGCGTTTTTCCGCTCTTTGCCTTCGAAACAGTCCAGAAATGATTTTTGAAGATGGTTCGAATGGTTTTGATCCCTGTTTTTTCTGCGAACAGGATGTTTGGCCATTTCAAGAACAACATATAAAAGATCTTTTGGGATCGGTATCTCCGGAGACCCTTCTGGCAAAATTTCTGATGCCTGAAAAAATTGATCATTGTATTGGGTTGCCTGATCCAAAAATTTCCGGTCAAGGGCTTCATAATGACCCGATTCAAGGGCTTCCCGCACTGCAGAATTTGCCCTGACACTATCGGCCATTTCCTCCAGGCGCCGGTTGCGTTCCAGGCTCTGCAGTTTGGATGTTTCGAGCAGTTCAACAAATTCATAGGGATCTTCCGGCCGCACCCGTTCGTTATAAATTTTGCCGAAAAGCCTTGCGCCGTGGGCAAAAGGGATAAACTCCGCCCAATACACATCCACCCATTTCCGGTGAACCTTGATCCGGTCTTGGATTTCATCGGCCAGCATTTCATCGGTAAACGTGGCCAGATCTTTTTGCTTGAGCTTTTCACCCGAATGAATCATGGCCGGAATAAGGTCGCCTTCTATTTTTACCCGCAATTTTTTTAAATTTTCAAGACTCCTTCTCAGGCTCAGGTACCAGAGGCGTTTGTCATTCTCAGACACATCGTTATTTTCTGAAATGGCGGTGATGGGACGGGATTGAAGAACAAAGAACTCATCGTCCCGGTATGTCCACTCCATGTCCTGAGGCTTGTTAAAAAGCGTCTCGGACTTCAATGCGGTATTAAAAACATCGTGGACTTCCATTTTGTTTAACGGGGGATAACCGGCCTTTGCCTGCGGAAGGCTTTCCACTCTGATTCCGGCGGTTCCGGAAACAATATAATTCTCACGTGTTGCCGGAACATGGGATACGATTTCTCTGCTGCTCCGGTCGACGAACCATCTGTCAGGTTCAATGGCGCCGTCCACGAGCCCCTGATTTAATCCATACACGGATTCGATGACCCCCTGCACGGGCTCGTTCGGATTTTTTGTAAACACAACCCCGGATCGATCGCCGTCAATGATTTCCTGGACGATAACCGCCATCGAACTTTTAAAAACATCCAGACCGAGTTCTTTTCGATACAGCAGCGCGGCATCCGACCATAAAGAGGCCCAGACCTTTTTTACGTGTTCCAGCACCGCATCTTCCCCCCTGATATTGACGTAGGATTCATGAAGACCGGCAAAAGAACTCTCTTTGGTGTCTTCGGCCGGCGCAGAAGACCGGACAACCACGGCAGCACCCTTAAAAACAGACCGGTAAGCATCCGATATTTCTTGACGGAGGTTTTCTGGAATCTGTGTACGCAAAAACATGTTGCGTATGCGAAGCGACGCATCCCAGATCTCTTCCCAGCGCATGTCATGAAAATCTTTGCGGTTAAGCTCCAGCTCTATTCTCGGGCGCAGACCGGTCTCCGTTGCATATCGGGTGTAGGCATCTGTGGTGATGCAAATGAATCGGGGTACCGGAAAACCCCGGCGGGACATTTCAGCCAGAGCAACGCCCTTTCCCCCGGCCTTATCCGCATCTGATTTTTTTATTTCATGAGGGGTGAGAATAATGCTCATGAATCCATATGAAGTTCAGTCACTTGTTGGAATTTGCGGACCACATAATAGCACTTCACTCTAAGCTGCATCAAACTCGTTGACGGCGATTCAAGAAACTCCTCAAGATGAGGATGTCTGGCAAGATATAATTTTTTTAAATCTCCCGCATGTTCTTCAGGGACGATTTCTGTTGTCCCTGTTGCCGTGGCGGCCATGGCCCGGGCAATATCCATTGCCTGGTTTTCCCTGTTGTCAATGATCATTGCTGCACGGGGGTCTGATTGCAGGTTTGAGAATTTGCGGGTAGCCGTGCCGGTAACGAATAACAGGTGCTTTAAATCCGGTGTTGCCGCAAATGCCACCAGGCTGGCATACGGCTGGCCGCTATGATGGGTTGCGAGTACGGCCAGATTCTGATCCGAAAACAGATCGCTTAAATCCTGCTTAATTTCCTGTTTGATGTCCATGGCCGTTCCTGTTTCATATTTTGAGGATTTCAAAAAAAAAGCAGGATCAAGCAAATCCTGCTTTTTACATACAACTTATTGATCCACGGTCATTTCAATCAACCTGGAATCGACACCGGGCTGGCCTTGCCGATATAATCCATGGTTTCCTCATATTTTGACCGCATATCCACGTGGGCGTTATCGATCTGTTTTTTCTGGGGGCTCCATTCCGTAGGACATTCGTTTTTGAGTTCACTGATGCGATCTTCCAGTTCGGTGACGATATTGTGCAGATCGCCGATGTTGCCCAGCATCTTCTCTTTATCACCGGAGGAAAGTTTGTCAATTTTTCTAATCATGTCATAAAGTTTTGCCTTCCATGCCGTCAGTTCAATTTCCATGCTGCCGCAATAGTCTTTTACTTTCATGGTGATCTCCTTTCATTTTTTTTGCTTAGCGGTTTGAATAGAAGATTTAATAGTTAATGTTAAAACGTTAACTATTAAATTCTAATTGTAAAGACGTTTTGAACATTTTTTGGCATAATTTTCATTATTTTTTTGGATAACTCTGATATGTATTTTATATGAGCATCATATCGGCCAGCATGAATCATAAAAGGAAGCGCAGGCCTCTGCCATCGGTCGTGATTGTCGGTGCCAATTTTGCCGGTTTGCAGGCCGCCACCTCCCTCCCAAAAGAATTCCGGGTCACGGTCCTTGACCCGTGGCCGTGGGTTGAGTTTTCCCCCAACATTCATGAATTGATCTCCGGATTTAAAACACCTGATTTGCTTCAATTTTCAAAAAAGACGGCTGTTTATCGGGCAGGTCACCGCATTATTCCCGAAGCGGCAGCCGCCATCCTGCCCGGAAAAAACATTGTCGTCACAACCTCCGGGAATCGGCTGATATATGATTATTGTGTCATAGCCATCGGCGGAACGACAAATACCTTAAATGTCAGGGGCGCGGAAAAATATGCCATGCCTTTCAGGAGCGTAGCGCATTGCAACGCCATCGGTGAGCGCCTTGAAAATCTCGCACGGAAAAAACGAACTTCCTCCATCGTGATCGTCGGCGGCGGGTTTGAAGGCGTAGAAGCGCTGGGGGAAATCCTACGGAAATACAGGAAAAACAAAAATATCCACATCCATGTCATCGAGAAAGAAGACAAACTCATGAAGGATGCGCCGGCTGACATCGATGCCGAAGTGCGGCGATTGTGCAAACCCTATCCTGTTTTTTTTCATACCGATATGATGGTTACCCGGGTATGGAAACATTCCATTGATTTATCAAGGGGGATCAAACTCCCGTCCCAGATGACGATCTGGACCGGCGGCGGCATGCCGCCGGCGTTGCTATATGAGTCCGGGCTTGCCGAAACGCCCTATCATTGGGCGCCGGTGAATGCAGCGCTTCAGCATGCAGATTATCCGAATATATTTGTAGCCGGCGACGCGGCCGATACCCGGTACCCGATCAACAAGCAAGCCTATCATGCACTGGATATGGGGAAAACTGCCGCCGTCAATATCATCCGGCATCATACCGGCAGGCGGATGACGGATTTCAAGCCCTCATCCAAACCCATGCTGGTTTCTTTCGGCGATCTGGATGCATTTCTGATCGATAAAAAATTTGTGGTAGCCGGGCCGGCTGTCCGTGTGCTGAAAGAATCGGTATTCCTGCTGGTCATGACCCAAATTGACCCATCGGGCGTTCTTATGAAAGCCATCCACGCCTCGGGCCGGATCAGCCAATCAGCAGTCAAGATGGCGTCCGGCATGTCATTTTCATTATCAAGCCTGGTAAAATTGGGTAAGATACGGATCATAAATAAACAGTTTTGAAGAAACATAATGAAAATATTCATCGATAGCTATTACAGATAAGGGAATTGGACTATCTTTGGAAAACAGGAAAAAAATGAATATAACAACCAAAACCGACAGTATTCCAAAAACCTCGAATAGCGGGGATTATCGATAAACCCAGACAAATACTTTTGTTTTGGTGGCCGTCCCACATCATGAGGTTGCCATATTTTTCAGGATAGCTGATAGGTTGCTATTGAATGCTTCATAGCGGGGTATCTGTGAAAAAGCGAGGAATATATCTGGCAAGTTGTTTTAACGATTAACTGTGCAGACCGGTCCTATTGCTTCTGAAGGAAGCGTCACCGCTAACACCGGTCAGGTCAGCACCACGGCCTGAAATACCAAACGACAGGCGATGATGTCGCCTGTCGTTTGGGGACATAGGTAAACTTACTTCGCAACCGTCTCGAACGTCACATCCACCGGCATGCCGGGTTTCAACCTCCCATCCGTATTTTCAACAGCCAACTCGATCGCATAAACCGTCGTTTGCCGCCCCTCCCTGGTTTGTACATTCTGCGGCGTGAACTCGAATTTTTCCGCAATGCGCGTGACCTTAGCGGCGAAGATCTCGCCGGCAAACGAGTCCGCGGTCAGGTTGGCCTGCTGCCCAAGACTGAGTTGACCGTACTCGGTTACGGGAATGTAGACCCTAACCTTCAATTCGTCGAGTTTGCCGATGGTCATGGCGGGCATGCCGGCCTGGAGAACCTCCCCGGCCTCAATGCTGCGGATAAGCACTGTGCCATCCATTGGCGCCCGGATGGTGAGTCTGTCCATCTGCTTGCTGATCAAATCCAGGGAGGGCTGCGCGGCTGCCACAGCGGACTCTGCTTGATCGAGCACCGCCCGCGCCTGGTCCACAGCCTTGTCCGCAGCCAGGACAGTAATCGATTGTTCGCCGGTTTGAAGGGCGCGCAAGGTATCCAATGCGGTGTAATATTGTTCACGCGCCACTTCCAACCCGGCGCGGGCCTTCAACACATTGTTGGCGCCCTCGTTTGTAAGCGCTTTATTGTAGTCTTTCTGCGCATCCTTTAAATCGGCAATGGCTTTATCGTGCGCGATCTGGGCTGCATCCCTCAGATACGTTTCATCCGAGGCGAGGTCGGTCGAGTCCAGCACCGCTCTGGTGATATCGAATGCCATGCGCGAATCGGAAAGACTCCGTTCGATCTCGAGAAACTCGGCATTGTCCGTTCTCTTTGAAATTTCATTCAGGTTGTTTTGAGCCTTGCTCAGCGCGTCCCTGGCCGAAGCGACGGCAGACTTTGCAGAGCGGATCTGCTCCACCTTTGAAAAATACCAGACAGGCTGGTTGTACTCGTCAGGCTTGCTCCCCTTCCACCGATTCTTTCGAGTCAATAATGCCTCCTCGAACAGCGCGGAGGTCAGGGCCATCTCATACTGGGCAAGGGCGGAATCCAACGTCGACTGCGCGACCCGAACGGACGCGTGGGCGGAGTCCATCGCGGCTTTCGCAGCCTGTTTCTCGGACAGGAGCAGGCTGTCGTCCAGACGAAGAAGCGGATCGCCAGCCGTGACGGAATCCCCCTCGGCGGCAAATACCTCGGCAACACGGCCCGACAGTTCCGAGGCGACCACGATCTCCTTCGCCTCGATCTGACCCGAGGCCTGGATCGCGGTATCGTTCGTCGTCCCGCACCCTGCGGTCGAAAGGACGAGTAACAGGACAGGGATGATGGTGTTTTTTCTCACAGTAACCTCCGATCTATTTTTTCATGGCAGAGATAAAGACGTCTTCGAGCGACGGCTCGATCACGGATACTCGCCCGGCAAGGATTCCCGCGCGGTGGAGTTCGCGTTCGATGGCGTGTTGATGTTTGCTGATATTCGGCGCGACCGCATGGACAAGCGCGCCGTAAAGTTCCACCTCCAAAAGTGGGATGATCCCCTTCGCCTGGGCAGCGCGCAGTATCCCGACCGCTCCCGGCGCATCCGAGGGCTCGAGTTCGAGTACCTCCCCGCGCATCATTGTGCTTTTGATCTCGGCGGATGTGCCGCAGGCGATGATCGCGCCATGCTGGATGAATGCAAGCCGATGGCAATGCTCGGCTTCGTCCATGTAGTGGGTGGTGACGAAGACCGTGATCCCCTCCGCGACAAGCCGATAGAGCAAATCCCAAAACGCGCGGCGGGAAAGGGGATCGACACCTGCAGTGGGCTCATCAAGGAAAAGAACTTCCGGGCGGTGCAGGATGGCTGCGCTCAGAGCCAGCCGTTGACGCCAGCCGCCGGGGAGTTCTTTCGTCCTGGCGTCCTCTCGGCCTCCGAGTCCGGCCAGGGTCAGGGCTTCGGCGATTCGCGTTTTGAGGTCCGCGCTGGAAAGGCCATATGCTGCGCCGTAAAAATTCAGGTTTTGTATTACGGTCAGGTCGTCATACAGGCTGAACCGCTGGGACATGTATCCCACACGCGGACGAATACTGCGCGTATCGTCATCCACTTTCATGCCGAGCACTTCGACCGCACCGGAGGTGGGCTGCATTAATCCAAGCATCATACGGATGGTGGTTGTCTTGCCTGAGCCGTTTGGCCCGAGGAACCCAAAAATTTCACCATGTTGAACTTCAAAATTCACGCGGTTGACAGCGACAAAGTCGCCAAAACGTTTTGTGAGGTTGGTTGTTTGTATGGCGGGTTGGGCAGAGCTCATATCGTCTTCCAAAACAGTCATCCGTGTTCAGTTATTAATAGAATTTAAAACTATTCACTTTTCAGTCATTCCTGTCAATCCAAAGCCTTCCTCACAAAACGGAACGAAAACGTCCCAATCGCAATTCCAAGGACCAGGAGCGCCAGCACACTCGGCCAGAGCACATCCAGGCCGGCGCCTTTGAGCAGGATGCCGCGCAGAATGGTCATCCAATGATGAGCAGGGATAATAGTCGCGAACCACTGCAAAACCTGTGGCATGCTTTCCACGGGTGCGGCATAGCCGGTGAACATGAAATCCATTATCCCGACCAGAAGAACAAGCAGAAACGCCTGGTGCTGGGTCTTTGAAATGACCGAGAGCACGAGGCCCTTGCACAACTCCACCAGCAGGTAACCAAACGCAAGCGTCAGCAATAAAAAGAGCGAGCCGCGAACCGGCACGTCGAAGGCGAAATGGACCATGCCCAACAGCAGCAGGAAATCTGCAAAGCCCACAACAATTACCGGTATGGACTTCCCGATGATGATCTCCAGTGAGGAGAAGGGCATAACCAGCAGCTGCTCGATGGTTCCCAATTCGCGCTCTCGCGAAAAGGCAAGAGCGGCAAATAGCAGGATCGTGAATTCAAGCATCATCCCCAGCTCGGCAGGCGTGGTGTAGAGCGCCTCGGAAAGGTTTTCGTTGAACCAGACGCGCAGGCTGGGACGGAATCCGCTGAAACGTTCGGGACTCAACCCAAGGCGCTGGATCATGATTCTTTCATCAATATCCCGCACCAGGCCACGGATGGAGCGGTTGGCGGCTTGGGCAGGCGTCAATTCCGCGCCATTCAGGATGACAAGCAACGTCGGCTTGCTCTTGGCGGATTGGAGTTGTTCGGCGAAATCCGGCGGGATGACCAGCGCGGCACTAACCTGTCCGCGATCCATGGCATCCCGTATGGTTTGCATATCCTTGACCTGTTCGGGCTCGGCAAAGGTTTTTGTATTTTCAATACCGTTGACGACGGCACGGCTGGCTGCGCTCTGGCTCTGGTCGAGAATCATGACCGGTAAATTGGTGATCGGACGCGACGTCACCCAGGCCACGAGAAACAATTCCATCGTGCCGGCGACCAGCATAAACACCGGCAGCCACCAGTCACTGCGCAGGTGAATGAATTCCTTGACAACCAACGACCAGATTCTTTTCAACATCTCATATCCATTTCCCTCTCCCAAAGGGAGAGGGCGGGGTCAGGGATTACGCCAGTTTCTTACGGAAGAACAACGACGCCAGCGCGGTGAAAGCCACACCCAGGATCACCATCATCACTGCGTACGGCCAGAGCACGTCCATTCCCACGCCCGGCAAAAAAATCCCGCGCGTGATGATGGCGAAATGCGTGCCCGGCAGGAACATCGCTTGCAGGCGCACTTCCTCCGGCATGGAAGCCAGGGGAAAAAAGATTCCAGTCAGGAAAAAGCCGGGGAAAAACAACACCAAAAACGACAGTGCCAGCGCCGCGGCCTGGGTACGCATGAACACCCCCACGATCAATCCCATGCTCAAGACCTCGAACATAAAGACCGCAGAGAGCACAAAGAATAAAAGAAAGCTGCCGTT
>JALOPH010000242.1 GCA_025453995.1 Desulfobacterales bacterium
TTCAGCGCATCCGGCATAAAATATTCCGCGTGTGGCGGCATCCACCGGTTGAAGCTTGGGATGGGCCTCCAGATAAAATCCGTCCGGGTTGAGTTGAAGCCCCAGCATTTCCTGAAGTTTTCGCGTTCCATTGGAGGGTTTGATCCCCAGAGCGAGGACCAGCATGTCCAGATCGTGAAATTCAATCCGACCGGTGGCCGTATTTTCCACCGCCACCCGCATGCTTCCGTCCTCAAGCTCTTCAACGGACCCCGGAAGGCCCCGCAAGTATTGAACCCCAAGTCTCCGGCTTCGGTTGTAAAGCTCCTCGAAACCTTTTCCAAAGGCGCGGATATCCATATAAAAGACCTTTACGGTCATATCCGGGTCGTGTTCCTTTAACACCAGCGAGCTTTTAATGGTGTTCATGCAGCAGACATTGGAGCAGTATTCTCCACCCTTCTTTTTGGACCGGGAGCCGACACACTGGATAAAGCCTACGGATTTGGGATGTTTTCTGTCCCCGGGTCGGATGATATCTCCTTTTGTGGGACCTCCCGCATTGACCAATCGCTCGAACTCCAGGCTGGTGATAACATTTTCAAACCTGGTGTAGCCATACTCATCCATTTCCCTTGGATCGTAGGGTTCAAGTCCGGTAGCTACGATAATGGAGCCGACCTTGACATTGATGGTTTCATCCGACATATGAAACTGGATACATTTTTTGTTACATGCTTCCAGACATTTTGAACATCCCCGTCCCATGCATTCATTCATGTTGATGACATAGGAAGACGGCACCGCCTGGGGAAACGGGATATAAACCGCTTTGCGGGATGAAAGTCCCATGTTGAATTCATCGGGAAAAACCACAGGGCAGACATTGGCGCAATCGCCGCAGGATGTGCATTGTTTTTCATCCACATACCGGGCTTTTTTCAATATCCTGACATTAAAGTTACCCACATACCCCTTGACATCGGTGACTTCACTGAGCGTATGAATCGTAATGTTTGGATGCCGACCGGCATCCGCCATTTTCGGCCCGAGAATTCAGATGGAGCAGTCCATGGTGGGAAAGGTTTTATCCAACTGGGCCATGGTACCTCCGATGGACGGATTTTTTTCCACCATCACCACTTCATAACCGCTGTCGGCAAGATCGAGAGCCGCCTGAATACCGGCGACACCTGCGCCGATCACCAATGTTCGTTTGGTCAACGGGATGGTTTCCTCATAGAGAGGATAGAGAAGCTTGACCCTGGATATGGACATTCTGATCAGATCTTCGGCTTTTAAAGTCGCGGCCTGGGGCTCTTTCATATGGACCCAGCTGCACTGTTCCCTGAGATTGGCCATTTCCAGAAGATAAGGGTTCAGGCCGGCCTGTTGCATCATCCGTCGAAAGGTGATCTCATGGAGCCTTGGTGAACACGACCCCACAACGATTCTGTCCAGCTCGTGCTCGCGAATGTCTTCCCTGATTTCCATTTGACCAGGTTCCGAACAGGCATAGGCAATGTCTTTTGATATAGCCACGCCGGCGATACCCTTTAAGGCTTGAGCGACTTTTTCACAATCGACGGTCTGGGCAATGTTCAGTCCGCAACGGCACACATAAACGCCGATTCGCGCACCGTTTTCGCAAGATGTTTCCGGGGCAATGTTTATAGCCATTTTTTTAAATCCTTTATTCCCAGCATATGGTATTGGCGATAACGCTTGTCAGATCAATCATATCCATTTTGAGTTCATCACCGAGCATGGAGTCCTGCATGGCGCAACTCAGATGGATCTGGCACTTGGGGCATGAGGTGACCATCAGGTCGCTTCCAGTGGCATGGGCCTGGCGAAGACGTTTGACTTGAAGGGCTTTGCTGAATGCATCGCATCCGGTCCAGGCGCAGTTGCCGCAGCAAAGGGCGCTTCGGTCCGAATCTTTCATTTCTTCAAATTTGTCCACCGAAAGACGATGGATCAATTTTCTTGGAAAGTTTCGCACATTTTCCATCCGGTTTAATCGGCATGAATCCTGGAATGTGATTTTTTTATTTAAATGATTAAACTCAACCGCTCCTTTGTCGATCTCGGTTTCCAGAAATTCGTACAGATGAATGACATTGAAACCCAAGTCAATGCCATGGTTTTCATAATCAAACTTGATTGTTTTGTAACATTCGGGACAGGAAGTGATGACTGTCTCGATTCCGGCATCGCGTATGGCTTCCACATTGAGTTTTGCCAGCCGGATAAAATTGGCCCGGTCGCCGGACCATAACAGGTCATGGCCGCAGCAGCGCTCTTCGTTAAAAAGGCGCGGATAGACATCAAAAAAATTCAGCAGCTTCAGTGAGTCCGATAAAATATCCATGGTTTTCACATGGTGGTGGCGTTTGAAAAAAACATCGAAATAGGGGGCGCAGCCTCCGAAAAACATCACTTTGCTGTCCGGGTCGGTCCGGATTTGTTCCGGGATATTATTCCACCGCTTTGGTTTTAAATCAGGAGACACCATGGCGCGCATAAGGGATTGAAAAAATCCACCGTGGGCCTGACGACCGGTCCCGTTGCCTCCGTCAGAACCGATAATGCATCGCATATCCCGTATAAATTCAGGAAAGTTTACATCCGAAGGGCATCTTTCATAACAAATCCCACAGGTCAGGCAAGCATTGATATCGTTTTCAACCTTTTGAGAAATGACCTCGCCATGGATAATGCCGCTGACAATGTCACGGGGCGAATAGGGTTTTCCACACAGTGCCAGGGGGCATGAAGATGTGCATTTTCCACAGTCCTGGCAACTGAAGGCGTCGTATCTGGCCACGATTGCCCCGACACTTTCATCAAAAAGACTTTCTTCTTTTTTGCGGGCCGGTGTGATCGGGCTTTTTCCCATTGCCTGAATATTTTTGCAAAAATCGGATAGAAACTCTTTTAACGGCTGAGATTCATGGGGCAGGAAAGTAGCCAGGCGCATGCGTTCCTTGCCAATGCCTAATAGTTCAATAATATTTCTGGTATCTTCGGTGTTGTTGCCGGCCGCCTGGGTTCCCGAACCATAACGGCAGGTGCCGGAACCACATCCCACCAAGGCGACACCATCGGCTCCCATTTCAAAGGCCTTGAAAAGTAGGGCTTTGGTAATTCGTCCGGTACAGGGAATCCGTACCATCTTAATTTCGGCAGGAATCTGATAGTCAACCTCCTGAAGCTGCTGGTAAGCAGCATGAGGTCCCCAGTTGCACAGGAACAAAATGACGTTAAAGTTTTCCATTATGTGAGTCTCAATTTGATTTTTTTATTCATTGTCTTTTTAAGGAGCTGGAAGCTCCGTCTACTGTTCATACTTGAAGTAATATGTTTTCCAGTGTCTGCTCGAAGAATTTCTGGCTTCGATAAGGGCTGTCGGCTGCATTTGACGGACATACCGAAATGCAGTTTCCGCATCCTTTGCAAAAAGCTTCATCAACCGATGCGTACCATCCGCCAAAATCATTTTCATGAAGCGTGATGGCCTGATATGGGCATGCGGCAACACAACGCCCGCAATTTCTGCAAATCTCCTTGTCGATCACCACGGTATAGCCCTTGCTCTTCCTGGGGCCACGAGGCATCACGGCGGCGGCCAGAACAGCGGCGGCTTCCCCTTTTTGCCTTTCGGAAATACGGATGCCGGGAGGAGAGCACAAAAACAACCCTGCAATGCTGGTCATGCCCGGATAGAAAAATGGAATCCCGGCCATGTCTTTTTCCTGCATGGAACAGATGATGCTGCGGCTTTTCATCCCGTTTTGATGCACATAGCGAATATTTTTCCTTGATTTTTCTCCAAGGATGACCGCCCCCGCATGAATGCTTTGGACAAATTCACCCGACTGAATGTCTATCCTGAAATCACCTAAAGTTCCGCTGATTTGATTGACCACGGTATTTTCAAAACAGTGAATGTTGGGAAATTTATCCGCGATTTCCGGTGGTTTGTCACCGTTGGCGAACATGAAAACGTCCATGCCGACTCCGGCAAGAATCGACGCACTGTGCACGGCGGCTTCTGAATCGCCGATAACCGCTGCGGCGAAATTATAGTTTCTTGCCGGGGAAGAAAATGGTTCCAGGTGTCGGGCCGCCTTGACCGAGCGTTCTAAAAGACCCTCAAACTTGCTCATTGCCTGTGCCGGGTCCTTTTTCAACAATGCCAGAGCTTCGCCCCGGATATTGCGTGTCACCACCATGGATGCCGTAATGCCTGTTGCATTGAAAAGTCCGTACTTTAAACGGCTTCTCTGGTCGGTGCACGCACTGCAATAAAAATTTAAAGCGCAGCATGCACAGGAGCCCAATACCAGTCGCGTAAGACCTTTATCCCTGACCGTTTTGACTATTGAGGAAATTCCTCCGGGAATACAAGTCGATTCCATGACTTGGGAGTGTACCACATTTTCAAGAGAGCCTAATTTTTCTATATAAAGATCCATGTCAGGAAGCCAGCCCAGAGATTCCGCGCATTTACACACAAAGACGCCTATTCGGACATCTCCGGTCAGAGATAAATCCGGCTGGTAGAAAGACAGCCCCTGTCCTTTCTGAATGAGGGATGCTCCCCCAAGGGTCAACATGGCCTGGGCCGCGGCCGAATACCCTCGCATCATCATGGCGTAGACATCGGTCTTGGATGATTTGGGACCATATGCCCGAATAACGTCTTCCCCACCGATTTGAGGAGCCATTTCGGGGTCTGCCAGGATTATGATTCCGGCATTTTCAACCTGGTGCGTCTCTATCTGATCATGGTCGATGGCGCGGATTGCCCCGCACACGTCAACACACTGCATACATTCCGAACATACGCCGCACTGAAGGCAACGGCCGGTTTCGTATATCACCTGGGATTCGGACAGACCCAGGGCGACTTCCGAGAAATTATCCTTCCTGGCGACAGGTTGTTTTTCCGGCATGGGAACCCGATCCTGGGTGGGGATATCCTTCGGGATCTCGGGAAAGTCCTTATTTTGCGGCCGTTGATGGTGTTTTTCAGTTACGGATATTTTGCAGATATCGCTTAATATACTTATGGCGGCGGCTTTTCCCCGCGCCATGGCATCAACGACCGTCGAGGGGCC
>JALOPH010000065.1 GCA_025453995.1 Desulfobacterales bacterium
CGATTTCATTCATTTCCTGATTGCCGCCTTCAATCTCACGGCCGACTTTTAATTTGTTGCCGTCCAGTATTTCAATGGAATTGACCACTGATGCGTAAGGGTAGTCCAGCATGGCAGCCAGCATGCCGCCGACCTGGCCTGCACCGTCATCGGCCAGAGCGCCGGTGAGGATCAGATCATACTTGCCTTTTTGAACCACGGCCTTCAACAATGTTGCAATCCCTTTGCCGTCCGAACCCTCAAAGGCGTCGTCTGCCAGAAGCACGCCGTTGTGCGCGCCCATAGCCATTTCACGACGGAGAATTTCTTCGGATTCGCTGTCGCCCACCGTCACCACAGTCACATTGCCGCCAACCCGGTCGGTGATCTGAATGGCTTCTTCAACCGCATAGTTATCCCATTCATTGACCGAATAGACCAGGTCGTCTCTTTGAATGTCATTCCCGGCGCTGTTAATGACAATTTCATTTTCAGCGGTGTCGGGAACACGTTTGACACAAACTAAAATTTCCATATCCTCCTCCAAATTTTTTTTGTTATTATCAAAAAACTGGAATCTAAAATTCTAATTCCAAAAAAATTTTACTCCAAATGCTCGGCAATCAATTCACCCAGATCAATGGCTTTCATTTTTCCTTCCAGACCGGCGACCTTGATGGCGTCTTCCATATTTACCAGGCAGAACGGGCAGGCCGTGACGATCACATTGGCGCCGGCTTTCTGAGCCATTTTGACCCGGAGCACGCCCATGCGCTGTTCTTCTTCCGGTTCATAAAAAAGCATCAGCCCGCCGCCGCTGCAGCAGAAAGACCGGTCCCGGCTCTTGAGCATATCCACCCGCCGAATGCCGTCAATGGCGTCAATGGCGTCCCTGGGATCATCGTATACGCCGTTGTGGCGCCCCAGGTAGCAGGGATCATGATAGGTGTAGACCAGCGCCTTCTCATCCTCCGTCACACCTTTTAGCTTAATCTTACCGGATTTGACGCTCCGGGCGATCACCTGGCTGATGTGTTCCACCGGCGGCAACCCGGAGTATTCATTCTTCAATGCATTATAGGCATGCGGATCGGCGGTGACGATTTTCTTGGCGCCAGAGGCGATAATCGCCTCTGTGTTCTGGGACTTGAGATCCTGGAAAAGCATTTCCTCTCCGAACCGCTTGACCTCGTTGCCGGAGTCTTTTTCATCTTTGCCGAGAATCCCGAAATCAATGCCGGCGGCGCAAAGGGTTTTGGCGGTGGCTCTGGCCACAGACTGCATCCGCTCATCATAGGAAGTGACGCTGTCTACAAAATAGAGGGTTTCAGCCGTATCCCCTTCATCAAACATTTTGACTTCGCAGTCTTCGAGGCTCTGGGTCCATTCGGCGCGCTTCTTTTCGAGCTTGCCGTAGGGATTTCCACGTTTTTCAAGTGACTGCAAGGGCTTCTGAAGGGATTGGGGCACATTGCCGTCATCCACCATGCCCCGGCGCATATCCACGATCTTATTGATATACTCGATTCCCAGCGGGCACTCTTCCTCGCATGCCCCGCAGGTGGTGCAGGACCAGATTTCATCCTCGCTGTATATATCGCCGATCAAGGCTTCCTGGGCCACAAAATCGCCTTTCAAAGGGAAATGGGAAAAAGCATAGTCCCTGGCCTTGATGGAAATAAACCGGGGCGACAGCGGCCGTTTGACGGCATTGGCAGGACATTGATCCGAGCATCGGCCGCAGTCCGCACAGGAATAAAAATCCAAAACATCCTTCCATGTGAAATCGGAAAATTTTTTAACGCCAAAAGATTCCAAACTGTCAAGCTGATCGTCGCTGACGCCGTAACGGACCGGACGGACCTTGCCTTTTTCCAGCCGCATGAAATAGACATTAAACAATGAGGTGATAACATGAAAATGCTTGCCCATGGGCAGAAAACATAGAAATGAGAAGAAGGTAATGTCATGTATATAGTAGGACAGGATGTGCAGGCTTTGAAGGCGTTCCATGGAGGTGTCGAGCAGCATGTTTTTAAACACCCACGCCAGGGTCGCCGGCGCCAGAAACTCCGCATGCTCGCCCGCCTGAACCTGAGCTGCCACAAGACAGGCTTCATAGAGACTTTCTGAAACCATCAGCGTGGCGATCATCCCTAAAACGAAAATCGCTTCCCATGTATGGTCATGCCCGTAGGATTTAGGATAGACATACCGATCCGGGCGGAAAAGACCTCGACGGATGGCAGCGACCACAGCCGCGAAGAAAACGGCTGTGGCGGCATAATCTTTCAATGCATAATAGATGTCTCCGACAAAGCTGTCCAATCCCGGCATGATGAAACCTTCTTTGATCCCCTTGATCACCAGCTCTGTGGATCGAACCGAAAGGATCAAAAAACCGGCAAAAATAATAATATGCAAAACACCGGCCATCATGTATCTGGGTTGCCGATACTGGGCCAGCCAGATTTTGATCACGCTGAAAATTCTCTCCTTGGGCCGGTCAAACCGGAAATCAGGCTTGGCCAGAACCAGCGGCGCGATCCGCTTGGCTATGATATAAGTAAACAATCCCACGCCAAGGGCCGGCAGCAACACCGAAAATATAACGGTCGGGAAAAATCCAAAAAGTTTATAAGATGCCGGAGAAATCAATAGAGGTTCCATGACAAATCCCTTTTTACATAAATCTGTTTAATCCGAGAATTCTAATAAAAATGAAATTTTATGCGTAGTTGAAAAAAAAAAGTCCGTCAAGAAAAATTTGATATCTTTCTCCCCGTAAAACGGGGAGAAAGATATTTTATTACGCATTGAAAGACGCTTCGTCAATGTCCATGAATGCGGTGTCCAATGTCAGAATTGAGTTCATCTTCCCTCGGGTTGTGGGCAATACAGTATTGGCGAAATATTGGGCGCTTTTAATCAGACCGTTGTAAAACGCAGCGTCTTTTGTTTTGGCGTTTTGAAGGGCTTTTGCCGCAATCACAGCTCTCCAAAGAAGCATCCATGCCATCACCACATCTCCGGAGACTTCCATAAACGAATAGGCATGGGCAAAAGTATGCAATACTTTCTCAGACATGGCGTTCTTGCCCATGTGCATGGCCACTTCGCCAAGTTTATTCAATGCCTTTTCAAGGTTTTCCGCCAGCGGTTTCAGAGATTCAAACCCCTTGGCCTCGCCCGTGACCTTCATGATTTCACCCATGAGATCCATGATAGGTTTACCCTTATTCATGCCAAGCTTTCTGCCGAGCAGGTCCATGGCCTGGATGCCGTTGGTTCCTTCATAGATCATGGTGATCCGGCAATCCCGCATGAGGTTTTCCTGGGGATATTCCCGGATGTAACCGTATCCGCCATATACCTGCATACCCAGATTGCATACATCAAAGGCCCGGTCCGTCACATATCCTTTGGCAATGGGAATCAGCACGTCGATGAGTCCCTGGAATTTATCTTTTTCGGCAGCATCATCCGTGGTATGCCTCTTGTCTTCTAACCAGGCGACATAATAAAGCAGGCTTCTCATGCCTTCCACATAGGCTTTCATGGTCAGCAGCATGCGCCGCACGTCCGGGTGCTGAATAATGGGCACGGACGGAGCTTCCTTGGCCAGCATGTTTAAAAGATGGCGTCCCTGGATTCTCTGTTTGGCGTAGTTTACCGCGTTGATGTATGAAGAAGTGGCGCAGGAATACCCCTGCATGCCCACCAGGAGCCGCGCTTCATTCATCATCAGGAACATGGCCCGCATGCCTTTGTTCTCCTCGCCCAGAAGCGTGCCGATGCAGTTGTTTTTTCCGCCCAGAACGAGGGTGCAGGTGGCATTGCCGTGAATCCCCATTTTCTCCTCAATGCCGGCGCAGACCACGTCGTTGAATTCGCCGAGAGAACCGTCTTTGTTGACCCTGAATTTGGGAACTGCAAACAGAGAGATCCCTTTGGTACCGGCAGGAGCGCCTTCAATTCGGGCAAGCACCGGGTGGATAATGTTTTCCACCATGTCATGATCGCCGCTGGAAATGAAAATCTTCTGTCCGGTGATGGAATAAGTGCCGTCCGGGTTCTTCACCGCCTTTGTTTCCAGCGCCCCCACATCAGACCCTGCATTGGGCTCGGTAAGCAACATGGTGCCGCCCCACTTGCCGGTAAACATATTTTTCAAATAAAGCCTTTTCTGTTCTTCAGTTCCAAAAGTCTCAATCAGAAGTCCCGCCCCGTGCGTCAAGCCGGGATACATCATCAGCGAATAGTTGGCGCCGTTGAAATATTCGGCGGCTGCCATGGAAACAGACCGGGGCATGCCCTGTCCGCCATATTCCGGGTCTTCCGGCATGGCGCACCATTCGCCTTCGGTAAGAAGTTTATAAGCCCGATGAAACAGTTCCGGGACTTTTACCTGGCCGTTTTCAAATACGCATCCTTTTTCATCCCCTTCCTTACGGGTGGGAAGAAGTTCCTTTACCGCCAGATTTCTGGCTTCTGATACGATCAGATCAACGGTTTTTTTGTTGAATTCTTCATACTTCTCATGCTTGCTGAATTGTTCGACGTTCAGTTGTTCGTAGAGGACAAAATCGATATCCCTGCGATCTGCGATAAGTTGAGCCATAGCCTTTTCTCCTTTTGATGATGATTAATTGTTTATATTTTAATGCATTATTTTACAGCATGTATGCCTATGCCGCTGATGAATAAATCCACCAGCGGATCCGCCATTTCCGCCAAGTCATAGCTGCTTCCCGCCACCACCCAGGTGTTAATCACTTCATTGACGGCCCCGAGTATAAACCTTTTCCCAAGCCCGATATAGAAATCCTTTCGAAAGGTTCCGTCTTTCTGGCCTTTTTGAATAATTGTATCCAGAATATCAAAATACATGGTGGCGATATCCCGGATGTACGCATCGTCAATATAACGGGCCTGGAGGGCCTCCCGCTGAAACACGACTGCCATACTCCGGTCCTGCTGGAACTCGCTCAAATGACGGCGGATCAGATTCCGAAGCATGTCTTCGGCGTTTCCAGCCTGCTTGACGGATTCCCAAAAACCCGAAAAAACCAGACGAGTTTTATAGTTGAAAAAATTGTAAAGAATATCGTCTTTATTTTTGAAATAAAGATAAATGGTGCCGTCGGCAACGCCGGCTTCCCGGGCGACCTGGGAGATGGTTGATTTGAAGTATCCGTATTCTGCGAAGACTTTAATGGCCGCGTTTAAAATCTGATGGTATTTGCCATTATTTTGTTTGGCTATTTTTTCTTGCTTTTTGATGGCGGCCCTCTATGAAAATCGACATTAAACGAATGAATACTCATTCAGTGAATGAGTATTCATTCAGTATGAAAAGTTAACGTTAATGTCAAGAAAAAATATCTGAAAAAATTCAAATGGGTTATCTGAAATATTCGATAAACAGGATCTACAATAAGTGCTTAATACAGGATGGAATTATTGAAGTGCAATCGTATCAAAGGTTCACGGTTCAATGGTTTTTAAAGCCGCTGAACCGTGAAATTGGAACCATGAAACCTGATTGCAGATATCAGCCTTTAACACGCTCGACATATTGGCCGGTTCGAGTATCGATACGGATTCTTTCGCCTTCTTCGATAAACGGCGGGACTTGAAGCACATATCCTGTTTCAAGGGTCGCCGGTTTTGTGCTGCCCGACGCCGTGTCCCCTTTCACCCAGGGATCGGCTTTGATAATTTTAAGCTCAATAAAATTCGGCAGAGATACGGCAATGGGCCTGCCGTCAAAAAGCAGGACGTTGCATACCGTGTTTTCCTTTAACAATTTCATATCATCGCCGATCTGTTCTTTGTTTAAATAGTGCTGTTCATAGGAAGACGTATTCATAAAGCAGTATTGGTCGCCTTCGGCATAAAGGTATTCCATCTCCTGTTCTTCCAAATTGGCGGGCTTGAATTTTTCACCGGACCGATACGTCCGGTCAAACTGGTTTCCGGAGATCATGTTTCTGAGCCTGCATTTATAAAGAGCCTGGCCTTTGCCGGGTTTTACGAACTGGAAATCTACGACGACATATGGATCACCGTCAATCTCAATCTTGATCCCTTTTCTGAGATCTCCGCTTTCATACATGGGTATCGCTCTCCTTATCGATGTTTTACAGCTATTTAATGATTCAATTGAGAATATTCAACAAAATATTTCAGTCTGAGCGAAAATGTCAATCAAACTTCTTGTCCGGCCCGGCGGGTCTCCTCGACAAATCGCTTCACCTTATCCATATCTTTTTTAAAACGGACGGGTTGGCCGTCTTCTCCCAGCGCGTTGGTCAAAGTGCAGCTATCGACTCCTGCGGGACGGATGCGAAGGATCCCATCATAGACATTGTCCGGCGACAAGCCCCCGGCCAGAAATACGGGAATCCGGCTTTGCGCCACCAGAATTCCGGCACTATCCCAGTCGCAGGTTTTACCGGTAATTCCTACAAAACCGCTGACCGGTTGATCACGCCCCATTCCCTTATCAATGATAAACGTGTCAGTGAGCAAATAGTCGCTCATAGGTTCAAAAAGTTTCGCCAGACTCATGACGGAAAAACCATCGGCCTTGCCCGACTCTGGAATGGGGATGGAGCGCATGATTTTTATCTCAGGGAATCGTTCCCGAACCGCCGACTGAAGGTCCAGACACAAATGGACCAAATCCTCAATAGGCTTTCTTGTAATCGGATCGATCAGCAGTTCACAAAAATGGAGAATATCAGGCCGATAATAATCCAAAGATGAAAAAATCAACTGCTGATCATGGTATAAAACGATCAGACTGCTCCTTGCAGGAGTTGACTCGATAAAACGAAGTGTCTCCTTTATTTCAGGCTGTTTCCAAGCTGCCGCTGACACTATGACGCTGCCGATGTGGTCAACCCCCAAGGCCGCTGTGACCTCTGCCTCAGCAGGCGTTTGAATTTCATATATCTGAGTCAGGATGCGTCGTGTCATTTCAGCCCTTGCAACAGTGTAATCTGCGACAAGGGCCAGGGATGGCAAGCATTTCCTTTTCACTGATCATTATCATCATGGCCCCTTCATTTCGGATAAAAAAAATTTAATAAAATTGCTCCTGAAATCCATATATGAGCGGAAATTAACGAAAATTAAGTTGACTTTTGCGGCCTGCTTTACCATATTGAGTCGAATTAATCAATTTCTTTATAAAATTCGATAACATATAATGTTTATTCATTTTTTTTAAATTATTTGCCGGAGGATTCATGATTGTTGTTGTTGATTTCGGCTCGCAATACAATCAACTGATCGCTCGCAGGGTCAGGGAACATAAAGTATACTGTCAGATCGAACCTCCTCATGTCGATTTAGCCTATCTGCGGTCATTAAATCCTGAAGGGATTATTCTCTCCGGGGGCCCGTCGAGCATTTATGAAAAAAACAGCCCTAAAATCAATCCGGATATCTTTAAAATGGGCATCCCGATTCTGGGAATCTGCTATGGCATGCAGTTTATGGTGGATGCCCTGGGAGGAAAAGTCAAAAGAGCGGCGAAACGCGAATACGGGTTTGCCGAACTCATTATTTCGGAATCTCAAGGCATATTCAAATCACTCAAAGATACCGTGCAATGCTGGATGAGCCATGGTGATTCCATCGACCGGTTGCCGCCGGGATTTACCGCCACCGCCTTCACAGACAATACCCCCATTGCCGCAACCGCCGATTTCAACAGGCGCTTATACGGGCTTCAGTTCCACCCGGAAGTGGAACACACGCCCAAGGGCAAACAGATGATTGCCAATTTTCTTTTTGGCATATGCGGATGCAAGCCCAACTGGACCATGAAGGCTTTTGCCACGGAAACCATTGAAACGGTCAAGCAGACGGTCAAGGATAAAAAGGTGATTCTGGGCTTAAGCGGCGGGGTGGACTCATCAGTCACCGCCGTGCTGATCCACAAAGCCATCGGTCATCGACTTACTTGCATCTTCGTAGACAACGGCCTGCTGAGGCTCAATGAGGCGGCGAAACTTAAAACCATGTTTAAGGAGCATCTTCACATCAACATCCGGTATGTCAATGCTTCTTCTAAGTTTTTGAGAGCCCTTGCCGGCGTGATCGATCCTGAAAAAAAGCGTAAAATCATCGGCAAAATATTCATGGATGTTTTTGACGCGGAAGCTTTTAAAATTAGAGGCGCTGAATACCTCGCCCAAGGGACCTTATATCCGGACATCATTGAATCCCGTTCGGCTTTCGGAGGCCCGACCTCCATTATCAAGTCCCACCACAATGTGGGCGGACTGCCGAAAAAAATGAAGCTCAAACTTGTTGAACCCTTAAAATTCCTTTTCAAAGATGAAGTACGGGCGCTTGGCAAAGAGATCGGACTTCCGGATGACCTTGTCTGGCGTCAGCCCTTTCCCGGGCCGGGCCTTGCCATTCGCATCATCGGCGAGATTAACGCTAAGCGTTTGTCTGTATTAAGAAAAGTCGATGCAATCTTGATCGAGGAGATCAAAGCCGCCGGGTTCTATAAAAAATTGTGGCAATCATTTGCCGTTCTTCTGCCGATCAAAAGCGTCGGCGTCATGGGCGATAAAAGGACCTATGAGAATATCGTTGCCATCCGGGCAGTGACCAGCCGGGATGCCATGACCGCCGATTGGGCTAAACTGCCGCATAAGCTTCTTGGAAAAATTTCAAACCGCATCATCAACGAAGTCAATGGCGTGAACCGAGTGGCCTATGACATCAGTTCAAAGCCGCCCAGCACTATTGAATGGGAATAAAAATCATTATTAAGGTAAACAGTCATGGAAGAAAAAGAGGGAACATTTAAAATCGATTTATCCGCATCAGACGGAATTGAAGAAAAAATCAGCAATATCATACCGCCGAAAAAATCCAACGGCGCAAAGACAAAAATGCCCGAAACCCCGGCGGCGGGGACCCATGCAACATTGTATATCGCGATCGGCCTTGTACTTTTCGGTTTTGTTTTCGCAATTGGATATTTCAGCTTATGGCGTGCTATAAAAGCGATCAACATATCCGGCGCTGAGGAAATTGCCAATCTTTCCAAAGAAATCAATGAAAAAGTCGCCATGGTCAATCAGATGATTGAAGATCAAAAAAAATCCTTAAAAGATGATATTTCTGTCATCAATTCCAAGATGAAAACGATAGAATCCGGCGTGGCGACTGTCAATAAAGCAGAGAAAACAACCAAAAACGAACTTCAATCCGCCATCTCGGATATCAAAAAAGACCTTGATCCCTTAAAAAAACAAATCAATGACCTGAAGCAGCAGACCGATAAAGTGGCTGGAAAAACAGATGAAGTCGGCGCCAGTGTTTTAAAAGTTCAGACTGCAATCCTCAAAAATCAACAGGAAATTGAAAAAGTATCCGCCGCCAATATTGATGCGGCCAAACTCGAAACTGCATTAAAAAAAGAAAGAGATGCGGGCAAGCAGTCTATCGCTTCGCTTGCCAATGACATTTCCGCGTTAAAAAAAGCAATCAAGGACTTGGAAGACCGGGTTGGCAGGTTAAAAAATGCTTCATCCGCTATGCCGGCACCTTCAAACGCCAATAAAGCGCCGTCGGCAGGCGCGCCCGCCTCAAAACCCGGCGGCATTGTTGAAGAAGAAATTTATTAATCCATCTGCATGCTGATCATGGACTCCGACCGTATTAAAATAATACTTCAATCCGTTTCCAGCGGAAGCCTTTCTGTTGACCAGGCGCTTAACAGTTTAAAGCACCTGACCGTTGAAGACATCGGATACGCGCACATCGATCATCACCGATCTCTTCGCAAAGGATTCCCGGAAGTCATTTACGGTCAGAGCAAAACCGCTGAACAGATCATTGGGATCATGGATAAAATGATCCCCCAGGAAAACGTTGTGCTGGTTACCCGGATCGATCCCGAAAAAGCCGGCCATGTTGTCGCCGCCTATCCCGAAGCTGTTTATCATGAAGACGCCCGCATGGTCACAGTGGCCAAAGAAAAAATTCCTGTTACCGGGAAAGGCAGCATACTTATTATTTCTGCGGGCACATCGGATATTCCGGTTGCCCGGGAAGCCTATCTGACGGCAACGTTCATGGGCAATAAGGCCGAATCCATTTTCGATGTCGGAGTATCTGGCATACACCGGCTTTTCCAATACAAGGAAAAAATTGAATCCGCGGCTGTTCTGATTGTTGTGGCCGGCATGGAAGGGGCGCTTCCCAGCGTGGTGGGAGGTTTAGTCTCTCGTCCGGTCATCGGCGTGCCGACCAGCGTGGGATATGGCAGCAGCTTCGGCGGCCTGACCGCTCTTTTTTCCATGCTCAACTCATGCAGCTCCAATGTGGCGGTTGTTAATATTGACAATGGCTTTGGCGCCGGATACATGGCTTCCATGATCAACCGGATTTAAATATTTATCGCTCACACTTCAACGATTCATGTTTGAATGAGTTTTTAGATTGAAAATTAATTCACCAATTGAGACCGATAATGAACAGAATTATTGAACTTATCAAATCCAATTCAAGGGAAATCCGTTTTTTTATATCCTTCATTCTTATCTTTTTTGTGCTTCAGACTGCGTACTATTATGCCAGGCCTTCTACAACGCCATTTCTCGTCGACACTCTGACAACCAGCGTGAGTTCTAAAATAATCAATTTGATCACGCCTCATGAAAAGACTTTTGTGCGGGAAGGCGCCATCACCGATGGGGTGTTCATGGTTGAAATCCGGCGCGGCTGCGAGGGAATCGAAGGGATGCTGTTATTGATGGCCGCGATTCTATCCTACCCCGGCGGTTTCGTCGCAAAAGCTTATGGTCTCTTCGGGGGGATTTTGTTTATTTATGTATTTAATCTGGCCCGCATCGCCGGTCTGTATTATGTTGTAAAATATAATTCCGCGCTTTTCGATATGATGCATATTTATGTTGGGCAAGTCGTCATTATTTTTGTTGCCCTGGTTTATTTTATGTATTGGTTGAGCCGTCTTGAAAGATCCCGCCCCCAAAACCGTTAATCCGAACAGATGGAATGCTTCACGCTTTCTCTGGCGTCTTCTTGCCGCCTGTTTTGCTGTTATCGCTTTTTTATATGTGATTGGCCCCTTTTATATCCGGCTGCTTCTGCCGGTTTTTACTTGGGAAATTGAGTTTCTGAACCCCCAATACAAGGTGGTGGAGGGCGGGATAGTATCAATCGGCCAAATCAACTATCTTCAATTAGATATCGAAGTCAACAAGCCGATGCCCCCGGGACGGCAAGGCGCCGGCGATTCAGGCCATATAACACGGCATAAAGCCCAAGCCAGCAGCCTTTGCATCGCGCCCATTATAATTTTCTCGCTGATTCTGGCCTGGCCTTCCCTGCCGATAAAAAGGCGTTTGAAAGCTTTTATCTTTTCCTTGCCATTGATTGTTCTGGTTGAATGTCTGGATTATCCCATTATTTTTATAGCAAATATCTCATCCGTATATTCAGACAATATTCTGTTAAATACTGTTTTAAAAATCTGGTCCTATATTTTAAGCAACGGCGGCAGGCAATTTTTGGCCCTGATCGCATTTTTTGTGGTGATCGCCCCGCATTATATAACCCCAAAATATGCGTCGCCGAGGCCAATCGATAGGAAGTCTGCGCAACCGGGCAGAAACGCGCCCTGCCCATGCGGCAGCGGAAGGAAGTATAAAAACTGCTGCCTCAGGACATAAGCCCCATGGGACGTGAGGCAAAGAAAGATGCTGAGCTAAGAAGAATCCCGATATGTTTATTTTTTACTTCTTTTCAGCAGCATACCAATCAATAGTCTGCTGAATGCCCTTGCGAAGGTCCGTCAGGGGTTTCCATTCCAACAAATTCATAGCCTTTTCCACATTCAGGCAGCTCCTTTTAATGTCTCCCTGACGTTCGGAAGCTCTGGCCGGATGACCGAGTTTTGGGTGCCGGGCTGCAAAATGGCTATAAATGATGTCATATAAATCCGCAGTTTTCGTGGCTTTTCCGGTGCCAATATTGAACACTCCGTTTTTGTCTGTCCCCAATGCTGCGATATTGGCTCGGGCAATATCCCCCACATAGCAATAATCCCTCTCCATGCCCCGAGGTTCATTCTCAAAAGCATTAAGGATGGACGACCTGCCGGCCATAAGGTTTTCGATGAAAATTGAAACCACGCCAGCCTCGCCTTTTGGTATTTGCCTGGGACCATATATATTCGCATAGCGAAGGACTGCATATTCAAGGCCATACTGATGGCGATAAAATTGCAGATACTGTTCTGAGACAAATTTGGTGATGGCATAGGGAGAAAGGGGTTTGGGCGCATATGTTTCAGGGGTCGGACATTCATCCGCTTCGCCATATATAGCGCCGCCAGAAGAAATAAAAATGATTTTTTTGACTTTGTACCTTATAGAACACTCGAGCACATTGATAAATCCGAGAACATTCACCTCCGCGTCAAATCGAGGGTTACGCACAGATTCTGGAACTGAAATCTGGGCGGCATGGTGATTGACGACATGGGGACGCTCATTCCTGAAAATATCATCCAGTTCATTGCTCCGGATATCGGCTTGATATAACCTTGCAGCAGGGTTTAAGTTTTCCTTCCTCCCCGTTGACAGATTGTCTATCACAGAGACATCATGCCCTGAGTGAATATATGCGTCGACCACATGAGAGCCTATAAAACCTGCCCCTCCTGTAACGATGATTTTCGTCGCGCCATCTGCGTGATCGTTTTTTGCGTCCATCATTTTTCTCCGTTTAGAACAGATTGATGCAACCTTTTTGAAGGCATCTTATAAATATCAAAAGAATTTTATGCAATACTTTTTAATATTTGATATAATTTCACAGCGCGTAATTGATTGACGCCGATATCAAGAAAGCCTTATGAATGATTCTGTTCTGAATTAAAAAATTGATACACATAAAAATTAAAAGGAAACCAGATGTCTTCACCCACAATATCGGTTGTGATCCCCGCATACAAAAGCCGCCAGTTTATTGCAGATGTCATTGCAGCGATAGGGCAGGAAGTCGAATCTATTGTTGTTGTCGATGACGCATGTCCAGATCAAACGGGAAGATATGTCATGGACCATTGCAAAGATGATCGAATCACCGTGCTATTCCATGAAAAAAATCTTGGAGTCGGGGGCGCCGTAATCACAGGGTATCGGCATGCGCTCAGTCTTGAGGCAGACATTATCGTAAAAATAGACAGCGATGGCCAGATGGACCCTGGTGATTTACCGGATATTGTGGCGCCGATTGCTAACGGCTATGCCGACTATTCAAAGGGGAATCGTTTTTACGACATCGAAGATGTCAAAGGTATGCCGACAGCACGCTTAATCGGCAATGCGGGATTATCGTTTCTGTCCAAGCTCTCCAGTGGATACTGGAGCATTTTCGACCCTACAAACGGGTATACGGCAATTCATCGCAAAGCCCTCAATGCATTGCCTCTGGACAAACTCGCGAAACGTTTTTTCTTTGAATCGGACATGCTTTTCAGGTTAAATATAATCAGGGCGGTTGTCGTGGATGTGCCCATCAAAGCGCGATACGGCCAGGAAAAAAGCAATTTGAGCATTTCCAGAGAAATAGGCAAATTTTTTGTCTATCACCTGAAAAATTTCTTCAAAAGGATATTTTATACATATTATTTAAGAGACTTTACTGTAGCATCTATCCAATTGCTCATCGGGGCGTTTTTATCGTTATTTGGAGTTATTTTCGGCGGAAATGCCTGGATCAAGTCCATTCAAAGCGGTCAACCCGCGACGGCCGGCACGGTTATGCTGGCCGCACTGACGGTATTCATCGGCATTGAGTTTATATTGGCTTTCTTTGTTTATGACTACCAATTTGTCCCTAAAAACCCTCTTCAACACAAACAGGGGAGAAAAAAACAAAAAAACTGAACTCTCAAGGCTTCTAATAAATGTAATTAGCCACCCATATTTGAAGCAACGTTCAATCAAAGCTGATTAAAGGAAAATCTTAGTCAGATTTATCCGGCTGATTTTGTGAAGAAGTTATGTGAAGTCGTGTTTGAATATTCCATAAAAGGAGACCTAAATGAAAGGCATCATGATGGTTGTTTTATTAATTGTGGCATTGATCATAGGCATTCTGGTGATTCAGGACACTCAGACAGAGGACCAGTCTGGCAGAAAAAATATCGAACGCGTTGATCAGGCGAAAGAAGCTGCTGCCGAAGCTGAAAAAGCCATCAATTCAATCAAGGACACCGCTAAAGAAGCTGTGAGGCCTCATCCGCAGCCTATGGAATAAATTCAACACAAAATTCAAATGCATGGTCAAATACAAGATTTTTCTCTACGGGATATCGCCGACAGAAAACTGCATCACCAAAATGGCGGATTTATAAATCCTTTTGTTTCCAGTGACCGGTATGCGCTCTGGCGCATGGGACAGATTGTATACTGGAAATTGTTTACTCAGAATCGTTACAAAAGTTCATATGTCGATGAGCGTATTATTCCGGTCGAGGTGGACTGGGTGGCTGCAACCCAACCCAAAGGACTTTGCATCACATGGCTCAAGCATGCGGCCTTTCTGATCAATGACCAGGGACGTTATATTCATGTTGATCCGGTTTTTGGCGGCCTATTCGGCTTATTCAAAGATTTTACGCCACTTGGATTTGATCCTGCCGAAATCCCGAAGCCCCATCATGTGCTGATCACACACGGGCATTATGATCATCTGGATGAAAAATCATTGAGAATCTATGAGACCAACACCCACGTTATTTCACCGCTGGGGTATAATCGAATATTCAAATCTCTTGCAATGGAAAACAGAACCCAGTTGGATTGGTTTGGAACATACTGTTCAGACGGATGCCGGATCACATTACTCCCCTGCCATCATTGGACCATGAGAAATCCTGTTGTCGGCCCGAACCGATCCTTGTGGGGTTCATTTCTTATTCAAACCGCGAAGGGGCCCACAGTATACATTGCCGGCGATACGGCCTTTTTTGAAAATTTTGCCGAAATCGGGAATCTGTATGATATCGATCTTGCCATTTTCAACCTTGGCGCCTACGAACCCAGGTGGTTTATGAAAAACAGCCATATGAACCCTGAAGAAACCTTGCGGGCGGTTGAACTGCTTGGAGCGAAAAAATTCATGATCATTCACTGGGGAACATTTCGATTGGGCGATGAGCCGGTTTTTCAACCGCCCGAAGATTTAAAAAAATTGCTGAAGAGGAAAAAACTGATGGATCGATGGATCGATATACGTCACGGTCAAACCATTGTGCCATAGTGCCATAAAAAAGCCCTGCTGTTTAAGTAAACAGAAGGGCTTTTATATATAGATTTTCGGCAGTGTCCTACTCTCCCACACAGTTACCCGTGCAGTACCATC
>JALOPH010000002.1 GCA_025453995.1 Desulfobacterales bacterium
GGCTTATTTTTTTATAAAAAGCCCGCCGATGATCAACAAGATGCCGCCGATGATCACCAGGATCAACCACAAGGGCATATTGACCATATAATCCGCCGCATTCTGAACCGAAGGCCAGGGGATGCTGTCCACCCAGTCGAAATTCCCTTCAGGAAGCGAATCATAGAGGGTGATATGATCTTCAAACCCTTCCATTTTATTGTAGGTCTGAAGGTTGGACGCCCCGCCCATGAAATTGGAAAGCGCCCGGTATCCCCATAGACAAGCGCCGCTGATGATGGACGTCATGCCTGCAACATTGGTTTTTTTCATCTGTCTTCTCCGTTGAGAAAAATACTTTCTTCAATTCCTCACGGCTTGAAACATAACAGAATAAAATCTTATAATAAATCTTTTTTTTAAGAAAACTCTGCTTTGATGAATTCCCGGTTGAGGCGGGCGATTTCGCGGATGGATATCCCCTTGGGACATTCGGCCTCACATTCAGCCTCGTTGGAACAGTTGCCGAAACCAAGCTCCTTCATTTTGCGAACCATCTGACGCGCCCGTTTTTTGGCTTCAGGCTTCCCCTGGGGAAGCAGGGACAAATGGGAGACCTTGGCGCCCACAAACAGCATGGCCGACGCATTGGGACATGCGGCAATGCAGGCCCCGCAGCCGATACAGGCAGCGGCGTTAAAGGCGGCCTCGGCGGTTTCCCTGGCGATGGGGATGGCGTTGGCGTCAGGCGCGCCGCCTGCGTTGACTGAAATAAATCCGCCTGCCTGAATGAGTTCATCCAGGGCGCTTCTGTCCACCACCAGATCTTTGATCACCTTAAAAGGCTTTGCCCGCCAGGGTTCGATGACAATTGTATCCCCGTCGGAAAAGTGCCGCATGTGAAGCTGGCATAAAGTGGTGTTGGATTCATGGCCGTGGGCCCTGCCGTTGACCACGGAACCGCACATGCCGCAGATCCCTTCCCGGCAGTCATGATCAAACGCGATGGGGTCTTCCCCGTTTTTGATCAAGTTTTCATTGACCACATCGAGCATCTCAAGAAACGACATATCCGTTGAAATATCGGATGCTGAATACGTTTTAAGACTGCCGATTATTTCCCCGGCGCTTTGACGCCAAACCTTTAATGTCAGGTTAATTCTTTTTGCGCTCACTTGTAACTCCTCTGGGAAAGCTTCACATTTTCAAATATCAGAGGCTCCTTGTGAAGTATCGGATCACTCCCGCTCCCGGCATATTCCCATGCAGCAACATAGGCGAAATTCTCGTCATCCCGTTTGGCCTCATTCTCTTCCGTCTGATAGGCCGTATTGAAATGGCACCCGCAGGATTCCTTGCGGTGAAGCGCATCAACAATCATGAGCTCACCGAATTCAAAAAAATCAGCTACCCGGCCGGCGCGTTCCAGACTCTGGTTGAATTCATCGCCGGTTCCTGGGATGTTAACGTTTTCCCAGTATTCCTGTTTTAATTTTCGGATCATGCCCAGCGCTTTTGAAAGACCCGTTTCATTTCTCGACATGCCGCAGTAATCCCACATGATCAAGCCGAGTTCCCGATGAAAATCCGAAGCCGTCCTTTTCCCTTTGATTTTGAGCAATCGGGCTGTTTTCTGATGCACCGAGGCTTCGCAATTCTTAAATTCTTCATGACCGGCATCTACAGCAGGGAACCGGGTGCCGGCCAGGTATCCGCCGATGGTATAAGGAATAATAAAGTACCCGTCTGCCAATCCCTGCATGAGCGCGCTGGCGCCCAAACGGTTGGCGCCATGATCTGAAAAATTGGCCTCTCCCAGAACAAACAGTCCGTCAATGGTGCTCATCAGATTATAATCCACCCACAGACCGCCCATGGTGTAATGCACCGCAGGATAGATCATCATCGGTGTCTCATAAGGATTGTCGCCGGTGATTTTTTCATACATGTCAAACAGATTGCCGTATTTGGAGGAGACTACGTCCCTGCCGTCCCGCTTAATGGCGTCGGTAAAATCCAGATACACCGCAAGACCTGTTTCCCCCACGCCTTTGCCCAGGTCGCACTGCTCTTTTGCGTTTCGGGACGCCACATCCCGGGGCACAAGATTGCCGAAACTGGGATACTTTTTTTCAAGATAATAATCCCGCTGTTCTTCCGGGATGCTATCCGCGGAACGCTTGTCGCCGGGCTGCTTGGGAACCCACACCCGCCCGTCATTCCTCAAGCTTTCGCTCATCAGCGTAAGTTTGGACTGATAGGTTCCATGCACAGGAATGCACGTGGGATGGATCTGCGTAAAACAGGGATTGGCAAGGCAAGCGCCTTTTTGATACGCCCTGAATATGGCCGACGCGTTGGATGACATGGCGTTGGTGGACAGGCAAAAGACGTTGCCATACCCGCCGGTGGCCAGCACTACGGCATGGGCGTCATGGGATTCGAGCTGCCCATTGATCAGGTTGCGGACCACGATCCCTCTGGCCTGGCCGTTGATGACCACAAGATCCATCAATTCACGACGGGGGAATATTTTGACGCGGCCGGATGCGGCCTGGCGCATCAGTGAACTGTAAGCGCCCAACAGCAATTGCTGACCGGTCTGCCCCCTGGCGTAAAATGTCCGGGACACTTGCGCGCCGCCGAAAGACCGGTTATCCAGCAGCCCGCCGTAGTCCCTGGCAAAGGGGATCCCCTGGGCCACGCAATGGTCGATGATATTGCAGCTCAGTTGCGCCAGCCGGTAGACATTGGCTTCCCTGGCCCTGAAATCACCGCCTTTGACCGTGTCATAAAAAAGCCGCCAGACGCTGTCGCCGTCGTTGGAATAATTCTTGGCAGCGTTGATGCCGCCCTGGGCGGCGATGCTGTGGGCGCGGCGCGGACTGTCCTGAATACAGAAATTTTTCACATTGTACCCGAGTTCGGCCAATGTGGCTGCCGCCGACGCCCCGGCAAGTCCTGTTCCGACCACAATGATGTCAAATTTCTTTTTATTGGCCGGATTCACCAGTTTCAATTCGAATCGATGGCGGTCCCACTTCTGGGCCAAGGGGCCGCCGGGAATTTTAGCATCAAGAGTCATGAAATTTCTTCCTATGCGATAAAACCGATAACAATGGGAATTAAACCGAATCCAGCCAATGCAAGAAGAGCGAAAGCAATTCCGATGGCCTGAATCATGGGCATGTATTTGAGATGATTGGCGCCCAGGGTCTGAAACAGGCTCCAGAATCCATGCCGGACATGAAGCGCAACCACAAAAACAGCGGCTATATAAATGATCTTAAAAGAAACATCTGAAAGGGTGCCGGATACCGCCTGAAATATAGCGTCAGGCGTCTGTTCGATGAATCGGAAATTGATTAAATGAAGAATCAGAAAGCATAAAATGATAAATCCGGTATAGGGCATGGTGGCGGACCCGAAGGTTCTTCCGCCCGCGTTCTTTTTGACCGCATACCCCACAGGCCGTGCGCGCCTGTTTTCAAGAAAAAGGATCAAGCCCGTGGCGACATGAACGCATGCAAAAAAAACAAGGCCGATCTCTGCTGCAAGAATCAGGGGAGACAGGGCGTGGAGATGCTCCACATATGCCATAAATAAATCCTTGCCGCCATAAAGCGTCAGATTGCCGATCATATGAATCAGCAGAAACATGCAAAATCCCAGCCCGGTAACCGCCATCAGCAGCTTTTTCCCGATGGAGGTCGAAATCGTGTCTATAAACCAATTCATTATATGACTCCGGAAAAAACTTTTGAACAGATCCCGCCGATGTATCCGAGATTTTCACAGACATGTACGCCGGCTGATTTTAATGCCGAAATTTTAGCCGCGGCGGTTCCGCTGTTGCCGCTGATGATGGCGCCCGCATGTCCCATGCGGCGGCCAGGCGGCGCTGTTATGCCGGCGATAAAGCCGACAACGGGCTTGGACACCTTGCTTTTGATGAAGTCTGCCGCTTTTTCCTCTGCGTTTCCGCCGATTTCCCCCACCATCACGATTCCTCTGGTTTCCGGGTCATTTTCAAAAGCATCCAGGCAGTCGATGAAATTCGTGCCGTTAACCGGGTCGCCGCCGATGCCCACGCATGTGGTTTGTCCAATACCCTGTTGGGTCAACTGGTACACCACTTCATAGGTCAGGGTCCCGGAACGGGAAACCACGCCGATGGGCCCGCCGGGCTTATGAATTTGTCCGGGCATGATGCCGACCTTTGCCTGGCCAGGCGAAATGATCCCCGGGCAGTTGGGGCCGATAAGCCGGGTCGCGGAACCTGTAATGACCTGCTTTACCCTCATCATGTCAAGGATGGGAATCCCCTCTGTGATGGCGACGATGAGATCGAGCCGAGCGTCGGCGGACTCCAGAATCGCATCGGCCGCAAACGGCGGCGGAACAAAAATAAGACTGGTATTGGCATGGGTCTTGACGACGGCTTCACGAACGGTATTGAATACCGGAATGCCGTCCATGTCAGTGCCGCCTTTTCCCGGCGTGACGCCGGCAACCACTTTTGTGCCATAAGCGAGGCAATGCCGGGTATGAAACTGGCCTTCCTTTCCGGTAATACCCTGAACCAGAACTCTCGTATCAGAATTTACAAATATGCTCATGTTAAAATCAGCCTTTACTGTTTATTTCATTGACGACCAATAATGCTGGCCACCTTTTCGCCTGCGTCTTTCATGTCAACCGCCGTATAAAGCTTCAGGCCGGATTCAGCCAAAATCCTGCGGCCTTCCTCGACATTGGTCCCTTCCATGCGGACAATCACGGGGACATTGATTTTTGTTTTCCGCGCGGCTTCAACCACTCCCGTTGCCAGAACGTCGCAGCGGAGGATGCCGCCGAAAATATTAATCAATATCCCCTTGACTTTGCGGTCGCTTAAAATCACCTTGAATCCGTTTTCAACCATTTCCGCAGTGGCCCCCCCGCCGACATCGAGAAAATTGGCGGGTTCAGCGCCGGCGATCTTGATGGTATCCATGACCGCCATGGCAAGTCCTGCGCCGTTGACCATGTTGCCCACGGTGCCGTCCATGTTGATATAGTTGAGGTTGTATTTGGAAGCTTCCACCTCCAGCGGGTTTTCTTCATCAATATCACGGAGCTCGGGCAAGTCCTTATGCCGGAAAAGTGCGTTGTCGTCAAAATTCAATTTTGCGTCTAATGCAATCAAAGTCTGCTGACGGGTGATGACCAGAGGATTGATTTCAAGCAAAGAGCAGTCATAATCCACAAACAACTTGTAGAGATTTTTCAGCATCTGTGAAAACGCGCTGATCGCGGGCGCCGGTATATTCAACCCATAAGCAGCCTGGCGACAATGAAAGGGCTGTATCCCGTTCAAGGGGTTGATATGAATTTTGATGATCTTCTCCGGCGAATGGCTTGCCACTTCCTCGATGTCCATGCCGCCGGCCTGGCTTGCGATCAATGCGATACATGCCGTCTCTCTGTCCGGGATCAAGCTCAGATATAATTCTTTTTCAATATCCAGCCCCTGTTCGATGAGCACCTGCTTGACACGCCTACCTTCGGGGCCGGTCTGGTGGGTCACCAGATTCATGCCGATGATCGAACCGGCGGTTGTCCTGACATCATCCATGGAGTGGGCGAGTTTTACGCCACCGCCCTTGCCCCGGCCGCCTGCGTGAATCTGCGCCTTAATGACCACCGGGAACCCGCCGATGGCTTGGGCGGCTTTTGCAGCGTCATCGGAGGTAAAGGCGATATCTCCAACGGGAACGGGAATTCCGTATCGCTTGAATAATTGCTTTGCCTGATATTCATGAATTTTCATAAGAAATCTTCCTGTTGATCCTGATTATCCGATGACCACCAGCACGGTGTTTTTGGCGACGGATTCGCCGACCTTGCAGTGAATCGACTTAATGGTTCCGCTGACGGATGCTGCCAGGGCGTTTTCCATTTTCATGGCCTCCAGCACAACAACCGTTTCACCTGCTTTGACCGATTCGCCCACCTGCTTGGGAATGCTGACTATCATTCCCGGCATGGGCGCCTTGACGGGGGTGCCGCCCGCATCCGCAGGGGCTTTTGCAGGGGGCTCCGCCGGCTTGGCGGCCGGCGGCTCAGGCGCTTTGGGCGCTGGGGCTGCAGGCGCAGGTTTTGAAACAGGTTCCGCCACAGGCGCTTTGGGCGCCGGAGGAACGGGGGGGGTGGGCCGCGGGGGGACTGCCAATCCCGGTGCCGCAACAGGTCCAACCGGCCGGCCTGCCGGTTGCGGAGTTTTTGGAGCGGCGGGCGGCTGGGCGTGGGTGATGACTGGCGGGCCACCGGGTTCATCCACGCACACTTCAAAATACTCATTTTCGACAAACACATTAAACGTCCGGGCATGGGGGCTTTTTTCCGGAGCCGGCTTTTCCTTGATTTCGACGAGCTTGCCCGCCTTGGCTTTGGCGACCCATTCGGCTTCCGCCTTAACCTGTTCTAAGGTTTTTGGTTTTAAATCATCCGGCGGCACTTCCTTGCCGTATTTATACATCAGGAATTTCTTACCGGTGACGGGGTACAGCGCATACAGAATAATGTCTTCCATATCCGCTGTGAGGCCTTTGAGGTCGGCTTTGGCTTTTTCAAGCTCAGGTTCAAGGATTTCCGCAGGCCGGACAGTAATCGGCGTCTCCCCCCGAGGATATCCTTTGAGGGCTTTTTTCTGGACTTCCGGATTGATGGGAACCGCCGTTTTTCCATAGAGTCCATAGCAAAGATCTTTCACCTGGCCGGTGATCATCTTGTACCGCTCATTTTTATCATCAAACAGGACGTTGTTGACCGTCTGTATGCCTACGATCTGGCTGGTTGGGGTGACCAGGGGGATCTGGCCCAGATCTTTTCTGACCTTGGGAAGCTCCGCATACACTTCGTTAATCCTGTCTAATGCATTCATTTCCCGCAATTGATTGACAAGATTCGACAACATGCCGCCCGGCGTCTGGTGAAGAAGCACATTGATATCGATGATCGACATCTTGGAATCGTCGAGCAGATGTTTGTATTTGGGAAGAACCTCTTTTTCCAGAACATCATTGATTTGCGCCAGGGCTTTGATGTCAAAGCCCGTGTCCCGGTTGGTTCCTATCAGCGCCATCACCAGGGGTTCCACTGCCGGGTGGGACGTCCGGTAGGCATAGCTGGAAAGGCATGTATCGAGGATGTCGACCCCGGCCTCAACAGCTTTTAGATGGGACATGGGCGCCATGCCGGATGTGAAATGACTGTGCAAATGAATGGGGGCCTTAACGGTTTTCTTTAATGCGCTGATTAATTGAAATGCATCATAGGGCGCAATCAGTCCGGCCATATCTTTGATGCAGATCGAGTCGGCGCCCATTGCCTCAAGGTCTTTGGCTTTTTTGAGATAATACTCGAGGTTATAGACATCGCCGCCCATGCGGGGTTCGGTCATGGAATAGCAGATGCATCCCTGAAAATGCTTGCCGCTTTTTTTGATGGCTTTGACGACGGTTTCAAAATTCCGATAATCATTGAGCGCGTCGAATGTCCTGAATATATCCATGCCGTTTTCAGCCGCTTTTTCAACAAAGGCGGCGGCAAGGTCATCAGCATAATTTCGATAGCCGACCAGATTCTGGCCGCGCAGGAGCATTGAAAAAGGCGTTTTCTTGAAATAGCGTTTCAATGTCCGGATCCGCTGCCAGGGGTCTTCGTTTAGAAACCGGTGCATGGTGTCAAATGTCGCGCCGCCCCATGTCTCAACCGCCCAGAAGCCGATCTGGTCCATCATTTCCGCCACCGGGATCATATCTTCGGTCCTGCCGCGTGTGGCAAAAAGGGATTGATGCCCGTCCCGAAGCGTCAAATCCATAATTTTGACTGGGTTGTCGGCTTTCGGGCGATTTTTGTCATAATTCGGTGAAGTCATCTTTACCTGAAAATGGTCGGTCATATGATTCTCCTTATGCCAAGACTTTATGAAGGTGTTCGTCAAAAATTTTTTCATAGTTTTTGCCATTTATATTCTTTGGGGGCCCTGAAATGCTTTCAATTGCATCATTGTCCGCAACTGCATCTGCTGATACCTTCCGCCCAGCCCCCACACATTGACCGGCACCGGAGGCGCGGCCGGTGCTTTGGCCGGATCAGCGGATTCAAGGGATTGCAGCTGAAGCATCGCGGTTGATTCTTCCTGGGTTTTGATGTACTGGACTACCGCCGCAACGGCAGCGATTTTCTTTTTGCTGTCCTTCATGGGACTTCCTTTGCAAGAGTGAATATTTTAATTAATCTCAAAACTGTCCGGTGATCATGTCGGGATATTGCCGTGCTTCTTTGGCGGCAATATCTGCCGCTTGTTGGCCATGATCTCAAGAGCCTCGATCAGTCTCGGCCGGGTCTCACTGGGAAGAATCACATCGTCGATATAACCCCTCGTCCCGGCGCAGTAAGGATTTGAAAACAGGTTCCGGTATTCTTCAATTTTTTCCTTCCGTTTGGACGCCGGATCGGCCGCCGCTTTGATTTCAGAACGATGGATGATGTTGGCAGCGCCTTCTGCTCCCATCACGGCGATTTCCGCCGTGGGCCACGCAAACGCAATATCTGCGCCCAGGTGTTTGGAAGACATGGCGATATAAGCGCCGCCGTAATCTTTTCTAAGGATCACCAGCAGTTTGGGAACCGTTGCCTCGGAATAGCACCACAACAGCTTTGCGCCGTGGCGGATAATCCCCCCCCATTCCTGGTTGCTGCCCGGCATGTACCCCGGCACATCGGCCAGGGTCAGAATCGGGATATTGAATGCATCGCAAAACCGGATAAACCGCGTGGCTTTGTCGGCCGCATCGATATCTAAACATCCGGCCAGAAACGCCGGCTGATTGGCGATGATGCCGATGGATCGGCCGTTTAACCGGGCAAAACAGACGATGATGTTTTTGGCGAAATATTCGTGGGGCTCGAAAAACTGGCCGTTGTCCACAATGGAACGGATAACCTCCTTAACATCATAGGACCGGTTGGGGTCATCGGGAATAATAACGTCCAGGTTCGGGGCTGTTCGTTTCGGGTCATCGCCGGTTTGAATGATCGGCGGGTCTTCCATATTGTTTAACGGAAGATAGGAGAGCAGATCTTTGATGCGGGATATAGCGCCCGCGTCCGATTCACAGGCAAAATGGGCGACACCGCTTTTTTCATTATGGGTCATCGCGCCGCCCAGATCCTCAAACGTGATTTCCTCTCCGGTGACGGACTTGATGACTTCCGGGCCGGTAATAAACATGTGGCTGGTATGTTTGACCATAAATATCCAGTCTGTCATGGCCGGCGAATATACAGCGCCTCCGGCCGTGGGCCCCATAATCGCCGATATCTGGGGAATGACCCCCGAGCAGATGGAATTCCGATAAAATATTTCACCATAACCGGAAAGGGCATCCACGCCTTCCTGAATTCTTGCCCCGCCCGAATCATTGAATCCAATCAAAGGAGCGCCGGCATTTTTGGCCATGTCCATGACCTTGCAGATTTTCTTCGCATGCATCTCTCCCAATGTACCCGCCCTGGATGTGAAATCCTGGGCAAAGGCGAATGCCGGCCGGCCATTGACGTATCCATATCCGGTGATCACCCCGTCGGATGGGATCTCCACCGACTCCATGCCGAAATTAACGCACCGGTGCCTGACGAACATATCGACTTCACGGAACGTTCCGCTGTCAAAAAACAGATCGAGCCGTTCACGGGCGGTGAGTTTTCCCTTCTCTTTGTGTGAAGCGACATTTTTAACGCCGCCCATTTCCATGGCTTTTTGCTTTAACGCTTTTAATTCTTTGATTTTATCAGCAACACTTCCCATGCTTTTTATCCTTTCTCATATCGGTTGCTCATGCCACCAGTGTTTACTCAAAATATTGTCTTTATCGGGGATGCCCTGTTTTATTTCTTAAAATTTTCAGTTTATCAAGGAGATTGTTGGCTGCCGCTGTCGGCGTGATGCTGCCCTTTTCAACGGACCAGGCCAATTCAGGCAGCAAATCTCCGATTTCCGGCAGTTGATAAAACCAACTCTTCAGACCCTCATCGATCAAAAAACGCATCCATTCCAAAGACTGTTTTTTGCGCTTATAGTTCAGCTCGCCGGTTGCCGATAGCTTTTTCCTGTGATCAATAACCGTGTTCCAGATTTCTTCAACACCGGTCATCTGGATGGCGCTGCACGTGACCACCGGCGGGACCCATGCTGACGAAGGCGAGAATAGCAGGCTGACCGCGTCAGCGTAGGCTTTCCGCGCAATATTTGCCTTATCCACATTGTCACCGTCCGCCTTGTTGACGGCAATGGCATCCGCCAGCTCGATGATGCCCCGTTTGATACCCTGCAAACCGTCTCCTGCGCCGGCAAGGATCAGAATCAAAAAAAAATCAACCATGGAAGCGACTGTAACTTCCGACTGGCCGACGCCCACCGTCTCCACAATAATCACATCATATCCGGCGGCTTCACATACCAACATGGATTCTCTTGTTTTCCGCGACACCCCGCCCAGCGCCCCTCCGGATGGCGACGGCCGGATGAACGCGCGCTCATCAGCAGAAAGTTTTTCCATGCGGGTTTTGTCGCCCATGATGCTCCCGCCGCTCCGGGCGCTGCTTGGGTCCACCGCCAAAATCGCCACCCGGTGATTCCTATCAACCAGATGCAACCCCAAACTTTCGATAAACGTGCTTTTTCCTACGCCCGGTACGCCGGTAATTCCGAGGCGGACGCAATTCCCGGTAAAGGGCAGAAGTCCGTTCAAAACTTCTGAAATCAACGTTTGATGAGCCGGCAGAGAGCTCTCAATCAACGTGATGGTTTTTGCAATGATTTTTCTATCCCCGGTCCGGACGCCTTGAATATAAAAACGGGGATCGGTTTCCATCATTTTTTCTCCAGCGCATTCAATACCTGATTGGCCGACTCGGTCACAATGCTTCCCGGACCGAAAATCTTTGAAACCCCGGCGCTGTATAAGAATTCATAATCCGCGGGCGGAATAATGCCGCCGACAACTACCAGAATTTCTTCTCCGCCCTGCTTTTTCAAAGATTCAATCAGCTCGGGAACCAGAATCTTATGACCTGCGGCCAGACTGGAAACGCCGACCACATGCACGTCATTTTCAATGGCCATGCGGGCCGCTTCATCCGGGGTCTGAAACATGGGACTGATATCCACATCAAAGCCCATATCCGCAAAAGCGGTTGCAACCACTTTAATGCCCCTGTCATGACCGTCCTGGCCCATCTTGGTGACCAGAATTCTTGGACGCCGGCCTTCCTTTTTTTCGAATTCTTCGACCCGCTTGCGGATGGATTTAATAATATCCGTGTCCTGGTATTCGGAGGCGTAAATTCCTGAAATGCACTGAGTGGTGGCCACGTATCGGCCGAACACCTTTTCCATGGCGTCGGATATTTCACCGACAGTTGCCCGCGCGCGCACGGCGGGGATGCATAACTCCAGAAGGTTTCCGTTGTTCCGCGCCCCGTTGGTGATAGCTTCAAGGGCCTTCTGAACGGCCGCATTATCCCGTTTGGCCTTGATCTCCATGAGCATCGATACCTGCCCGTCCCGGACCGTCGATGAAATTTCCCGGACTGCAATGGGCGATTCATCGGCCACCTTGTATTTATTCACACCGACAATCACGTCTTTTCCCTGATCGATTCTCGCCTGCCGGCGGGCGGCGGACTCTTCGATCCTCATTTTGGGCATTCCGGACACTATGGCCTTGGCCATGCCGCCCAGCTTCTCCACCTCATCGATGATTTTTCTGGACTCGCGAACGATGGAATGGGTCAGCGACTCCACATAATAGGAACCGCCGAGAGGATCCACCACACGGGTGACCTGGGATTCTTCCTGAACGATAATCTGGGTGTTCCTGGCAACCCTTGCGGACAAATCCGTGGGCAGGCTCACGGCTTCATCAAAGGAATTCGTATGAAGGGACTGGGTCCCGCCGAGTACAGCGGCCAGACATTCCAGCGTTGTGCGGATAATATTGTTATAAGGATCCTGCTGGGTCAGACTCCACCCGGAAGTCTGGCAGTGGGTTCTTAACATGAGAGATTCGGGGTTTTTGGGATTAAACTGCCGCATCAAATCCGCCCACAGGAAACGGGCCGCGCGAAGCATTGCGATTTCCATGAAAAAATTCATCCCGATGCCGAAGAAAAACGAGAGCCGGGGAGCAAAATCATCGATGTCAAGTCCTGCAGCCAATGCTGCCTTTACATATTCAATGCCGTCCGCCAAAGTAAATGCCGTCTGCAGCACCGAATCAGCGCCTGCTTCCATCATGTGATACCCGCTGATGGAAACCGTGTTGAATTTGGGCATGTTTTTAGAACAATAACCGATAATGTCGGATACGATCCGCATGGATGGATCCGGCGGGTAAATATAGGTATTTCGCGTCAGATACTCCTTTAATATATCATTTTGAATCGTCCCGTTAAGCTTATTCTGGGGAACGCCCTGTTCTTCAGCTGCGACAATATATCCGGCAAGCACCGGCAGGACCGCGCCGTTCATGGTCATAGATACGGACATCTGGTCCAGGGGGATTCCGGAAAACAAAATTTTCATGTCCTCCACAGAATCAACCGGAACCCCGGCTTTTCCGACATCGCCGACGACCCTGGGATGATCCGAGTCATACCCCCGGTGGGTCGGCAGGTCAAAGGCCACGGAAAGCCCCTTCTGCCCGGCGGCGAGATTCCGGCGGTAGAATTCATTGGATTCTTTTGCCGTTGAAAATCCGGCATACTGACGGATAGTCCAGGGCCTGTTGGTATACATGGTCGCCCGTACCCCTCTGACAAACGGCTCCATGCCCGGCAGGGTATTGGCAAATCCGATCCCCGCCATATCTTCAGCGGTATACAGGGGGTTGACCACAATGCCTTCCGGAGTGGTACGGCTCAAAATATCAACAGGCTTGCCTCTTAATTCTTTCTGGGCAAGATCAATCCATTTCTGAAATTCAGGATGCTTTGCCATTGATAACTCCATGTTGTGTTGTCAATGAGTGATTGATTATATTCGGAATCAACATCAATATTAATTACGGTTTTCATCTAACGACGTTCTGAATTCATTCAAAATATCAACTGCGTTCGCATAGTTCCACCAAAACTCCGCTGGTTGATTTTGGATGAAGAAACGCGATTTTGGCGCCGCCCGCCCCGATTCTTGGCGTTTCATCTATCAGCCGCACGCCTTTGAGCTTCAGCTCGGCCAACGCCTCTTCTATGTTTGCCACCCGGAAAGCCACGTGCTGAATGCCTTCGCCTTTTTTTTCAATAAACTTTGCTACCGGCCCATCGGGTTCAGTGGATTCCAGAAGTTCGACTTCACTTTCGCCCACCGGAAAGAAAGCGGTTTTGACTTTCTGTTGCGCCACGGTTTCATCCCCTTCAAAATTCAATCCCAGAATCCCGGACCAGAAATTCCGGCCTTCGTCAATGCTGTTGACGGCGATTCCAAGGTGGTCTATTTTCAGCACTTTCATGTTGCACTCCTTTTGCTTTAATTGAATTTAATTGGTATTTTGAATGCCCTCAAAAATGACGCGGCTGATTTCCTTTTGATACTCATACACATCAATCTTGCTGTTGTGAATAAGAGCCGGAAGGACCATATGCTCAATGGCGCCCAAAACCATCTGCCTGAGAAATGCCGGGGAAACATCTTTTCGAATTTCACCGCTGGACATCCCTTCTTTGATGGCGGCCAGCACCATGTTCGTGTATTGCTTGATGGTCATGTAAGTTTCACTTTCAAAATAACCCGGATAATTCCTGACCTCAATGAGCAGCATTTTTGAAAAAACGCGGTCCTGGTCGTAAAATTCAATGCTGCTGCGTATCATTTTCCGCAATTTATTCAACGCGCTGGCTTTGCCCTTAAAATCCAGGGAAATGCGTTGAACGAATTCATCCAGATGCTCTTTTAAGACCTGATGCAGCAGCCCGCGTTTATCGCCGAAATACCTGTAAATCAGCGCTTCATTGACACCGGATTTGCTTGAAATTTCCGAAGTGGTGATGGAATTAAAATCTTTTTCCGCAAGCAGTTCCCTTAGCGCATTGGCGATTTTAATCCGGCCGGGAGGCCCTTCAGAATTCGGGAACTGTTTGACGGATGAATTTTTCAATTTTGCCATGATGACATCAAACTTGCAAAAACCTAAATATGTTAAAACTGCCATCGGCTGAGCCGATTCAGAATCGATTTTTTCATATGAAGAATTGAATGAACGCGGATCGATTTTTTTGTAAGTAATATTTACATACACAAAAACCATTGTCAAGTTTTTTTAATAAAAAAATACCGGACGGTCGGTTTTTTAGGTGCGATTCGAAGATTTTTTAAGAGCCTGTCGTTTGGTCCGGCTCGGGAGGCCGATGGATAGGAGTTTATGAAAACTTATTTGGATTTTAAATCATTTAATGCAAACCTTCCGGACTTCTTTTAAATCTGTAATTCCCTGGAACACCTTTTCGATTCCATCCTGTTTCAAAGTTGTCATTCCTTCGCTGATGGCCTGGTCCCGTAGAATAGCCATGGGAGTTCGGGCCTGGATCATTTCTTTGATTTTTTCGGTGCCCATGAGAAGTTCATGGATTCCCATGCGCCCCCGGTATCCGGTATTATTGCATAACTCACACCCTTCCGGGCGGTAGAGCCGCAGATCAGCGGTAAAGGGAATTTTTATATTTTTTTCAAACAGATCCGCCCCATATTCCCGGACGAACTCATCATATTCGCTTTTGTTCGGATTGTACTGCTTTTTGCAGTTTTTACATAAAGTTCTGACCAGCCGCTGGGCCAGTATCGCAATGAGCGCATCGGCAAAATTAAACGGATCCATCCCCATATCCAAAAGCCGGGTCACACTTTCCGGGGCGCTGTTGGTGTGCAGGGTTGAAAACACCAAATGACCGGTTAATGAAGCCTCAATTCCCATCTGGGTTGTTTCGCGATCCCGCATTTCGCCCACCATAATGACGTCTGGGTCGGCACGAAGAAAAGATCGCATGGCAGCGGCAAAATCAAGCCCGATTTTCGGATGAACCTGAACCTGGCGCAGCCCTTTTTGGGTGATTTCCACCGGGTCCTCAGCAGTCCAAATCTTCCTTTCCACCTTATTTATATAAGAAAGCGCCGAGTGAAGGGTGGTTGTTTTTCCGGACCCGGTGGGCCCGCAACAAAAAATCAGTCCATACGGCAGCGAAATAGCATTTACAAACTGCTCATAATTCCGCTCGGAAAATCCCATTCTATCCAAAGGAAGGGGTTCGCCGGCAGCCAGAATACGCATCACCACATCTTCCAACCCGCCCTGGGTGGGAACGGTCGCCACCCGGAGTTCAATATCTTTGCCGCCATATTTTCTAAAATTGATTTTTCCGTCCTGGGGCTTTCGCCGCTCGGAAATGTCAAGGTCAGACATAATTTTAATGCGCGAAACAACCGCATTTTTATAACTAAACGGGATGGTCTGATAGAGTGTGCAGGCGCCGTCCACACGAATACGGACCTGGGTGTTCTGTTTGCCGGGATAGGGCTCGAGATGAATATCGGAAGCTCCCTTGGCATTTGCATCCAAAATAATCTTATTGACCAACTGGACGACTGCGCTGCTCTCTTCCGTAACGGCGGAGGTCTCCTCATAAATTTCCTGTTCCTCGTCCTTAAGCTGAGAAATAATCTCGTCAATGGAGGATAACTGTTTCTGGTCTGAGGTGAAAAAATCGATTATTTTTAGAATATCCTGTTTGGTGGCATAAGCGAGCTTGATTTTCTTCTTGGGGAAAAGGGACCTGATCTCATCCACTTTATTTATATCTTCCGGGACATTGATGGCGATCACAATGTTGCCTTCAGCTTCGGATCGGATTGGAACCCATAGATTATTGCGCATAAAACTGACCTTTAAGCCGGTGATCAGTTCTCCGGGGATAGTCATATTTTCATTGAACTTGACCAGGGGCAGTTCATAATACCGGCTCAACGCCTCTCCAATGTCTTTTGGAGAAATCTTTAATTCATCAGTTAAAACGCTTTCGATGGAGGTTTTTTTCTCGCGGGCGGTTGCGATGGCCCGGTTGAGTTCTTTCTGTGTGAGGATGTGGTTTTCGAGCAGATATTCAAATTTGCTTTTACGGCTGGTCAGCATTTTTTTCTGTTTATAAAGTGCGATCCCCATAATATGCGCAAGCTCATTTACATTCTCTTCATCCTTTTGTGTGAATGGGCCGCCCTCTTTTCGGTTGATCAGCTGAATCACGCCAAGGATAAACGATTTGAATATGATGGGGACGACCAGGACCTGCTTCGTATAAAAACCCGTCTTTTTATCCCAGCTGCCGTCGAACTTAAGCTCCGGATCGATATCGTTAAGTTCCTGTTTATCATAAACGTTTTTAATGTTTAATACTTTCTGATGGGCTGCGGCATAACCCGCGATGCTTTTATTAGAAATGTGGACCCGGATTTCTGACACCTCGTTGCCGGATTTGAACCGTGATACCAGTTCCCGTTTGACGCCATCCACATAATAAATCGTAATCCGTTCAGCGCCGACAAGGTCAACAATACCATCTTTCAGATCAATTAAAATCTCATCAAGGTTGAAAGCAGCATATATGGCATTGGAGATTTCCTGAAGTTTGGTGCGATACTGAACTTCGGATTTTAGATGCCTGACATCCGGGTCACTGTTTTCATCCGCCGACGTCGGAGCACTTTTTATGATAGTAGTATCCATCTTTCCCTCATTTCTGTCTGATTTGGGTCATTATTTTGTTTGACCTTTCCGAGCTTGAAAAAAATATGGAGTGATCAGCTTGAAAAATCTCCGGGTGGACTCTTTATAAAAACATAGAGCTTTTTTATCCCCCCGCCGACCAGCAAGACGCCCATCAGATACAGACAAAATCGAAGAAAGAAGTTGCCAGAGGCATACTGTTCGACATGAGATAATTTTGCCATGATATGGGGTATGCGGAAAAAAACGGCGATCCCCATCAGCAAGAGCGCTCCTCCCCATATGGCCTGTATGTATGATTTGACGGCTTTCATGCTATAATATACATTATTTTATAATATTGTTCACCCTATCATGTCAATATCCCTGAAATCAGGCTCATTAAATATGATCTAAAATTCAAGATATTATAAAACAATTAATTTTGTGTTGCTTCCAGATCGTTCAACGCGCGCATTTGCAGATCAAATGCCAGCCTTTTTTCATCAATCAATCCGGCTAAGGATTCAAGCTCCCCAAACGCATGGTCGATATCGTTTTGAAATTGATGAATGCTTTTTGAAATATAAGCGATCTGATTCGCATCCTTGTTCTCACTGGCTGACTGCATGAGGTGGTTGAGCCCTTCAAGCTGCTTCTCATGGGCATCTATGATGTTTTCAAGTTCCGTCATTTTTACTTCCAGCGGTTTTAATGTGCGGGAGCGTTCAGAAATGAGTTCGGATCGAAGTCGGCGGATTTCCTTCTTATTGATCTTAGCATCGCCTAAGATGTCCATTCGATTTTTTCCCGGCGCCAATTCTTCAGAATCGCCCCAACCGCCTTTATCTAAAAAGCGCTGGTAACCCCCGTCAAAAAATTCCACTTTGTCATGCTGGAACACGATGAGTTTTTCGGCAATGGCATGCAGAAACATTTCATTGTGCGTCACCATGATCACGGCGCCGTCAAATTCATCAATAGCCGCAAGCAGCGCGTCGCACGATTCGATATCAAAATGATTGGTAGGCTCGTCGAGGGCAAGAAGATTGATCGGCATGCACAATATTTTTCCGATCATCACACGGCTTTTTTCGCCGCCGGAGAGCACTTGAATTTTTTTTAGCGCATCATCGCCTTCAAACAGCATGGTGCCGCAAATGTTCCGGGCGGCCTGGCGATCGACATCAACGGCGGAATACAAAATCTCCTCTTCAACGGTTCGGCCATCCTGAAGGCTTTGAATATTGGTTTGCTCGTAGTATCCCATCACCGTTTCAGGATGATAACTGATCTCGCCGGAAACCGGCCCCAGAACGCCTGCCAGAAGTTTGAGCAATGTTGTCTTGCCGGAGCCGTTTCGCCCAACAATGCATATCCGGTCTTTGGACGCAACGGCCATGCTGAAATTCGCAATCAGCGGATGTCCTGGCTCATAGGAAAAATTCAGATTTCGGATTGTTGCGATTCTTTTTCCGATAAATGGTTTGTAACGAAATGAAAAGTCAAGGTTCCTGAATTTTTCGCGTTTCGAATGCTTCTCCTGTTTGCTCAGAGTTTTGACACGGGACTGAACAAGTCCTGCCAGGCGGGCTTTTGCCCTGAAGCGGGCGATGAATTCCTCTATCTCTTTTCGGCGGCGTTCTTCATTGACTCGGGTTTTTTCATAAATCTCCTCTTCCTGAGCGATCTGCAGATAATACTTCTCTGTATTTCCAACGACCTTACGGATTTTCAGGCGATGGATGCCGATAATATGGGTTACCACGCTGTCCATGAACCCGCGGTCATGGGTAATAACAAATATTTCACGGGGCCAGTTTTGTAGATATTTCTTTATCCACCGGATAGAAGCTATGTCCAGATAATTCGTCGGCTCATCAAGAAGCAAAAGATCCGGACTGGAAAGAATCACTTTCGCCAGGTTCAAGCGGACCTGAAATCCGCCTGACAACTCGCGAGGATTTTTTTGCATGTCCCCGCTTGAAAACCCAAGGCCCGCAAGAATTTTTTCCGCCTCCCAGTGATGCGACTTCATACTCTCCGGAAGGCACTGCATCCCTTCGTCGAGAACCGAATTTTGGGTAAAATCAATTTCCTGAGTGACATATCCGATCCGGTAATTTTTGGGAACGGCGATGCTCCCAGAATCCGCGGCCTCTTGCCCCATGATTATACGGAAAAGGGTGGTTTTTCCATGGCCATTGCGTCCCACCAGCCCAACGCGTTCACGCCGGTTTATCCGGAAGCTGATGTCATCAAACAGCAAGCGGCTGCCGTAACTCTTGGTCAGGTTGTCAACGCTGATCATAGAATGATTTTTTCAATGCAGAATAAATGGGGCAATGAATCATGACGGGCAGTTAATCGGAGTCGTTATCAATGCAGAGCTTGCTGGCTCGGTATCGGAAAGAGCGCAGGCTGATTCCAAGCAGATCGGCAGCGGCATTTCGATTCCCACCGGAACATTGCATGGCTTTTTCAAGGTAGGCTCTTTCAATTTCCTCTAAAATGCTGTCCAAAGCAACCCCGGCTGCCACATCATCCAAATCAAAGCGACGGTTTTTCAATCCTTCGATCCACCGGCGTTTATGTATGGAGAGCGACAGGCTGTCAGGAAGAATGATATTGGTCGTCGACAAAGCCACGCTTCGTTCAATCAGATTCTCAAGTTCCCGGATGTTGCCCGGAAAATTGTACTTCTCCAGCAGGTCAACGGCATAAGAGGAAATTTTAGTGATCTCCTTTCCCGCCCGGCGGGAGTATTTATCCAGAAAATGCTGCGCCAGCGATCGGATGTCGCCTTTGCGATCCCTGAGCGGCGGCACCTTTATTTCAACGACGTTGATGCGATAGAAAAGGTCTTCCCTGAACCTTCCGGCAATCACCTCCTCTTCAAGCCTTTTGTTTGTGGCCGCGAGGATCCTTATATCCACCGAGATATCTTCATTGCCGCCCACGGGCTTAAACACCCTTTCTTGAACGACGCGAAGCAGCTTGACCTGCATCGGCAGATTCAATTCGCCGATTTCATCCAAAAAAATGGTTCCGGTGTCGGCGGCCTCAAATAAACCCTTCTTATCACTGGCTGCGCCTGTAAAAGCCCCCTTTTTGTAGCCGAAGAATTCGCTTTCGATCAGGGTTTCAGGAATGCTCCCGCAATTGATGACCACAAAAGGGTTATTCTTCCGATCGCTCTCTTGATGAATAGCCCGAGCAATGAGCTCCTTGCCCGTGCCGCTTTCCCCCGAAATCAACACGCTGGTTTTGGTTTTGGCGATCTGACGGATGATTTCGAATATATGTTCCATGCGAGGGCTGTTGCCGACGATCATGTCAAAATGAAGATTTCGCTTCAATTCAACATCGATGCTCTTTTTTTCATCCGTGAGCGTTCGAAGCTTAAGTGCTTTTGCGATGGTCTGCTTGAGCTCATTATTGTTAAAGGGCTTGGGCAGATAATCAAATGCGCCGTCATTCATCGCCTGAACGGCATTTTCGGCCGTTGCATAGGCGGATATCATAATCACGATTGCATTGGGATGGATGGCCTTTGCCTTTCGCAAAACGTCGATTCCGCTGATGTCGCCCAAACGGATATCACACAACAGAAGGTCATAGAACCCCCCGTCCAGCAGTTTAATGGCCTGCTGGCCGTTCTCAGCGCACGTCACCGCGTAACCTTCCTTGGTGAGCAGCAACTCAAGAAACTGCCGCATGCTGAGCTCGTCATCCACAACAAGTATGTGCGCTTTTGTTTCCTTCATCCTTGTCCGAATCTCCAGCGTTTATGAACTGAAAACAACCACACCGCCCACAATTGTGGTCACGACTTTTCCGGGAAATTCCCAACCGTCAAAAGGAGTGTTTTTGCTTTTTGAATACCCTTCTTTGGCATGATACACATGGGAGCGTTTAGGGTCAATAATTGTAAAGTTTGCTGTCTTGCCATCGGCAATTCCGCTTTCAAGTCCGAGAATTTTCGCGGGATTGTTGGCTAATTTCTCGACAAGGGTCTCCATGCTCATAACGCCCTTGCTGACGAGAATCAAGCTCAATCCAACGGCGGTTTCCAGCCCGATAATGCCGTTGGCCGCCATATCAAATTCAACATCTTTTTCCAGGATGGAATGGGGCGCGTGATCCGTGGCAATCACATCGATAGTCCCGTCTGACAGTGCTTCGCGAACGGCGGATCTGTCATCGACCGAACGCAGCGGTGGATTCATCTTGGCATATGTGTCATAATTTTTAACGTCGTTATCGGTTAGGGTAAAATAATGCGGGGCGGTTTCAGCGGTCACATTCACGCCCCTTGCTTTGGCGTCGCGAATGGCGAAAATGGATTCCCTGGCGCTGACGTGAGCGATATGAACCGGGACCCCAGTCAGTTCAGAAAGCGCTATGTCCCTCATCACCATAATGCTTTCAGCGGCGTTCGGGATTCCGGCCAAACCCGCGCGTGTCGCCACACTCCCTTCATTCATGACACCGCCAGAAAGACTCGGATCTTCGCAATGGGATATGACTTTAAGCCCGACGCTTTGGGAATATTCAAGTGCGCGTCTCATCAACAAGGAATCTACGACCGGCCTGCCGTCGTCAGAAATCGCAACAGCGCCGGCCTCCTTGAGTTCTCCGTATTCGCACATCTCTTTGCCGGCCAACCCCCTGCTGATGGCCGCAACGGGATACACATTCACGGACCGGCATTGCCTTGCGGTTTGAATGATAAACTCGGTCACCTGACCATTATCGTTAACGGGGCGGGTATTCGGCATGCAACAGATCGATGTGAACCCTCCTGCGGCTGCGGCCCGGATTCCGGATTCTATGGTTTCCTTGTATTCCTCTCCGGGCTCTCTTAAATGCACGTGCATATCGATAAGGCCCGGAACCACGATGCACCCGGATGCATCGATTACACGACCGGCCTCAGGTTCACCGGGCGAAACATTTTGCTCAGGAGACAACCCTTTGCCATCAGCCCCGCCCTTTCGCACGCCAGAAGCTTTTTTTAAAATCTTGACACTGACGATCTTCCCGTTGTCGACATGTATATCAGCAATCGCGTTTATATTTCCCGGGTCTATCACATGACCGTTTTTAATGATCATCTGCATCTCGCATCCCTCCGGCAAGCAAGTATAAAATAGCCATCCGCACCGCCACGCCGCTTGTAACCTGATCCAAAATTACCGAATAAGGCGCATCGGCCACTTCAGGGGCGATTTCCACGCCTCGATTCAAGGGGCCGGGATGCATAATGAGGACATCCGGCTTGGCATGTTGAAGGCGGGATATGTTAAGGCCGAATCTTTTTGAATATTCACGCTCAGACGGGAAAAGAAAACTCTGCTGCCTTTCTTTCTGTATCCTGAGCATCATAATCACGTCGGCGCCCTCAATCGCGCTCTTCATGTCACCGGTGACGCTCGCGCCCAAGGATTCAATCCCTTTGGGCATCATGGTCGGCGGAGCCGCCACTTTGACATGGGCGCCCATTTTGGTAAACCCCAGAATGTTGGAACGGGCAACCCGGCTGCGTGAAATATCCCCGATAATCGAAACCCGAAGGTTTTTCAAACTTCCTTTGCGTTCCCTAACCGTCATCATGTCAAGCAGCGCCTGAGTGGGATGGGCGTGGGTGCCGTCCCCGGCGTTGATGATGGATGCGGAAATTCTCTGAGCCAGCAGATGCGGCGCGCCGGACGATGAATGACGCATGACAATGATGTCCGGGCTCATGGCCTCAAGATTCTTTGCCGTATCAATGAGGGTTTCCCCTTTGACCATGCTGCTGTTGGATGCCGAAATCGAGATTGAGTCCGCCGATAGGCGTTTGGCGGCGATATCAAACGATACTCTTGTCCGGGTGCTGGCTTCCTGGAAAAAAAGAATGACGGTCTTGCCTCGAAGGGTCGGCACTTTTTTGATCGGACGTTTTGAGATCTCTTTCAGGCTGTCGGCTGTATCAAGGATGATATTAATTTCCTCAGCAGACAGGGACTCCATATCCAGAACGTCTTTTTTTGTCCATGTCATTTGGGTATCCCTTATTAAGCAGTCGTCGTAAAATACTATTTAATTAATGATCCGATCCGATTCCAACGCACGCCGAAGTCCTCACTGTCCCAGGACCAATATATGACGAGCGCTTTTCCCTTAATCTCGGTTTCACTTACAAAACCCCAGAATCTGCTGTCATAGCTATTGTCCCGGTTATCTCCCATTACAAAATAGGAATCTGGAGGAACGGTGATAGGACCGATGTTGTCCCTTTGATTGATCTGACCGGAAATCACATGCGTATCCGTAAACATGCCAGGATCATGGTTCAACGGCAAATCGTTGATGAATACCTTTTTGTTTTTAACCAGTATGACATCGCCAGGACCGCCGATGACCCGTTTGATAAAGTCCTTGTCCGGCTCCACCGGGTATCTGAAAACGATGATATCGCCTTGTTTCGGCTTCTTGTACGGAACAATCGCCTTTTTAACAAATGGGATTTTGACTCCATAAATAAATTTGTTAACGAGGATATGATCTCCGATCTGAAGCGTCGGAATCATTGAGCCTGATGGGATCTTAAACGCCTGAATAATAAATGTGCGGATAAATAGAGCCAGAATGATCGCAATGATGATGGCTTCAACATTTTCTCTCAACTTGCTTTTGGGGCGGGGGACCGTCTTATTGACCACTTTGATTCCTTGGGCTTACAAAATTCAAGATATAATATCTTTCTATTTTCTTGCGTTACTGCCTGAGGGCCTTTATCTGCCCGATGGCAGGGTAAACTGGGGTTCTCCCAACGTAAACTTCTGCTTTGAAATCCATTTTTTGAGTATTTGAGCAATCTCTCTGGCCTTGACCACGCTTGACAGGGGTACTGTAGGCACCTCTTTGCCGTTAAAGTTTATGGAACCGCTTTTTAACTGGGCATAGCTTACTAATCCATAATTTTTATTGATGCCGTTTGGGTAGTCCGAACCATAATCAACTATCTGCGCATAAATCTCTTCATCCGAGACCGCGGTATGCTGGGCAATCTCTTCATTGAGCAAAGGGATAGGCACGCCTATCCCCACCGCAAGAGAAACCCCGTATCCCTGGATGCTGACACCTACGATCCATTCGGGCGTCATTTGCTTGAGATCCCCCATGACCCAGAGGGTGCCGGCCGGGACAAGAGGAACGCCGTTTTCTCCGCGCTTTGCGTTTGGGTTGTGCTGAGTGCCGTGCCATGTCACATATCCTTCTCCGCCGCCAAGAAATATGCGCGTGCCAAGACCGATGGTTTGATAATAGGGATCATTGAGCAAGGGGCTGAGTTGGCCGGAGGTTGAATAATTGGCGTTTCCGGCCTTTGGTTTCAAAGTGCCCATATACGTGTAAATGGTTTTATTGGTCAAATTGACCGCGCAATTGTAGTTCTGATATGCGTTTCTCGGGTTGCATAATATCGCCTGGGGGAGGTGCTTTAAATGAATCTCTTTTTCAATTTCCCTGTTGGGATAACAGGAAGTGCCGTAAGCAGTAGCCCTTAGAAAAACGGCTTTACCTGCCACCAGGTCGCCGATAACGTGCCCGCCGCCATAATTAAATTCCCCCGGCCAGACTTTGTTCAACGGATCCTCTTCACAGGGTTCGGTGGCGCCGATATAAATATCCACCGCCGCCAGTCCTGCATAGGCCGGCACATTGTTGAGCCACACTTTTGAGGCCTTGATGGGCGGAACTGAGTGGCCGAAATTAATGAATGCGCCCGAAGAGCACATGGGGGCAAAGGTCGCTGTGGTGACCACGTCGATATGTTTGGCGGCCTCGACCGGTCCGTGTTCTTTTACAAAACCTATAATTTCTTCGGCAGTGACCACCACCACGGTCCCGGATTTTATTTTATCGTTAATTTCCTTGAACGTCTTATTAACTTTGTATTTCGGCATAAAAATTTAACCTTATTTTTTATACAAAATCAGTTTTTCACCTTGCCGGCAGATTGTATTTTATCTGTGATATTGTTCTTTATCCAGGAAGGGTCCCACCACTCCGCCGGATTGACAAAAATGTGATCCACAAACATCCCATAATGCAAATGGTCGCCGCCGGCCCACCCTGTGGTTCCGGTTCGTCCGATAACCTCTCCTTTTACGACCATGTCACCGGACCCGACATCCATTTGGCTCAAATGGGAATAGAGGGTAAACACCCCGAAACCATGGTCGATACAGACGGTATTGCCATATATTCCAATATAACCGGAAAAAGCAACTTTTCCGCTGTTGGCGGCCGGCACCGAAGCGTTTGACAAGGAAGCCAGGTCAACCCCCAAGTGTTCCGCCTCTCCAATAATGTTTCCATTATATGAATAGAGTCTGTGGTCTGCATAAGATGCCATGGGAGCGGAATTGGGCATACGGAGAAACGCGCCCTCCCAGTGAATTTTCGAATCCGTTTGCCTACCATTGTTTAAGATCATTTCATTGTTTTGGACACGAAGCTGTTGGTTGATGAAAAGAAATTTATCCACCGTGGAGCCGTCCGCCGGCCATCCGTCCATTGATTCAAACTCTGAAAATTTTGAATTTAAGAAAGCATCCGAAAGGGCCAAAGTCTCTTGCTTAAAGCTTTTGGTTAAAATCCGATAATAGAAACTGCTTTTTGAGGCGTTTCCTGCGTCATCAACGGCGGAAACATAAAGATTTGTGCCGGGGTCCTGGTCGGGTTTCACCGAAAAAAAAGCAAGATAAACATCATTGTCTTCAAAACACCCGGAATGGCCGGGGAAAAATTCATCTCCCACAAAAACTCCGCTCCGGACGCATGGCTCTGAGATACGGTAGATGACCAATCCGGCCCCCCCCTGATTTATATAATGCTGACCGCTTAATACACTGATGACCGGCGTCCGCGTATCAAAAGAAATCTCCTTTTCCAGATGGATTCTGTTTCCATTCCACCAGGTTCGCCAGGAATGGTCCCAAACAGAAAAAACAAGGACGGCCTTGCCGTCGGAAATGTCCATCTTTTTTGCATCCAGAGGGATAGTAAACGGAATCCGATGATTGGATGGTTGACGCATCCAGTGAGATGGCTCAAAGGCCTGGTCCATCAAAATGATTTCCTTGTTATCCTTTATTAATTGGATCAATATCTTTTTAACGCCGCTTTTCATGTCCACGACCGTACCTGAAAGCTCGCTTTTTGAAGGAAGGGCACCACGGATCTCATCCATTTCGATCACGGGCTTCTCTCCTTCAAGTTTTATTGATAAATACCAAACAACAGGCAAAATGATAATCAGGACACACGCGGTCAAAAGCCAGGCACGAACCTTGAATCCGGATGCCGGCGTTTTAAATACCATTTACAAACCTCCTCCTGCAAACAGACTGGAATAAAATTGTTTTTTTTTAGCAGGTATCACGGCTGTTGGCAAGGCCTTATTTTCATAACTCTTATTTTCGTTTCTTGACTTTTCAACGCCTGCGGGATAACACGTGCATAGTGCTGGGACGATTTCCCGCACGCGACATTTCATATATTATAACAATAATTTTTTGCACATTTAACTTAATAAATTTTTTCGAATGGTTTCATGATTCAACAAATCGATATTCAGGGCTTGACCATTGGATGCCCGGCGCCATTTGTTCTCATTTCAGGGCCCTGCGTGATTGAAGACATTGAGACGACATTTGGAATAGCCGATTTTCTAAAAAATCTCACAGAAAAACTGGGTATTCCGTTTGTTTTCAAAGCGTCCTATGACAAAGCCAACAGGACTTCCATTGAATCTTATCGGGGTCCTGGAATAGAGAAAGGTCTCGAAATACTCTCCCGCATCCGCGAAAAATTTCATGTGCCGGTAATTTCAGATGTACACCGGGTCGAAGAGATTGCTTTTGCATCCCAGGTTCTTGACATCATTCAAATTCCAGCTTTTTTATGCAGGCAGACCGATCTTATAGTTGCTGCGGCCCAAACCGGCAAACCGATCAATATCAAAAAAGGTCAATTCCTCGCGCCCTGGGACATGAAAAATGTTGTGGAAAAGGCAAAATCAACCGGGAATACCCGGATCCTGCTCACAGAAAGGGGCGCCATGTTTGGATACAACAATCTGGTTGCTGATTTTCGGAGCATTAAAATCATGCAGGATACCGGATGCCCCGTGATTTTTGATGCGACACACAGCGTTCAGCTGCCGGGAGGCGCAGGCAAAGCGTCTGCAGGACAGCGGGAATTTGCCCCTCTGCTTGCGAGGGCGGCCGTGGCAGCCGGTGCGGACGGAATTTTTTTGGAAGTTCATAACGACCCAGATAAGGCATTGTCAGACGGCGCAAACTCCTTGAAGCTTGACTCCCTTGAAGGGGTGTTGCGCCAGCTTAAAGCCATTGAAAAAGCATTGATATAATAAATTATTCAATAAATACAAAATAATATAAGTTTTTAAAATAGTGGAAAGATCTGAACTTAAAAATATCAAACTTCTGCTTCTGGATGTAGACGGCGTCCTCACAAACGGGGACATTGTTTATTCGGATGCCGGTGGTGAAATAAAATCCTTCAACGTCAGAGACGGACTCGGCATCCGGTTGCTGCTAAATGCAGGCATTCAGGTCGGGATTGTGACCGGACGCACTTCTGGCGCGCTTCTGCATCGATGCAAAGATCTCGGTATTGGACTTGTTTATCACGGCATCCAGAAAAAAGGAGAGATATTAGAGGATGTCATGTTAAAAACAGGACTGCCCGCCCTTGAAATCGCTTTTGTGGGGGATGATGCCCCGGATATCGCGTTATTAAAAAAAGTGGGCATTGGCATCGCTGTTGCCGATGCCCATGAAACCGTAAAAAACATTGCCCATATGACGACAGAACGCAATGGCGGGAATGGCGCCGTGCGCGAAATATGCGAATGGATTCTTAAGGCAAAAGGGTTGTGGGAAGAGATTGTTCATCAATGGGAATAGACCAATTGCCGATTTTTTCTGCATCAAAAAAGATTAAATATTTTTTTTCAACTGTCGTTGTCGCGCTCTCCTTGATTATTATTGCAGTCTTTATCCACAACCGATTGCGCTTGAATCATATTGCCCCACCGATGGCGCCCCCAAAAACCACCGCTACCCTCTCCATTCAGAATTTCCGCCATACCGCCACCCAGGACGGGAAGAGAAAATGGTCTATTGAAGCGGCTTCGGCGAGCCTGTATTCTAAAAAAAACATAGCCGAGTTGTCGGATCTTTCGGTCATCTTTTTTTTAAATAATGAAAAAACAGTTGTATTAACAGCAGATATGGGCCTTTTGCGTGTGGATACGAACAACATATCCGTATCCGGCCAGATTGTCGTTAAATTTTCAGATCATGTGATGGAAACCGAAAACTTGAATTATGTTCACAAATCACATATAATCAATGCCACATCACCTGTGACGATCACCGGGAAGACAATGGGATTGAAAGCCGACACCATGTCTTATAATCTGAATACCGACATCATTAAATGTTCGGGCAATGTAACCGGGACTTTTCAACAAGCGGCGGAGGAATAATTTGACACGATCCAGGCGTTACTGCTTTATGACGGGGCTTTTAACCATAGGGGCTTTGATTTTTTGTTTGCCTGCCCAAGGGCTTTCCGAAATAATTCCGGGCCTGGGCGACATGCCGGGCACGACGCTGAACATCAAGTCAGACAAGCTTTTATCTGATCAGAAATCGCAATATGTTCTTTTTTCAGGCAAAGTAGTGGCTGTATATGGCGACAAAACAATTCACTCCGACAAACTGAAAGTGACATATCATGGCGCCCCGACGAATCAGACCGGTTTTAATGAAGGCAAAATCGACAAAATTATCGCAACCGGAAACGTCACAATCAAGTTTGAAAATAAAACTGCCTATTGCGACCAGGCTATTTATGTGCAGGACACTCAGACTATTGTATTAACCGGGAAGGACGCCCGAATACAAAGCGACGACAATTATATTACAGGTGAAAAAATCACCATCCGACAGAACACCGGACAGGTAATTGTTGATGGGAATACGGAAAACCGTGTAAACGCGGTCTTTCAACCGGGAAAACCATCACCCGAAACCGATGAAAATCAAGGTGACGATAAATCGCAATGACTTCTCTTGTCCTCAAGGACCTTGTTAAAATATATGATGGCAGGCGTGTTGTCGATTCTGTGAACATCGAAATCAACAGCGGCGAAGTTGTCGGACTTCTGGGGCCAAACGGCGCGGGAAAAACAACAACCTTCTATATGACGGTCGGCATGATAAAACCGGACAACGGAAATGTCTATATTGACCAGGAAGAAATCACCGAATATCCGATGTTCAGAAGAGCCAGAAAAGGAGTTGGATATTTGCCTCAGGAGCCCTCCGTGTTCAGAAAATTATCCGTTAAAAACAACTTGATGGCCATTCTTGAGACGCTTCCGATTTCAAAAAGAGAACAACATCTCAAGGCCGACAGCCTTTTGGCTGAACTCGGGATCGGGCACCTCTCGCAGCAAAAAGCAGCCGTTCTGTCCGGCGGGGAGAGGCGCAGGCTGGAAATCACCCGGGCGCTGGCGACAGACCCCTCTTTTATTTTACTCGATGAACCTTTCGCCGGAATCGATCCTCTGGCCATCATTGATATTCAGAACATCATTATTCATCTTGCCAAGCGGCACATCGGCGTTCTGATCTCCGATCATAATGTCCGTGAGACTCTGGGTGTCTGTGAAAAGGCTTACATATTAAATAACGGGCAGGTGATTGAATCCGGTTCACCCGAAACCATCGCCAGGAGCCCTGTTGCCCGCCAGATATATCTGGGGATGAAATTTAAACTTTAACATGGCAATCGAATTACAACAAAATCTTCGCTTACAGCAGCAGCTCGTCATGACGCCTCAGCTGCAGATGGCCATCAGACTTCTTCAAATGTCTCGACTGGAGCTTGCTGAGATGATCCGCCAGGAGATTGAAGCCAACCCGACGCTTGAAGAAGTTCAGGAGCCCATTGGCGAGGAAGCCAATGATGTCGAAGCCCAAGAGCCACTTACCACCAAGGAAGTTGCCATTGAAGAGAGGTTTGAAAGCTATCTGGACTGGCAGCAGTATATGGATGAATATAACTCCACAGGCAAAATCCAGTATGAAAGTGAGAAAAAGGAATCGCCGGACCTGGAAGCATTCACCGCCAATAAAACATCTCTTTCCGACCATCTCCGCTGGCAGCTTCTGATGATGAAGCCCTCTCCTGAAGAAGAGGCTATCGGAAGCCTTATTATCGGGAACCTTGATAAAAACGGTTATTTGGATATCACGGTTGATGAAATTGCACTGATGAATCAATCGCCCCCCCAAAAAGTCAAGGAGGTTTTGACTCGGATGCAGGGATTTGATCCTCCCGGCATATGCGCCGGCGATCTGCAAGAATGCCTTTTGATTCAAATCCATCAGCTGGGCATCGACGCGCCGATCATAAAGGAGATCGTGCTGCATCATCTCAAGGATCTTGAGAATAAAAGATATAAAACTATTGCAAAATACCTGAAAACTGACATTGACCATGTGATTGCCGCAGTAAATATAATCAAGGGGCTTGATCCCAAACCCGGGGACAGGTTCAATGACGATGAGTTGACATATATCACGCCTGATGTATATGTGATCAAAGAGGGCGATGATTATATCATCCTTTTAAATGATGATGATCTGCCGAGGCTTCACATCAATTCATATTATAAAAAGGCTATCCGCAGGGGCGAAAAAATTGAAGAAGACACCCGATCATATCTCAAAGATCGCTTGCGTTCAGCGGAATGGTTAATTAAAAGCATTCACCACAGGAGAAAAACTATTTATAATGTTATGGAAAGCATCATTAAATTTCAGAGGGATTTTTTCGAAAATGGCATCTCCCATTTAAAACCGATGGTGCTTCGGGATGTTGCTTATGACATCAACATGCATGAATCCACTATCAGCCGCGTCACCAACAACAAATACGCGTATACGCCCCAGGGAATATTTGAGTTAAAATTCTTCTTCAACAGTTCCATAAACCGTTTAAATGGAGATACCATTGCATCCGCCAGCGTTCAGGAAAAAATTAAAAAAATCATCGAAACCGAAAACCACCAAAAACCCAATAGTGATGAAAAAATTTGTGCTATTTTGGCGTCATCCGGCATTGATATCGCCAGACGGACCGTTGCCAAATATAGAGAATTAATGGGCATTTTGCCATCAAGTAAACGAAAAAAATTTTAAGGAGGCATTAATATGCAGACATCCGTGACTTTCAAAAACCTTGAACCCTCCGAGCCTTTGAAATCTTATGTTAAAAACAAACTGGAAAAATTAGACAAACTCCTGGACAATCCGGCGGAAGCCAATGTTGTCCTTTCCGTTGAAAAAATTCATCATATCACTGAAATCAAGCTGACAGGGGACAGGTTGAATGTCAATTGCCGCGAAAAAACCGGCGACATGTACTCATCTATTGACATAGCCCTTGATAAATTGGAAAAACAGATCAAAAAAAACAAGGAAAAAATCCGGAAGCACCGCCAGGGTTCACGAACGGAAGCCAGGGAAATGAAAGAAAACTTCGAAAGTATCACCGATGAAGGTATCAGTTCGCGCATTCGGGTTCAAAACATAGAATACAAACCCATGGATATCGAAGAAGCCAGCATGCAAATCGAATTGATCCCGGACAATTTTTTGGTGTTTACCAACGCAAGGACCAATAAAGTCAACGTTCTCTATAAAAGAAAAGACGGCGATCTTGGGCTGATTCAACCCCTGGGTTAAATCCCTCGCCCCGGATTCATATTCATAAATCGATTCGCCATAGATAAATGAAAATTCTTGATTATCTTCATAAAGAAACCATCATAACTGATCTCAAATCGTCAAATAAAAAGGGCGTTCTTGAAGAACTGGCGCTGCCGGTTTCGGTCATCACGAACTCGGACGCCAATGAAGTTGTCAGAGTGCTTCTGGAAAGGGAGAGTCTCGGCAGCACAGGGATCGGAGGCGGCATCGGAATCCCTCACGGCAAAATGCGCGGCTTGAAAACCCTGGTGATGGGAGTCGGTTTAAGTCTAAACGGAGTTGATTTCGATGCCATGGACAACAAACCGACTCACATCTTTTTTCTTATCTTAACATCGGAGGATTCAGCCGGCCTTCACCTGGTGATTCTTGCCAGAATATCCAAAATTTTAAAGGAAGACGCATTTAAACAAAAAATCATGACCGCCAAAAACGCGGATGATGTCATCCGGATTATCGAGGAAGTTGACGAAGATTTCTAATTCCTGGGGCGTAATCATAAATATTACACATCAATATCGAAGTGTTAAACAACGACGCGCATGTCGCAAATGAAAAAATTTAAAATCATCATCATTACCGGAATATCAGGATCCGGAAAAAGCATTGCCATCGCCGCGTTTGAAGACGCCGGTTTCTATTGCGTCGATAATATGCCGGTTGAACTTCTACCGAAATTTCTCGACCTGCCGGTCAAAAGCAACTCCGAAATCAAGGGGCTTGCCTTTGTCATGGATTTGCGTGAAAAAAATTTTTTGTCGAGCTACCAGGCGATTTTTGAAGAACTCAAACAAAATGGTTATCAATTTGAAGTTCTTTTTCTGGATGCCCAAGAAAACATTTTGCTGAAACGATACAGCCAGACGCGGCGCCATCATCCCCTGACCCAGGGCAAACAACCCCTATTGGAAGGAATACGCGAGGAAAAAAAGCTTCTTGAACCTTTAAAAGCCTTTTCATCCCATATTATCGACACATCGGATTATAATATTCATGATCTGAAATCCGTCATCTTCAATATTGCGCAGCATAGCATTGAATCCATGCAAATGCAGATCCAGATCCTTTCCTTTGGTTTCAAGCACGGCATACCGCATAATGCGGACATGATCATGGATGTCCGGTTTTTAAAAAATCCCTATTTTGTCACTTCCTTGAAGAACTTAGACGGGAAAAATGAAGAAGTCAGAGACTATGTGCTAAATGATGACGCCACCCGAGCTTTTATTGAAAAATTCTGGGGGCTCATTGATTTTTTAATACCTTTGTACCGTAACGAAGGAAAAGCATATCTGACGATCGCGGTCGGCTGCACGGGGGGCGTCCACCGTTCAGTGGTTATCGCAGACGCCCTTTTCCATCATATCGGAGAATCGGGGAAAACCATTCACATCACCCACAGAGACATTGACATCAAAACTTAATTTCAGGAAGCGGCCATGGTAGGTATTGTTATTGTAACGCATGGAAATCTCGGGGAAGTATTGATCGAAACAGCGGAAATTATTTTCAACGCAAAAGCAGATGCCATCATATCTGTTTCCATCGACTTAAAGCAAAACGTGGAAACACTCCGGAAAAAAATTAAAGACAGCATCAAAACAGTCAATCAACAAAAAGGCATTTTGATTTTGACAGATATGTTCGGCGGAACCCCTTCGAATCTCAGCTACTCTTTTCTGGAAGAGGGAAAAATAGAAGTGATCTCCGGCGTCAATCTCCCGATACTGATAAAGGCGATGAACTGCAGAAAAAAGGAAACCGACCTTCATCAGATGGCCAAAACCATTGAGGAGTATGGCAAAAAGAGTATTTCTTTGGCCAGTGATGTGCTTAAGGGAAGTAAAAAAAGTTAGAATAATGCAACTCATGACCATGTCATCCATGGATGAAACGCATATCGATTCCCTGCTGCCTATCGAAATATCATCATTCAGAAATCCATGGGGCAAACTCTCTTTCCTGGACGAAATTTCAAATCAGCATTCATACAGTTATGTTCTCACAATTCCGCACGGTAGCGATGATCAAGTGGTTGCTTATATTTGTTTACGGCAAATCATTGATGAACTCCATATTTTAAAAATTGCAGTCAGACGGTCATATCGCCGCAAAGGAATCGCGTATCGTTTTTTAGCCGACTGCCTATGCGCCGTTTCAAAACAAGGCGTCAGAGCCGTTTTTCTTGAAGTCCGCCCTTCAAATTCGGCTGGACTGCATCTATACCGGAAACTTGGATTCCATATTGTCGGGAAAAGGCCGAAATACTATCTGGACACCGGGGAAGACGCTATCATCATGAGAATATTATTATAACCCATAAAGATATGCAGGAGCAGAAAAGATGGAAAATCGCAGGCCGTTGATCGCTGGAAATTGGAAAATGCATAAATCCATTCTCGAATCCGTTGAATTCGTTAATCAACTTCTCCCGTTAGTTGCCGATTCATTGGTTGACATCATGATCGCCCCGCCATTCACTTCTCTTTTTGCCGTTTCGGAGATCATAAAAGATTCAAACGTTGATCTGGGCGCTCAGAACCTTTTCTGGGAAAAAAATGGCGCATTTACAGGTGAGATTTCCCCTCTGATGCTGCTTTCTGCCGGATGCAGGTACGTCATTATTGGTCATTCTGAACGCCGCCAGTATTTCGGAGAAACCGATGAAACTGTGAATAAAAAAATTAACGCCGCTATGGAGGCCGGGTTGATTCCCATCTTTTGTATCGGTGAAACCGAATCCCAACGCGAAGAAGGAAAAACGTTTTCTGTGCTTGACAAACAGATAAAAATGGGGTTAGAAGGTCTCACCTTAAAAGAAGATCGGATGCTTGTCATCGCCTATGAGCCGGTTTGGGCCATCGGAACCGGCAAAACAGCCCTGCCCGGGCAGGTGCAGGAGGTTCACCTGTATCTTAGAAATTTGCTTGAAAAAACCTCGGGAAAGAGGCATGCGGCAGCCATACGGATACTCTATGGCGGCAGCGTGAAACCGGACAACATATCAGAATTAATGGCGTTACCGGATGTTGACGGAGCACTTGTGGGCGGCGCGAGCTTGAATGCTGATACATTTAGCAAAATTATACATTTTTAATACTTAACTTTTTTTGATTCTATTATGACAACACTTATTTTAGTTATTCACATTATCGTTTGCATTGCCCTGATTTTGATCGTGCTGCTCCAAACCGGCAAAGGAGCGGACATGGGAGCTGTTTTTGGCGGAGCAGGAAGCCAGACTCTTTTCGGCAACACCGGTGCGACTACTTTTTTAGGAAAAATGACCACTGGAGCGGCGATCATTTTTATGATCACATCCCTGAGCCTGGCCTATTTGTCTAAAAGCGCTGATGAATCTGTTGTAACTGATATAAAGCCACAGGCTCCAGCAACCCAGACAGACGCTTCGGAACAGCAAGCGCCGCCGGCAGATAGTTCACAAACCGTTCCCGATGAACCCGTCCCGGCTCCGGAAGATTCACCCCCCCTGACGGAACAGAATCAGCCTGAAGAAGCGCCGGTTGAGGCCGAGCAAACGCCGCCGGAGCCATCCGGCAACTGATTCTTTGTGCTTGAAGCAAATAAAGCCGAAGTGGTGGAATTGGTAGACACGCTATCTTGAGGGGGTAGTGGGCAAAACCCGTGCCGGTTCGAGCCCGGCCTTCGGCACCATTAAACAAGAAAGCCCTGGAATTGCATCATGTGATTACAAGGCTTTATGATTTCAATAAATTATTGCGATAAATTGAAGACAGCTTAAGTACCGCTTCCTGTGATGCACGCCTCCAACGATCCCTTATATAAAAAAATACTTTTCTATACTGTCAAGCTGCCATTCATTTATATGGCAATTCCCATTGGATTTATCTTTGAATACCTGATCACCTTGCCGCATCTGATATTATGCACGATAGACAGCCTGTCGAAAAAAAACACAACAATCCACCCATCCGAATCCGACATTTTGTAATTGTGCCTTTTCATCGATCAAACACCATCTATCGATCATCTGGTTTGGTTCATTTTTGAGATAATGCACTGCTGCAGCCGGACAAGATCGATATTGATAAATCTTATTCCAACGCCCTCATGGGTCAAACGAACAGTTTCTCCGGTTGCAGTGAGCTTGAGATTTGCTGACTGCTTTGAAGCAGGATCAAAATCAATGGTGATTTCCGCTTTCGCCGGCACAGGAACCAACTCCGAGGTCATCAAAAACATCCCGCTTGAGCCTAAATCGCTGACAGAGCCTTTTATTGTAATAAATGCCCTCGATCCCCTGGTGAACGTGTCGGCCACCTTCAATGTTGCTTCAGTTTCAGGCCAGACCTGACTGCGAGTCACTTTGCGGTAATTTGTTTCCTGCATCTCTTCCCCTCATGAGAATCTTATACGGTTTTTTTAAATCATTTCGCAATACCGAGCAAAAGATCCAATTCGCCTTTTTGATTTAATAAATTTAAGTCATCATAGCCTCCAACATGATGATTTTCAATAAAAATCTGCGGTACAGTTCTCATGCCACCGCTTCTTTGAACAGCTTCTTCGCTTAATTTAGTATTACCGTCAATTTTAAATTCATTGAAGGTCACGCCTTTTGCGCTCAACAAAGCTTTGGCGCGATGGCAATACGGACACAAATTCGACGTATAAATATCAATTTTTTTCATAAGCCTCCAGCTTCAGATTGTCTCAAGCTTTGAAATAAACAACTGCCATTTATCAATAAATTTATCCGTAGGCATACTGTCAAGAGTCCTCAACTCAAGCGTCGGTCCCTTGAGATTAAACCGAACATCGGTAAAAAGGGTTGTCATGTGGTATAAGAAAGCGCTGAAAGACTGGTCTTTTGAACGCCAAAACGGCACGTCTTCTCCCAAAACTTCTGCGTGAAGCGCAAAATCAATCAGTCTCTCGATCAATTGATTGGGGGACTGCAGCCTTTCAAAACAGCAGGGAGGCATACCGCAACGCATCGGATCTGTATGATTCCAGATATCCCTTCTTTCAGAAGACATTCTGAATCCCGGGTGACCCGCGAGTTCACACAATCGATAAAAAAGCGGCAGGAGATGGTCCAGCCGGCATATCGCGACATGAAGATGAATGGATGCAGTGCCTTTCATCATCTCCAGCCCCCTTGACCCGGTTCGATTGAGCCGCTCATGTAAAGTCACATATCTCGATGATTGATTGCAAAGGGGCGCATCCCGCCTGTCGGGGAAAAAACCGGTACCAATATAATCGATTTCCAGCTTTTCTCTGATAACGGCATTGGTATGATCCATAAATTCAATTATCGATTCAAATGACCGGGTGTCGTCTTTTGTAATGGGCGGACTTTGATATTCGATCTGCCCCCCCGGTTCAAAAGAAATGCGGATATTGCTTTCTGACAAAAATTCATATCCCTGGCGGACTAACCCGATGCCGGAAAGAAGCTGATAGATTTTTTCCATATCCTCGGATAGCAAAGGGAAAAGCGGTAAAAATTCATATTCAAACCCATAGGTCCTTTCACAGCATTCCGCGCGATTCATCAGCTTATCAAGGTATTGTTCAGCAAACTTTGATCGCAAAAAAATAAATTGATTTTTTTCAGACAAGAAGAACCTCATACAGAAACAAGTGGTTCGCAAAAAAAAACTTGATACCACAATGAAAAAATGATGAGCGAGAAAACCTGATCCGCTTTTGACACCAAAGTTTCAGGTCCGACTCCGTATGCGCTGACCTCATACACCAGTTTTTTTGCGACATCCGGATCGATAATCCCCTGCTGCCGGATCATGTCCCCAAGCAGAATCTCCTGAAGTATCTCCGGCAGTGTTTCAGGGTATGAAAGCCAGTCGGCAAGGGGAATGGTGAACGGCTGTTTTTTTCGACGCGCCGTAGCATCGTCCAGCATGCCATATTTTTTATATGCATAGCTGCAAATAAATTTTTCCCGATCGAGTTCAAGGTTGACCTTAAAACGAACTGGTAAAGAAGCGGCAAATTCTGCCAGCCGATAATCCAAAAAAGGTGTCCGAGCCTCAAGAGAATGGCGCATCGAAAGTCGATCCAACCGAAGAATCACGTAATCCGCAAGTCGGAATCTGCTTTCAAATCCAATAGCTGCATTAAGCGGGTCCTCTTTCCCTGTTAGGAAAGGGTATGCATCTTTCGGGAAGAGATTATCTCCAATCTCAGCTCCGATCATCCGACTGATTTCATCTTCTGCAAATAAGGCTTCATTTTGGATGTACCGCTTTGCCGGATCATGGCTCCTGTTGGCCAAGTATAACTTCAATTCAGGATAAGCATCCAAAATTTTTTTTTTCATGTTTTCTGATAGGTCTGGGAAACATGAGGCTGCGGATTCAATCATGAATTTCCGATATCCGCCAAAAATCTCATCAGCGCCCTCCCCAGTCAATACGACTTTTAACTGCCGGCCCGCCATTTCGCATACCATGTCAGTTGGAAGCAATGTACCCAGAGAAATCGGCTCTTCAAGAGAGCGGACGATATCCGGAAGCCTCGCCAATTCTTCTTTGCAACAATTCTTAGTATAAAGCTTTGACAAAGAAAATGTGTTTTTTTTATTTTTTATAAAAGTTTTCACATGATCGATTTCATTATACTTTGCCTCTTCAAACCCTATGGAAAAAAGACGCATCGATGGTTGAAACTCTGCAGCCTGGACGGAAACCGCCGATGAATCGATCCCTCCGGAAATCAGGGAACCCACCTCTACGTCGGATCTCAATCGAAGCTTGACAGCATCCCTAAACAGATGATGAAATCTTTCCGCAGCCTCGTCTAACGTAATATGATGATTAATACTGTCCAGGCGATATTCCCAATACCGGCAAATACGATGCTCCCGGCGGATTAAATCAAATATCAGATAAGACCCCGGCGGCACTTTTCGAATATTTTTAAATAATGTTTCTCCACCGGGGATGTATCGGTAGGTGAAGTAAGTCGCAAGTCGAGGTTGATTGATCTCTTTTTTAACAGCACTCCCGACAATCAGCGGCTTGATTTCAGACGAAAACACAAAATCGCCTTCATGGTTCGTGTAATATAATGGCTTGATGCCAAAACGATCACGGAAGAGAATCAGTTGGCTGCGGACGGGATCTAATATTGCTCCGGCATACATCCCGTTTAAATCATTTAAAAAATCAAGACCTTTTGATCTGTAAAGATGCAAAGCGACCTCAATATCTCCCCTGGTATAAAACACTTCCGGGTTCAGTTTTTCACGTAATTCGATATAATTATATATCTGGCCGTTGCAAACAATGGCGGTATTATCTGAGCCGCAATGTATCGGCTGCATCCCTGTTTCCAGGTCTAGAATCGCCAAGCGAACAAGCCCCAGCCCCACAGTCCCGCAGGGAATCGGATATAAAACCTCCTTCTGATCATCCGGTCCCCGATGACGTTGCATTTTGCCCATAATCTCAAGGCGATGATGGATTTCCTCAGGTGAAAATTTATAGGAAACCATTCCATAAATGCCGCACATAAAATCCGTTGTCCCGATTAAAATTATGATTGATTTAATAATACATCATCATTTCAAGGCGTTTGCCCATACCATTATTATTAAATGAATGAAAACACAATAATTTAATAGTATTACATAAAAAAAACTTTCTATTGTACTGATAATGTGCAGGCTTTCGCCACTGAGACCGCCGTCGATCATTGACAAACCCACATGAACCATTTATTTTAAAGTAAAATTATAGATTTCTGAGCCGACACTATTCTTTTTCATCATCAGGTTGACTGACTCAAGCTGAATTTTCCATTATGGATAGCACGATCTATTTAAAAAAAAACAAACCGTCAAATAACAAAAGACCTGATTGGAATCTCAGCTCTCAAGAAAAAATAAGCTCACAAAAGCAAGAGATAGCTGATCAAGGGAAATATTTGTTATGCAGGCAATGCCTTCAGGTCATTACCCATCGATCACTTAAAATTATCATCCATGGAACCCATGAACACACTTTTGCCAACCCTTACGGTATCGTCTATGAAATCGGTTGTTTCCAGTCCGCAAGTGGTTGTGGATACGTGGGTTCCCCCACGGATGAATTCAGCTGGTTTAGGGGGTTCAAATGGCAGGTTGCGGTTTGCGCGTCCTGTCTCACGCACTTGGGATGGCTGTTTACATCTTCAGGCATTGATAGTTTTATCGGCCTCATTCTTGAACGTCTTGAGGAGACTCGATAATGATTATGACCGATCATTCAAATAAAAAAACTGATTTATAACAAAATTTCGGGAGGTTTTTATGACAATTAATGAAATGATAAAAAATATCAGATGGCTGGGCCACGATGGTTTTATGATTGATGCTTCAAAAACAATTTGCATAGACCCTTATCAAATTCTAACTGATAAAAAAGCGGATCTCATTCTCATTACCCATGATCATTTTGATCATTGCTCCCCGGAAGATATAGCAAAAATTCAGCATGAAAAATCCATCGTCATTACTGAAAAGGATTCAGCCAAAAAATTATCCGGAGATGTTCGCACAATAAAACCCGGAGAGGTCATAACCATTGACAATATCAGAATTGAAGGGGTTCGAGCATACAATGTAAATAAAAACTTCCATCCCAAAACAAATGACTGGCTGGGATTTATTGTCGGTGTTGATGGCGTGAAAATCTATCATGCGGGCGATACAGACCTTATTCCAGAGATGGCAGGCATCCAGACAGACATTGCATTATTGCCAGTTTCCGGCACCTACGTGATGACCGCAAACGAAGCCGTTGAAGCTGCAAAATTAATTAAACCGTCGGTTGCCATCCCGATGCATTACGGCGCAATTGTCGGCGACAAAAGCGACGCGATATTGTTTAAAGAGGGATTGAAAGGGAAATTCGATGTGGTGATTCTGGGTTGATTGAAAACGCCAGCAGCATTGAAATGGTTGAAAGAATTTTTCATATGAGGATTTGGCGGTTACTATTTGATATGAATATCATATTGATATTGACAAATAAACATTCCTTTACTATAAAATAATCACTTATATTTAAAGGCGTTTTGATTAAGTTATAAGTTTTTTATTTTTTTTGCATAGAGTGTTGTGACGAATTTAAAAAAATTAAAATAAGGCTTATTGGGTCAGCACAAAGGATCTTGCAAATTAATGTCGAAATACTCTGATATCCGCCAAGCGTACGCCGCTATAATCATTTTAACTCTATCTCTGTTATTCGCTCACCTCTTCCCTGGACCGGTGTCAGCGGAAATGAAGCAACTGTCCGAAATACAGAACGGACTTTTTCACATTAATCCCAAAAGCATGGAATTCACAGCCGAAACCTCTATCATCGACAATTTTATTGATGATGAACAATTGGATTATTTTATTTATACATCTGCGACTGAACCATTTCTCCCGGCGGATGGACATTATCCTTACTCGGTGATTGACTTTAACGCATTAGGATCGGATCTGGTAATCCTGTATAAATATGATTCCATTGCCTGCTGCCCATACCCGGCCAAAGCATATTTGAGCAGAAACAATATCTCAATTTCGGATTTCACCAATCAGCCATCACCGCCCACGGTGACGATGAATGTTGTTAAAGGAAATGATCCTATCCGCAATGACAAAGTTACTGCCCTTATATTTTGCATTAATAATTTTGAAGCGACCATGGATGAAAGCATTCGCAGATACCGCTTAGATGGATGTGATGAATTTGGAGAAGACATTTGCAACCCCGGTGTTTGCGAAGAAGAAGTTGTCGAATGCAATTCCTGTTTGCCAAAATCCAATTGCACGACATCCAAACAGCCCATTGAAACCGGTTTTAAAACTAATGCACTACTTCTCGGATCATCGGAAACATCAGTTGGAGCGGGCGTTGGTTATACATCGAATGTTTATATGAAAGTCATCAGCGGCCGTGTAGCAGTTTGGATTAGTAAAAGTTACCCTAAATGCCCAGAAGAACCAGTTAAAAACAGAAGCTGCCTGCCGCCGTCAGATCGACCAAAACCCAAACAACCCATTTACCTTATCCGTTCAATTCTTCCGTTCCCATGTGATGAAGAACCTTTGTGGCCTGAGCCTCCCAAACGCACTTGTGTTTTTGGACAAGTACCGGAAAGGACTACTCCTGCCGCAATCAATTGGAGCTATAACTATTCCAAAAATCCAGATTTTATGAAATCTGACAATTCTATTCAAAATGTAAATTCGCAGAACAATAAACTTACAAACTCAGATTATTTTTGTCCGACGTGTAAATAAACTTTATCCAAAGTTTTCATCACCTGATCATAAACCTAATAAACTCCGCTCCCCAACCCAGCTCCATTCTTTTGTTTTTTTTATTGACACTTTGAATTCAATAAATTAATGTAACAAATTTTTATTATTACCACAATTTATAAATTATTCATCCATTTGAGCAGAAAGATTAATTAAAACAAATGAATACAGAAATACAACAGGTAAGAAATATCGGTATCAGCGCCCATATTGATTCGGGTAAAACAACTCTCACAGAGCGGATTCTATATTTTACAAAACGGATTCATCGAATCCATGAGGTCAAAGGCAAAGACGGTGTCGGCGCCACCATGGATTCGATGGAGCTTGAAAAAGAACGCGGCATTACCATCGCATCGGCTTCAACCTACTGCGAATGGAAAAACCATGAAATCAATATCATCGACACGCCGGGACATGTGGATTTTACCATTGAGGTGGAACGGGCGTTACGCGTTCTGGACGGAGCGGTACTTGTCTTATGCGCGGTGGGAGGTGTGCAGTCCCAGTCTATTACCGTTGATCAACAGATGAAACGATACCAGGTCCCCTGTGTCGCATTTATCAACAAATGCGATCGAAACGGGGCAGACCCTATCCGGGTTATCGAACAGCTCAAAGAAAAATTAAATCACAATGCCGTTGCCCTGCAAATCCCAATCGGCCTTGAATCTGATTTTGAGGGACTTGTGGATCTGGTGTCAATGAAAGCCATCTATTTCGACGGCTCATTCGGTGAGAATATCCGGATAACTGAAATTCCTGAGCACCTTAGGGATTTTGCGGAGAAAAAACATGAAGAGCTGATTGATGCGGCCGCCCTGTTTTCTGAAGATCTGACCGATGCGGTTCTGGAAGAAAAGGATATTCCGGAAAAACTTATCATTGAAGCCCTCCGTTGCGGAACGCTAAAACGAGAATTGACGCCGGTTTTCATGGGGTCTGCTTACAAAAACAAGGGGGTTCAAACGCTTTTGGATGCGGTTACCCTCTTCCTGCCCTCCCCCCTTGATGTCGTGAACGAGGCCCTGAATCTTGATCGGTCAGAGGAAAAAATCTTGTTGACGGGCAATCCGGGAGACCCCCTCGTCGCCCTCGCTTTCAAATTGGAAGATGGTCAATATGGTCAATTAAGTTATATCCGCCTTTACCAGGGAAAATTGGAAAAAGGGGATGTGGTCATCAACTCAAGGAGCCGCCAGAAAGTGAAAATCGGCAGGATTGTCCGCATGCATGCCGATCAAATGGAGGAGATATCAAGAATCAATGCGGGATACATCGGTGCTTTTTTCGGTATCGAATGCGCATCCGGGGATACGTTCACCTCTCCCGGCCTCAATGTCTCAATGACTTCCATGTACGTGCCTGAACCGGTAATATCCGTCGCCATCAAGCCCTCTACCATTCAATCCGAACATAACATGTCAAAGGCGCTTAATCGATTTACGAAGGAAGATCCAACGTTTAGATCTTATGTCAACAAAGAAACAGGGGAAACCATCATATCCGGAATGGGGGAACTGCACTTAGAAATCTACCTGGAACGGATGAAGCGTGAATACAATGCGGATATCATATCCGGGGAACCCAGCGTCGCATACCGGGAAACCATTACCTGCAAGAGTGATTTTGACTACATTCATAAGAAACAAACTGGAGGATCGGGACAGTATGGGCGTGTGGCTGGATATATCGAACCGATTTCCGATGAGGAGTATGTTTTTGAAAACAAAATAACAGGAGGCGCAATCCCCACCCAATATATTCCCGCTTGTGAGAAAGGATTTAAGTCCTGCCTTGAAAAGGGCCCCTGGATGAAATACCCTGTGACCGGCATAAGAATCGTCATCACAGACGGCGCTTCCCATTCGGTTGATTCATCGGATATGGCCTTCCAGGCAACTGCCCGCGGGGCTTTTCTGCAGGGATATTCAAAGGCGCGCCCGGTCCTTCACGAACCGATCATGAAAGTTGTTGTGGAAACCCCGGGAGAATTTCAGGGAAATGTCATGGGGTCTTTGAATCAGCGCAGAGGCATCATCATTGGATCCCATGACGTCGGCCGCATGGCTTCCATAGAAGCTCAAGTCCCATTGGCTGAAATGTTTGGCTATTCAACTGCGTTAAGATCAATGACACAGGGAAAAGCCCAATTTACCATGGAATTTTCGACATATAAACAAGTTCCCCAGAACATTCTGGATGAAATTCAAAAAAAAAATGAAAAAAAAGTGAAAAATGGATCATAGAGCGCATATGCAATCTTCCTGTTTCCATTTTTTTAACCAATTGAAATTAATTTGTTTAGGAGCTAAAAAATGCTGAAAAAAAAACTGATCCTAAAAGATCCGCTTAAATTTTTAGGATTTGATTCTGAAGAAAATATCGCCACGGGCAGCACGGGAGCAGTGGTTGCCCGAGCAGGCGTGGGAAAAACAGCATTCCTTGTTCAACTCGCCATCAGCGCTTTGCTCAAAGAAAAAAACGTGTTGCATATCAGCGTCCAGGATCTGGTGGATAAAGTAAATCTATGGTATTTTGAAATGTTTCAAAACATTACAAAATCTTTTGAATCCGGGCCGGCAAAAAAACTGTGGGACGAATTGCTGACCCGCAGATTTATCATGACGTTTGAAAATGAAAGTTTTGAATTTGGAAAACTCCAGCAGCGAATCTCCGAATTAAAAACCCAGAATATCTTTATCCCTCACCTGATCATATTAGACGGACTCTCTTATAACACTTCCGATTTCAATGAACTCGCCCAATTCAGAAATTTTATCAAATCGCACTCAATGAGTCTCTGGTTCTGTGTTCGAACGAGTATTCCCTTTGAATCAGACCCGGATGAATTGCTGAAACATCTGGGAACAGATTTTATTTCACTATTTGATACACTTTTGCTGATGATTCCCGAAAAAGAAAGGATTCAGGTAAAAAAATATATTTGGGGGAATCAAATCAATGCCGAACGGCCCGCTCTTTTTCTTGACCCGTCTTCCATGTTGATTCAGGAAAATCCGAGCTGAGTCTATTATCGCCCAATCTGACACCCATCTGAGTGAAAAAACTTTTGAGATTGACGCAGTAAGCGTATTCCGCATTCCCTGGCCTTCATCAATAAATCCAATCAATAGTAAAACAGCCGCAGTTAAACAGATTAATTTTATTGAAATTGACTTTGGTTCTTGATAAAAAGAGACGGTCGTGCATCTTTATTTTATATTGCTTGATCATATGAATGTCATTGCGGGGATACTTCCAAAACAGAACCTTCACATCAAGGGGAGAGAAAAATGAGCCGAAAGAATTTATTCACTATTTTATTTTTATGCTGCTTCTTATTGGCGCACTCCGCGCCGGGCGATTGCCAGGTAAAACCAAGATGCGCCGTTCTAATGTTGCACGCCGATGAGGCATCCACAGATATATATGAATTTGAAAGCAAAACATTAACGACGCGCTTTACTGAAGAGCTTGTAAAATTTGAAAAATATGAAGTGATGGATAGCAGTGAAATGACCAAAATACTATCCGGCCAAAGCGAGGGAGGAGAGATCAAAACCTGCAAACTCAAAGGGTGCGCGGTGCGATCCGGCGCGGCATTAAATGTTGATTATGTTATTTATGGCGTTTTTGGCCATGTCGGCAGCATGTATTCCATTGAAAC
>JALOPH010000243.1 GCA_025453995.1 Desulfobacterales bacterium
CGGTGCCGCTCATCGGATGGACGGTGAAAAGCGACAGCCCGCGGCAGCATCCCTATGACTCGGGTTTTAAGGTTTCAAAATACGGCGCTCAGCAATCTGTGGACCCATGGGACACGGACTGCGGCAACGGGATATATCCAAACGGGACCCAAATCACAGGAAACAGCCCATATGACACCAGCATGGCCATCGGGCCTGATTTTGTCTCAGACTGGATCCAGCACCTGGTTGTCAGGTATGGACCGGCGCAGAACGGCGGAGTGGCCTATTACAACCTTGACAACGAGCCCATGCTCTGGAACAGCACCCACCGGGACGTCCATCCCCAGCCGGCCACCTATGATGAAATCAAAAACAAGACATATCAGATCGCAGCGGCTGTGAAAGCCGCGGACCCGTCGGCCAAAACCCTGGGGCCGGTGGTATGGGGCTGGTGCGCGTATTTTTACTCGGCGGCCGACGGGTGCGGGATCGGCCCGGATTACCAGTCTCACAACAACACGCCCTTTGTACCGTGGTATCTCCAGCAGATGAAAGCCTATGAGCAATCCCACGGGGTCCGCATTCTCGATTACTTAGATCTACATTATTATCCCCAGGCCTCGGGGGTGGCGCTTGCGTCTGCCGGAAGTTCATCCACCCAGGGGCTGCGCCTCCGGTCGACCCGGTCCCTTTGGGACTCCACATACATGGATGAAAGCTGGATATCAGACACTCAAGTCAACGGCGTGGCGGTCCGGCTGATTCCGAGGATGCGCGACTGGGTCAATGCCAACTATCCCGGGACCAAACTCGCCATTACCGAGTACAACTGGGGTGGACTGGAAAGCATCAACGGCGCGTTGACCCAGGCCGACGTTCTGGGCATCTTCGGCCGGGAAAGGCTCGACTTGGCCACCCTGTGGAGCCCGCCGTCGCTCACCCAGCCCGGCGCATTTGCCTTTAAGATTTACAGAAATTATGACAACGCGGGCGGGGCATTTGGAGACGTGGGCGTGCGGGCTGTGAGCGGAAACCAGGACCTGCTCTCTGTTTATGCAGCCCAGCGCACGGATGACAATGCGCTGACCATCCTGGTCATCAACAAGACGGCAAATCCGCTTTCCAGCAACATCCGTCTGGCGGGGTTTTCGCCGTCGGCAACGGCTGAAGTATATCGATACAGTGCGGCCAATCTCCAGGGCATTGTAAGGGGAGAGGACCACGCCCTTTCAGATTCAGGATTTTCCGCAACATTGCCCAGCCGGTCCATCACCCTGTTTGTTCTGGGCAAAGCGGGGGATGCGCCCCAAACACTCACCATCACTAAAATCGGCTCTGGAGACGGCAGTGTGTTTGCGGATTCAGGCGCCATCTCCTGGAACGGCAATACAGGCACAGAAAAATACCCCTCCAATACAACCGTCACCCTGACCGCCGTCGCCAACGCCGGATCGACCTTCGGGGGCTGGACCGGCGCAGACCAGGCCAGCGGTAATCAGTGCACCCTGACGATGACGTCAGCAAAAAGCGTGGCCGCTCAGTTCAATTTGATTCCGTTCTGTTCTTTTATCCTGGCGCAGACTTCAAAAACATACACCGCAGCCGGCGGCAAGGGAAGCGTCAATGTGGCGGCATCATCGTCAAGCTGCGCGTGGACTTCAAAAAGCAATGCTTCATGGATAACCATCACATCCGGCGGCAGCGGAACCGGAAGCAGGACGCTGAAATATTCAGTGTCCAGAAACAAAACCCGCGCGGATCGAACAGGGACAATGACTATCGCCGGACAAACTTTTACCGTTCTGCAGAAAAGATAACGCAGATTCACCGCATTATCCGAGCATAAACAACTGAACAAACCGGGGGTCCAGATCCTTAAGCTTTACATTGCCGTATTCCGCTGTGATTTCTTCAAAAAGCCTTTCCAGGGCGGGGCTTAAATTTCTGGAAATTTCGATTTGGTTCGATCCGCTTTCTTTTGCAAGCCAGATCAGAAAATCGGTTTTTCTTTCTTGCCGGATGGAAGCGCCAGGCCCCTTCTTGTCCCACAGCTTATTGAAAAACTTTTGGAATTCAGAGACCGGAATAGGTTGCGGTTCAATGGAGAGCCCAAGATCATGCCGGGCCCAGAGGGTCAGCAGGAGATTTTTGTGGGTAATGAAAATTTCTTCAGGAAAATTCTCAGGGGCAAGGGTAAAACAGGATAGCAGTTCATCAAACGCCATGGCTTCCTTTAAGGCGGATCGGGTCTGCTTTATGTCATCCAGTGTTTCAAACTCACGGTACAGGACGCTCGTTTTGTAGTTATCAAAGAATTTCGGCCGCTGGATCAGCAGTCCGCCGATCACGCCCGTCAGTTCCTCCCCCCAGAAGCTCAAGGCCAGCCGGTTTGACTTAAACCAGCTTGTTTTCCGCCATGATTTTGCCATTTGGGCCAGGTCCGCCACGGGGCTGTAGCCTGCTTTGAAAATATCAGAAAGGGGGTAGGTTTTTATTAAGGCAGCCATCTGGTTTTCATCAATGGATTGCCGGTTGCCGGCCAATCGCTCAAGTCCGATGCTCAGATAGCCGCAGGCTTTTTTGACGATGGCGCGCAACTCCTCCCGTTGGTGCACCGGCTGCTGATCAGCCGACGTGATTCGGTTGCACAGGCCGGCGAACTCGATCTGAATCTGTCCGAACGCTTCTTCAAGGGATATCCGGCTCAGCGCCCGGCTGAAAATATTCTCCTTTTCCATGAGCGTGAAGTGATTTAAAGGAACTGGAACAATCCAGTCCGGACCATGGGTTGTGGGGAGAATTTTCTTTCTTTTCTTGATGCCCCTGATCCCAAGGGGCTGATAGATGCCCACGGCCTCGTCATAGGGCTGAAATCCTTTTTCCGAGAGCCGGACGTTGCGGAACCTGTAAAACTCCTCTTCACTTTCCGCAGGGATCACATTGGCGGACCTTAGCAGAACCTGCTGGTAGAATGCGTGATTGGCATCCGCCAGGCGGCTGAGCATCTGGGTTAAAAAGGCGTTCTGTTTTTCCCGTTCACCTGCTTCAGCGTCGGTTTCATCTGACACGGAGGGAACCCGGACGTAAAATACATCATCAAATGAGATATAGTCATCGCCGATTTCCGAAGGATCCTGATCATGCTCTCGGATTCGGACTTCACAGGTTTTAAACATATAGTATTCGATGAGTTCGGGCTTTTCGGTCATGGCCCACCGGGTAAACCGAGTCGCGTCGGCCTGAAGCAAAAGATTGAGCCAATGGGTGATCGCGTTTAGGTTAATCCGGTCTTTTGCCCAGGATTCAATATCAAGAACATATTCCCATTGACGGTCGGAAGCCATGGACAGCAGTTCAAGGGAGTCTTCGGGGCCGATATGGTGAACCAGGAAAAAGAAATCCTCTTCGGAAAATGAATGCACCAGCGCATGGGGCTGGGGATGGGCAAGGACTTCATTGAGTGCCTGCTCCGGCGGCAGGGCCATGATCTTCCCCCTGTCCCGGGCGAGCTTTTCAATCCTTTTCAGGTGCTCATGGATGGCGTCGATGTCTTTTGATATATCGGTCATATATTTATCTTATCACTGCCTGTGGGCTTTTCAATAGTTATGGTGTGGAGGAGTTTTAGAGGGAAATTTCCGAGTTATCCTTAATGACAGCAATGCCCCAAGCCCGTGCTTTAAATAAAAGCATCAATCCGGGAAGCGCCGCCAATGCGCATAATATAAAAAAAGTTTCCCATCCCAATCTTTCTGCAAAATAACCTGTGGGCGCGGCGGCCAGAACACGGGGAACCCCCATGAGGCTTGACAGCAGCGCATACTGGGTGGCGGTGAACCGCTTGTCCGTCAGCGCGGCCATATACGCCACAAATGCCACAGTCCCCATTCCGGAGCTTAAATTTTCAAACCCGATGACCGTGGCCAGGGCTGGGATACTGTGGCCGGCCCGCATCAAAAGAGCAAAACATGCCGTGGAGACCGCCTGAAGAATGCCGAATACCCACAACCCCCCGTAGACGCCGATGCGAAGCGTCAGAACCCCGCCGATCAGCGCGCCGGCTATAGTGGCCCAGAAGCCGAACAACTTGACCACTGCGCCGATTTCGGAATTGGAATATCCGATGTCCAGATAAAAAGGAATGGTCATGGCCGTTGCCATGGTGTCGCCGACTTTATATAAGAGGATAAAGACCAGTATCCAGACAGCGCCATTCCTTTGGAAATATTCCATCAGGGGTTCCACCACAGCGGCCTTCAGCGTTAAGGGTGGTTTTGCTTCAACATCCGGTTCAGGCGCAAGCAGCGTGGTGATTATTCCGGGAATCATGCAGCCGGCCATGATCAGATAAACCCTTGAAAATGGGATATGGTCTGCCAGGATAAGACCTCCGCCCGCGGCAATCAGCATGCCGAGCCGATACCCGTTGATATAGAGAGAGGCGGCAAAGCCGAGTTCGGCATCCGGGATATCTTCCCGGCGGTAGGCGTCCACAATAATATCCTGGGTGGCTGAAAAAAATGTCACCAGGAGCGCGGCTGCAGCCACCATGGCCGGATAGCGGGCCGGTTCGGTCTGACCCAAACCGGCGACGGATGCCATCAATGCAATCTGAGCCATCAGCAGCCATCCACGCCTTCGCCCCAGAAACGGGGGAACAAACCGGTCCATAACCGGAGCCCAGAGAAACTTCAAGGTATAGGGAATTCCGACTAAAGCAAACAGACCGATGACGGCAAGATCCACCCCTTCTGCCTTCATCCATGCCTGCAGTACGGTGATGGTCAGATTCAGGGGCATGCCGCATGAAAACCCCATCAGCAGGGCCACCAGCATCCGGGCGCTGAAAATGATCCGGATGTATGATTTCATATAGGGTGTCAGACCTACACTTTTGACAGATTTATTTTTTCGATGAGTTTTCTCACATCTTTTTCTAACTTATGATCCCTTTTAATTTTTTCTAAAAACCTCCGGCTTGCCTGGGAAACCCCTGAATCTCCAATGTCAAAATAGCGTCCGATTTCCCCGAGTGTTTTCCCTGAATATTGATGACA
>JALOPH010000066.1 GCA_025453995.1 Desulfobacterales bacterium
AGAGGATGATGGGGAACTGCAGTTCGGCGAATTCCTGGACGCAGGTTCTGGCCGCTAAGCCGGCGAATTCAACTTTCCATACTTTTTCAAATCTGTCTCCAGCCACAACTTACGCATTCAGGATCAGGGCTTATAATGCGTATGGAAATTCAGCGTATTCCAATTGTGTTTCCGTAAAAACTGGTTCGCCCGGCACGCCGCCTGGGCCCGGCAACCTGAAAGCGGTCTCAGCATCGGCTTCCAAAGTCAATCTGACATGGAAGGACAATTCTTCGGATGAGACGGGCTTTAAAATTTACCGCAAAGCCGGGGCGGGCGCATGGGCGCAACTGGCAGTGGTTCCCGCAAACAGTACCCGCTTCAGCGATATGGAAGCAGACAACAACCATTCAACAACCACCTATCAATACAATGTGCGAGCATATAATTCCGCAGGCAATTCGCCGGCGACGTATGCGGCGGTCGTCCCTTTCCGGCCAATAAATCTTTCCGCTTCACCGGGCGCATCCGCCGGCACAGTGAACCTTTCATGGACGGACAAAAGCGCCAATGAAAGCGGTTTTGAAATTTTCCGGAAAACCGGTTCCTGTTCATCCACAAATCCCTGGAACCTGGCGGCAACGGTGGGCGCCAATAAAACATCGTGGGCCGACAAGAACCTTTCATCCGGAAAGACTTATGCCTACAGAGTCAGGGCGTATAAAAAAACAGGCGCCGTGCTTTCATCCTACGGATATTCCATGTGGAGTTCATGCGATGACGCAGCCATAGGCGCCGATTACACGATTACAGCCAAAAAATTCGGCGGTTCTGGTTCTGAAAACGGAAAATTTGATTCGAATCCCTATGGAATCGCGTTGGATGACAGTGGAAATGTATATGTGTCGGAACCCAGCAGTCATCGGATTCATAAGTTTACACCCAACGGTGAATTCATTAAAAGATGGGCGCTTGCCGACGATTTTATTCCTTATGGCATGGTTGTTTTAAAAGACCGGCTCTACGCTTGTGACGTTCCTGATATGGTCCAGGTGTTTGATTTAGATGGCATTCATATAGACTCCTGGAATATGCCCGATACCAACGACCGAAGCGGGGGGATGTCGGTTGTGGATGTGGATGTGGACCCGGATACAAACAATGATGGAAATGATAACGATCCGACGTTTTATGTTTTGGACAACATCGACCGGTCGGTTAAAAAATTCAATCAATCCGGCTCATTTATCGGTTCCTTTCAGGTGGACACGGTGGATAAATGGGTGTGGGGGCCTTTGGGTATCGCGTTGAACAAAGGGCTGGTTTACATTACTGATTCCTCAAACAACAAGGTCAATGTCTGGGAAGAGGACGGGAGCTACGTCCGGAGCTGGGGCCAGGAGGGCGACGGCAACGGCGAATTTTATTCCCCCACCGGGATTGCTGTTATGGGAGGCGCGTCGGTGATTGTCGGCGACATCAATTTATATCCTACATTCTCCCGCATTCAAAAATTTAATCTTACGGGTGCTTATCTATCGTATATCAAGCCTGAATCGGGGAGTTTCTATCCCAGATCCCTTGCGGTCAATGACGCCAAAGGGAAAATCTATATATCCCATTCCGGTTCTGATGAAATACTGATTGTGGATACATTTTAGTTTTTGAAGCTGAAAATATAAGATAAGACCGCCGGACGGCTCTCCGGCGGTTTTTTATTTGAAAATTTAATAAAAATATATCATGGTAATAACAAAATATTATCTATTTAATGCATAAAATCAGCTTAAATAAAATATTGGCTGAATTTTTATGCCTTCTTTTGACCAATTCGATTCACGATTAGCCAAACCAAAACGGAGGGGCCATGAAACGTGTCATTTGCATCAGTCTTGGATCCAGCAAGTATGATTATGAATTTAACACCGAATTCTTGGGCCAGGATTTCCACGTCAAACGGATCGGCACGGACGGCGATCTTCGAAAGGCGGAAGCCCTTCTGGTCAAATGGGACCGGGCGGCGGATGCTTTTGGCATCGGGAGCGTCAAATTCCCCTATACCATCGGCCCCAAGCGGCTGACCGAGGAACGCACCCGGCAGATAGAAAACATCAGCAAGCGCATCAAGACGCCGGTCACCACGGGCGCGAATCTTCGCAAAGTCACATTTGAATGGTCGATTCACCATATCCAGTATAATCTCAACGGATTTTTCACCAATGCACGGATTCTGGTGCTCTCGGGAATGGCGAACTATAATCTTGCCAAAATCATATCCGAATACACCGACAACATCACGTTTGCCGATCCGATTCTTGAACACGGGATTCCCAAATTTCTAAATTCCATCAAAGAGCTTGAGCTTTACGCCAACGGTGTTCATGAGGTCTTAAAATACGCGCCGGGAAAACGGCTGGCCACATCCACCATGCCGATCAAAACCTGGAATGAATATATCCTCCGCAAAGCCATGCAGAAAAACACCATGATCATGGTTCCGTATCATGAGTTCGATGAGTATTTGAAAGTGGCCGGTCTGGAGGAGCTGGGGAAGAAAATCGTCATCACATCAACGGTGTATGACGCGCGCGTCGATTTTTTGAGAAAGCGCGGGGTGGATATGATCATCGACAACACCCCCAGAATTCTGGAGCGGGTGGTGGGCGTCAATGTGCTTGAGGCCATGATTATCGCGGCTTTGGGCAAGCCGTCCGCAAAGATCACCGATGATGAATTCATGGAGATCATCAGCGACCAGCACTTGGAGCCCAAAATTATCTATCCGCAGGGCGAACCCCGCCGGATCAACCGGTTCGCATTTGTGATCCATCCATTGTCGCAGAATGATTTCAAGAAAGAAAAGGCCGTGGGCATGTTCACTAAAATTCCGGGATTTGTGGATACCCTCGAAAAAGTCATGGCCTATTCTCCGCCGTTTATTTATTCGAAAATCACGGGCGTCAAATCCCCCACCGGCATGGAAGCCGAAGGCTGGCTGATCTCCGTGGGGGGGACTCCCAAGCAGATGCTGGCCCACTCGCCGGAGTTCACTTACAAACGGCTTCTCCAGGCAGCCCGTATGGCCAAGCGGCTGGGGGCCCAGATCATGGGGCTGGGCGCATTCACCAAGGTGGTGGGTGACGCCGGGGTGACGGTATCCCGCCAGGCTGAAATTCCGATTACTACGGGAAACAGCTACAGCGCCTCCGGCGCGTTGTGGGCCGCCGCGGACGCGGTGCGGCGCATGGGGCTTATCAAAGTTGAAAAAGGAAAACTCCTCGACGCCAAAGCAATGGTCATGGGCGCCACCGGATCCATCGGCGCGGTCTGCTCCCGGCTTCTGGCCCTGGTTGTCAACGATCTCTATTTGGTAGGCCGCCAAACCGCCAAACTGCTGGCATTGAAGAAGTCCATCCAGGACGAGCATCCGGGTTGCAAGATCACATTATCCACCTATGCGGACAGATACCTTAAAGACATGGACATCATCGTTACAACAACTTCGGGCGCGGGCAAGAAAATATTGGATATCACAAAGGTCAAGCCGGGGTGCGTGATCACCGATGTGGCAAGGCCATTGGATCTCTCGCCTGAGGATGTGGCCAAACGGCCTGACGTGCTGGTGATCGAATCCGGTGAAATCGAGCTCCCCGGCAAGGTGAAAATGAAGAACATCGGCCTGCCCCAGGGCGTGGCCTACGCCTGCCTGGCCGAGACCATTGTGCTGGCATTGGAGGGAAGGTTTGAGGTTTTTACCGTTGGCCGAGACATTGAATGGGAAAAGGTCAAGGAAATCTACAGGCTCGGGCTCAAACACGGCATGAAGCTTGCGGCTATTTCCGGCCACAAAGGTGTTTATACGGACGAAGACATTCAGCGGGTGAAGGAATTGGCTTTGGAAGCGCGCGGTGAGAAGATATCCAAAAAAGAGGAGAAATCCAGACCCGATGCAGGACTCAGAGCAGCGGCTGCAGTCAAGGAGAGGAAAAAAGCGGACGTGAAGACCAAGGCTGTAAAAAAGCCGGCGGCCTCATCAAAGGCGTCCGGCAAACCGAAAGCCAACTTCAAAGATAAAAAAGCCAGAGCCTCCAAGGAGCATTAACCTTATGCGCAAACAGGAAAAATGGCTTATAACCCTCTTGACATTGCTGCTGGTTTTGTCCGCCGGGGCATCTTCTGGGGGAAACATGATGCGCGTCCAGGTGAAAGACGGTCAGGTGCGCGCAACTCCTTCTTTTCTCGGAAAAGTACTTGCCAATCTTCATTACGGTGATCAGGTGACAACCTCAAAGAGCAGCGGGGATTGGACGGAAGTTAGCGTCGGGAGCGTTCGCGGGTGGATGCACAGTTCGGCGCTGACAAGTAAAAATATATCGCTTCAGTCAGGCGGAAAAGATGCCCCTTTGGCGGCTTCCGGTGATGAACTGGCTCTGGCAGGAAAAGGGTTTAACGAGCAGGTGGAAGCCTCATTTAAATCCAAGAATCCGAAATTGGACTATACGTGGGTAAACCGGATGGAGGCCGTGAATATATCTCCGGAGGAGACGCAGCGATTCTTGTCTGAAGGCGGATTGACCCCTCAAGGGGGTAACCGATGATGGGCAAGGCTGAAATGACCCGGCGCGAGATTTTATCCGCTGCCGGAAGGTGGTTTTTGGGAGCGGGCCTGGCGTCGATGAGCCCGGTATTGTTTGCAGGATGCGAATCCATGGGGGATATGACGGCCGTCGGCTCATCCATGGCCGCTTCCGCCGGGTTGATCACCCAGTCCCAGGCGGATTCATTGAATAAAAGCGCGTATGCGGTGGCCAAAACGTTTGAGGACATCACCCCCAGGCAGGAATACTATATCGGCCGGGCCATCGGCGCAACCATCCTGACCCATTACCGTCCTTATTCCCACCAAGGCGTCAACCGGTACATCAATGTTTTGGGTCAAACCCTGTCCCAGGCCTCCGACATGCCGGAGACTTACGGCGGGTATCATTTTCAGGCGCTGGACTCTGACGACATCAATGCCCTTTCGGCGCCAGGGGGGCTGATTTTTATCACCCGTGGACTTCTCAAATGCTGCCGGAATGAAGATGCCGCAGCGGCCGTTCTGGCCCATGAGATCGGGCATGTTCAATTCAAGCATGGACTCCAGGCCATCAATAAATCCCGAATCACGGATGCCTTGAATATCATCGGCGCAGAGGGCGCCAAAACCTTCGGCGGCCAGGAGCTGGCAAATTTAACCGCTGTTTTTGAAGACAGCATCAGCGACATCTCCAAAACACTGATCAACAGCGGCTATTCCCGATCCCTTGAATATGATGCGGACAAGGCTGCCGTTACCATCATGCGCCGTGTCGGCTATGATCCCAACGGACTGACGGAAATGCTCGAGCAAATGAAAACCCGGATCAAGCCCGGCAGTGCGGATTTTGCCAAAACACACCCATCGCCCCAAAACCGTCTTTCTGAAGTCCAAAGCGTCATCGGCGCATACCGCCCGGTCAATACGACAGGCCCCCGGCAAGCCCGGTTTGCCAGGGAACTCAAAGACGTCTGATACATGATCAGGGGCGTATCCAGAGCTGAAAAACGGGCCTGCACCCTGGCGGTGGCCGTTACGGGCGCTCTGGTTGCTTTTTTTCTTTTGCAAATGGGCTGGCTGGATTCCTGGGAGGCCAAAACATGGGACTGGCGGGTAAAGTCCATGGCGGAAAAGGGCCTGGCCTCTGATGACATCTGTTTGATCCTGGTGGATCAGAACAGCCTGGACTGGGGCAAGGAAGTGAACGGCTGGCCCTGGCCCTGGCCGAGAGAAGTTTATGGCGTCATCATCGATTATTTCAAAAGAAACGGCGCCAAAGCCCTCGGGATGGACTTGCTCTTTACGGAGCCGTCCGCCTATGGCGCTCATGACGACACCGCACTGGGAAAAGCTGTGGCAGGGTTCGGCAAAGTCTGCGGGGTGCTTTTTTTAGGGGATCATACCGGCAGCGAGCAGCAATGGCCCGAAGCGTTCCCCTCGTCGCCATTTAAAATCGCCGGCATAAAAGACCGGCATCATCCGCCGTTTCTCCATCAATTCGTTTTTCCGCGCGCTTCTTTTCCCATTCCTGAAGTATCAGAGAACGCCGCCCTGCTCTGCAACGCCCACCTGGAACCCGATCCGGACGGGATCTATCGAAGAATCAAGCCGTTTGGCATATTTGACGGCCGCCATCTTCCGGTCATGGGGCTGGGGTGCTTTCTGGCCGGAAGCGGCGACACCCATGCTGAAATGAACGACATGAAATTGCGCATCGGGAAGTTGGCCATTCCCATAGACGCAAAAGGCGATGCATTTCTTCGGTTTCGGTCAAACTTAAATAGTTACAGTACATACAGCGCGGCGGCGGTGATCCAGTCCGAGCTTCAACTGCGCGAGGGAAAAAATTCAACCATTCCGGACGGCTCAGTCTTTAAAGGCAAATACGTGTTTCTTGGATTTTCCGCGCCCGGCCTTTATGACCTGCGGCCGTGTCCGGTGAGCGGCGTTTATCCGGGTGTGGGCATCCACGCGACATTTCTGGACAATCTGCTTTCCAATGATTTTATCCGGCATGCACCCCTGTGGATGTCCATGATGCTGGCATGCTTTGTCTCATTTGCCTGCGCTGCATCGGTTTCCTATGCAAACCGCACGATGGTGGTGGCGGCGTTCCCGTTTTTTTGGATGGCGGTTCCCATTCTGCTTTCGCTGGTTGCATATCGGCAGGGATACTGGCTTCACCTTATGGCATCCGAAATATCCGGCGCAGTGAGCGTATTTTCGGGGCTTGCGATGAAATACGCCACTGAAGGCCGGCAGAAGCGGTTTATCAAAAGCGCATTCAACCAGTACCTCAGCCCGGCTGTCATTGACCAGATCATAGCCCACCCCGAGCGCCTCCGGCTGGGCGGCGAGCGCCGGATGCTCACCATATTTTTTTCCGACCTTCAAGGGTTTACAACGATCTCGGAAAGCCTGTCACCCGATGGCCTGGCCCAGCTGCTCAATGAATACCTGACCGCCATGACCGACATTATCATCGAACTGGGCGGGACTGTGGATAAATATGAAGGGGATGCCATTATCGCATTCTGGAATGCGCCCCTGGAAATTCCCGGACACGCGCAGCAGTGCGTGGAAGCCGCTTTAAGATGCCAGGAGACACTCGCCCGGATGCGCCCTGATTTTTATAGTAAAACAGGCCATCAGCTCCATATGCGCATCGGCATGAATACCGGTTTTGCGATTGTCGGGAACTTCGGCTCACACACCAAATTTGATTACACCATGCTGGGCGACTCCGTTAATCTGGCTTCCCGGCTGGAAGGGACCAATAAGGAATTCGGCACTTATACCATGATCTCGGAATTCACCCGCAAGGAACTCGGGAATGCATTTGCATTCCGCGAAATCGGCCGGGTGTCGGTGGTAGGCCGCAAGGAGGCGGTAACCGTGTTTGAACCGATGCGGCAGGATGATTTCAGCGCCCGCAGTGAAATTTACATCGCCTTTGCCGATGGGTTGGCGCTGTTTTATGAAGGCCGGTTTGAGCAGGCCCATGAGATTTTTTCCCGCCAGGCGGACAGGGACCCGCCGGCATCCGCATACGCGGCCAAATGCAGGGCGTTGATCCAGAATCCGCCGGCTCAGTGGGAGGGAGTCTGGAGAATGACTCAAAAATAATTCTCACAGTTTGTTTCTCATATTTGTAATCCATAAAGATAAAAGTATGTTTTGAACCGCAGAATACTGAACAAGGAATATCGGATGTCGAAGTAATGTTTAAATTCTGTGGTTTGGAATTCCTTGTTCGATTTTCGAAATTTAAAAAATTTTTTGGGCAGAATTAGAAATAATAATGGTCAAAGGTCCTAAATAGGGTATCCCCAATAAGGATCAGCGCCCATGCCACCATAGCAGTTTTAACCCATCTGTTTCTGAAGAGGCCTGGTCTGCCTGGCAGGCAGAAAACAGCCGGCACCAGCGGCAGCAGCGGCGTGAAATACCGGCCCTGCATGCCGGGCAGCGTCAATGAACCCACCGGCGCCCACCACAGATACATAAGGGTGAAAATGATCTTCAATGACGCGATAAGGGCGATAGCGGCCAGTATCCGGACGGTCCATCCGGGAGCTTCTCCGCCGCTGTGGTCCGCGCAGGAGACAGTGAGCAATACGGCTGCATGGGCGTAAACAAGCCAGGCAAAGGCCGGGATGTCCAGCCAGCCCAAAACCCCGATCAATTCAAGCAGATATTTGCGGGCATTGACTTGAAAATCACCCATCATAATAAGACCATATTCAATTGGATGGCTTAGGATATAGCGCAGCTGTCCCAAGGCATCCGTCCCCTGGATCATCGGCGCGTAGTTGATCCGCATGACGACAAACGCCCATAGAACTGCTGCGGACCAGCCCAGCAGCGGCAGACCGAATCGCACCATACGGCGTCTTCCAGGGGAGGCGAATTTATCCGCGGGGATGGCCCACATCAGAACCGGCAGCGCCAGGTACGCTTGTTTGCATAGACAAATGGATATTGTCAGAAGCCCCATGACCATGATTTGCAGGTTGCCTGTAGTTTCATTCGGATCAAGCGCGGACTTTAATATATAAGCCACATAAAGCATGGCCAGCGCGTTGATGAAACTGTCAGCCGTAATTCCGGAACGCTGAAACAGAAGGACCGGCGTCATGGCGATCAGCAGGAATGCCCATTTGCCAAACGGCGTGATCCGGATGGCCCAATAGGTCATTGCAAGGGCGAGCAGCAGGCCCCCAAGCCGGCCGGCATACAGGAGCAGCAGCGGCGCGTTCGTCCATATGTCCGCTGCGGCTATGCCAGCGGTCATTCCAGAATACGGCACCGGCGCGTAGAGCACAGTCGAGAATGGGGCATATACCCGGTCTCTTTCAACAATGCGGAGTTCAGCCATGTTTTTGAGAAAGCCGATGACTTCCCCGGGTTTTTGGGGGCCCCGGGTCGGGATACCCATAAAACCATCGGTCTCCCACATCAGACGGTGGATCTCGCAGGGGACTTTGTCTCCGAGTCCTTCGCCCATCATTCGGCCCTGGGCCAGAAGGTATGCCCGGTAGAAATGGGGCCACTCGTCAGCCACCTGCATGGGCGGGATCAAAAAGACCAGCAGTACTCCGGCGATAAGGCCCAGGATCAGGAAAATACGGGCGGGTTGTGCGATGTGTTTGGTAAAATTCTCAACCATTTATTTTGTTTAGGCAATTCAATCTGGTTTCAGAAATTGTATTAAGGAAGAAGGGAAGCGCTGATAACAAAAATTCTTAAAATAATCGTGGTCGGATTCGCACATTATTTGAACTAATTACAGTAAAAGTCTGGGCCAACTTATTCGCATGTTTTTTTATGACATTTGCGACAAGTTCTGCTTTGGCTTTAGCAGTTAACCAGGAAAGTCTGATTAATATAATTCCGAAGGCATAGCGGCGATCCCTGAAAATCAGTTCTCCAAAATCTTTATCAGCGGTTAGCAGAACGCTGCCTTATTGATTGGCTATATTGAGAACAGTTTCATCGGAAATACCTGGTTCCATTTCAACAACAGCAATTACCGAATGCCCTTGGTCGCGCAATAGGCTTACTATCGGTTGATCAACGCTTTCATCCGCTACAAAATTCATGCTGTTTCCATGATAGGATAAAGTGCGTCCGCCCGCAGGGTTTCAGCGGCAAAGGCAATGGCGGCAAGAATGGCTTCCTGGTTAAGGCGAGGATATGCTTCAAGGATTTGTCCAAAAGTTTCGCCGGCTGAAAGCTTTTCAAGAATGAGCTCAACCGGAATGCGCGTGCCGATAATAACCGGCTTGCCCATCATAATTTTAAAATCAGAATGAATATGTTTACGCCAGTTCATGCTGCACCTAATTCAATCAATGAATCTTATTTTTTCATATTTGAAGATTTCATAATTAAACAAAATCATTTTATTTATGATTAATCAAGAAATTTAATCCGTTAATCAGGTATCAAAACCTTGTACCAGACTTTAATCCGGATTTATAAATAACGATAAAAGTCATGAAAATGCTCAGTCCATCGTTGAGTGCATTGTTGCTCAGAAGACAGATCTTAAGCCCAATCCTGCACCGCTAAGCCCTCGTCGCGCATGATTTTTTTTGTCCCTGTTGAGGCTTATCGCCATACACCCGGCCTTGGGCATGGGGTATGAATGATAAAGCTGATTATTTTAAAGAGATTTTGCGGATTCATTTTATAGGCGCTTATGGGATACCTATTGGTTATCTATGCCGTATGAATTAAAAATATATGTCATTAACTTAAGCCCCCCTTTCGAAAAGGGGGGTTGGGGGGATTTCATTCAACGCTTTTAAAGTCCCCCTATGTCCCCCTTTTCAAAGGGGGATTTTAAAACAAACTTCTGGGCCATAACATGAATTCAAAATCATTCATCTGTTTGTTTGATAACCTAAAACAGCGCCACATCATCCATATCGTCAAGGGGTTTTTATGCCGGTTTTAACCGATATTGACCGACAAAACATCATCCGGCTCATCCAGGAAGGAAAACCCATGCCCGAGCATTTTCGGAATCTGCTGTTTCCCGATGACCGGGAGTATGTGATCAAATTGCAGAAGAACTCGAAAAATATGGAGTTAATCCAAAAGAGCATGATTACCTGAAAAATAATATCCGAAAGATCGATATTGGAAAATACAAATCACCGATGTCTGTCGTTTATGTATCCCACCCACCGGAGCGTGAGTTCGCCAAATTACTTTTTAGTTATAAAGATCTGTTGGATTCATTTATTAAAAACCCGGATAAAGGTTTTTACTCATTTCCCTATTCGTTCAAGCCCGAAACCAGGGCGCGGACTCATGTGCGTCGGGAAAATTTCAACCCTGATTTTTTTCTTAAAAAAGGCAATGACATTATTGTGATTGAAATAAAAAAGGATGGCGATGATTCAAAAAAGAACGCCGCCAAATATCGAGATGGAATGAAACACTTTGAATCCTTGAATACAGCGCTGGCAGATCAAGGAAGCGCTTTCAGATATCATTTTAAATTTCTTACGCCCCAGGATTATCCGGCTTTCTTTACGGCCATTAGAGAAAATAGTTATCCCCAATGGCAATCACAACTGATGGGGGAGTTGGCCGGAAAACTGTGATTTATTGCGTTGTATAAATTGTTACTTGGCTCACTTGCCGATTAAAGAAACAAACAAAAAATGGATACATTCTTTATCGTCTGTATAAGCCTATTTTTAACGTCGCTTATGGCTGGCTGCGCCCCAAAGGAAATTGCCAGGATGGGACTGGGAGAGTTTTCAGACAAATCCTTAAATTTATAAAGGCAAGCGGGTTATCCTTAAAACAGATATTGCAATGATTGCCACCACTCCAAATCCTTTTGATTCAAAAGAAATTGATGATTCAGGTGTCTTCAGCAAAGATTCCCCTGATATGGGTTGTTACTTAAAAGGAAGCAATCCGGCGGCCGAGCTCGACCGCTTTTCGGCAGTCATCGGGAAAGACTTTTTCTCTCCGCATGGCCTTTTGGGCCGGGTCCATATACGCCATCACAACCTTTGAATAATCCGGAAACTGATAGGTGTCATAACTGCATAATGTTTCAGTCTCTCCGAAAATAAACCGAAAAGACGCCTCAGTGGAATCAAATATCATCTGATAGCCCCGAGCGGCGCTCATCTCCTCGGTAACGTTCATGGTGTAGATGATGCCCACCTTTATTCTGCGTGGAAACAGGGATCCAGGCGGTTTGGAATACACCAGGGGTGCGAAGAGAAGACGTTCAATAAATGAACGCATCTCACCGCTCATTGCGCCGAAGTAAACCGGCGATCCCAAGATAATCGCGACGGCGTCATTTTCGATCTTTTTGAGCAGCGGGCTTAAGCCATCTTTTTGCGCGCATCTGCCATAATGAGGCCCGCCGATGATTTTGCAGGCAAAACAACTGACGCATCCTTGAAAGGCAAGATCATACAGGTGGACCAACTCTGTTTGAGCCCCTTGCGAAGCGGCGCCTTCGAGCGCTTTGGTCAGCAAGGTTGCCGTATTCCAGTTTTTTCTGGGGCTGCCGTTGATTCCAAAGATCGTCATGATGCCTTCTTTCTAAAGGACTCTGTAGGTATTAAAAAAGCGATTATTCCGGCCATCAGGGAAACCCCTGCGGCAAGGATAAATGCATCGGCATAGCTCCGGGTAAGATCAAAGATCTTGCCCATGGAAAACGGGCCGAAGATGACGCCGACGGCAAAACCGGCCATGACCAGTCCCATGATTTTGGGGAATTCTTTTTCCCCGAAGCAACGGCTCACCAGAATCGGCAGGACCACGGCGCTGCCCGCGATGCCGAATCCCTGGAACAGCGCAAAAAGACCGATAGCCCGGTAGTCGTTGACCCATCCGAGCTGGATGACGCAGAACCATAGGACGCAGGCACCGCCCAATAAAAAAAAGCCGGCTGATCCCATGAGGTATTTGGGGTTGAACCGGTCGCACAGCCAGCCGAAAATGAAACGGGCAGGAAGGGTCACAAACAGGGCAAAGGCAATAAACCTTGTGGCCATAAACAGCGAATACCCCATCTGTTTTTCGGCGAAATTCTGAATATTCATCTGGATGCCCGACAGCACAAAGAGTTGAAGGACGTAAACACCGGTGATCATCCAAAACGCCGGAGACTTCAACGCGCGTTTAGCCGTGACCCCTTTGGGGCCGTCAGCAATAGTTTGTTCTTTTATTCCAGGTTCGATACCATCCATGTATTGTCTTACATCCGCGGGTTTGTTTTTAAGAAAAAGCAGCAACGGCGGCAGAACGATGATATAATTCAAAATGGCGCCGATGCGAAATGAGTTGCGCCATCCGAACTCCTGGATCATCCAGGCGGCCAGCTGAGGGATCACAAACCCGCCGATTCCGACCCCCATCATCATCAATGCCATGGCAATTCCCCGGCGCTTCGAAAACCAGGTCGTGATGATGGTCTGGCTCGGCACGAGAATGGTGGCGGCGCCCACAAAACCGGCAATGAGGTTTAGTGCGTATATATGCCAGAGTTGGGTGATAAACGACAGGAGGAACATCGGGACTCCGGCCAGGAATACGCCGGTGATAAATATTTTTCGCACGCCGTATTTTTGAATGAAAATACCGATCACCGGATTGGAAAACCCGAACACCACGGCCCAGACGGCGGCTGCCAGCATGAGCCCGGCGGTGCTGCACCCGAGATCTTCGATCAGCCGAGGCACATAGACGGAAAACCCGTAAAAACCGTTTCCTGCTGTGTGGATCAACGTGTACCCGAGAAGAACCACCATCCACCAGCCATAAAAGATCCTGTTTTTTTGTTTTGTTTTCATGAGGCGTCCTTTTTCCGGGGTTTGGGGAGCCGCCCGAATGAATTGATTCTATCATTCATAAGGTTCAGATTGCCTGAGTATGCAGGAGTGAAACCGATAAATCAATTGATATTATTCTTGAGGGAACCGGTTGAACATGCTAAGAAATTTAATAAAGGCGTTTGTTTTTTTGTTTTGCCGACCTTTGCAGCTGTATACGTATGTTGCTGATTATTGATCCTTCGTTGATCGTTTTGATTCTCAGCGGCTTACGCGCAATTTTTTAGGCTTTTTCCAAGTCAGGAGGATGTGAAGTATGAAAAGAAATCTATGGTTTGCTGCCTTGATCTGTATTTTGTTTTTGAGCATCGGCTGCGTATCCAAGCTTGTGAAGATCGACTCAAGCCCGGCGTTCGCGGATATCTGGATTAACGATGACTACATCGGAAAAACCCCCGTGTATTATGAGTTTTCAGATAGATTCCACCTGTGGCCGATTAAAAAAACCGAAGACTACGTCGTCAAGGCGAATCTGCCTGGGCATGAAAGCGAAATGAAGGTTTTTCTGGATTCCCCGCCCCTGTTAGATATCAACTATGTGCCGGATGAGATTTATTTCAGCCTGAAGCCTGCGCCGGCTAAAGATTTGGTCAAGTAAGAATCGCACAAGCATTTTTTTACATTGTGATTCATATTGACATTGTTTTGATCCTCTCATACAAAAATACCATAAATAAGGCGCGCATCAGCGCTTAATAGGGAATCCCGTTTGAACCGGGAGCGGTCCCGCCGCTGTAGCCCCGACTTCCAGATTTTAGGAGGAACCTTTCAGCCTTTGAGCGCCACTGTTTCTATCCATTGAAATGGGAAGGCTGCTGAAGGGTCGGGGGAGCCAGAAGACCTGCCTTATGAAAGGAAAAGCCTGCCCGCGGGTGATCGGGCCGGTTGTTTAAAAAAAGAAGCGGCCAAGAAAACTGGGTGCAGCCCTTCATGCCCTATAGCGGCGTGAAGGGTTTTTTGTTTTTGGGCCATGCGGGACCGACATAAAATGATTTGGAAAGGAGGTGAAAACATGAAGACCGGAATTATCGTTTACATCACAGGAGATGACGCGCACATGGACGCGGAAAGTCAGGCTCGATTTGTCAGGGAAACCATGAACGCATCCCGGGTTGAAATCGTGTCCAGGCAGCATGGCCACTATGATATATCTGATGCCTGGTGGTCCATGACGGCCAAAGGCATGCACCGAATCATATGCTTAATCGCTGAATATTCAGGTGCCGGCGTTTTGAGATTTACAGATCGTCAGATCAGGCTTTGCGGTTGATTTCTGAATAATGGGGCATTGCGTAAAGCTATGCCCCATCAGAAAATTCCGCATCTGCTATTAATAAATGGCTCTTCAATGTTGAATTAATAGATATCTTCTTTGAATCAGATAAAATCTTACATCAGTCCCATGCCGAATTATGCCTTTAATATTCTGGATGCCTATGATAGAAACAATTGAACTGTTTTTGGAATAAAATAACGAGGAATCTCTATCATAATCAAATGGATTATAAGCACATCAGTTCCCCTCATTCTTCTTTGAGGCTAAACAGATATGATAAAAAAAATTAATTTTATCAAATTAATCCAGTTATGGGTAATTATCATCATCACACTGATCGGCCTTATCATTGTTGCCTTTGATATTGCCGTCTCCTTCCATGATTTTTCTTTCCGGGCGGATCAAATGCGCAAGAATCACATTGATGGTCAGAAGCAGAT
>JALOPH010000244.1 GCA_025453995.1 Desulfobacterales bacterium
ACCTAAATTGAAGGTCAAATACTTGCCTGCCAAATCAGCAATATCATCATGGATTTCTATTGCCTGTGCTGCTGATTTCATATAAACTTCTCCCCTTTTGAACATATTATGGGGTAAGGGTGTTTTTTTAACTTTTAAACGAATTTATTTTTGCTTCCGCACCGATGCAAAAGGTCATGTAACATCTCCAAAATCCTTTATTCCGGGCTGTCCCGAATCGGAATCGGGGACAGGCAACGAAATACTAAAAATCTTTGAACTCGTTTTCATCCAATGGAATAACCTGATGAGCTTTTGGCTGGCTAGTGTTTTGAGTCTTATGGGATCTCAGTTTTCCAAGCAGTTTTCTTTCTCCATTCCGAGGTGTCTGCTCATAATGAATTTGCTTTGACCTGCTGCTGTCAAACTCATTCAAAGACAACCGTTTCCTGTTTCCATTTCCATTTCCATTTTGGATGCCTCCTACCATGGCTGCCAATTCCGCTACAATCTTTTCCATTTCTTGTGCCTGGGCGGAGAGTTCTTCAGCTGCACTCGCCGATTCCTCGGAATCCGCTGCATTTTGCTGTACGACTTTATCCATTTCTGAAGTGGCCGTGTTGACTTGTTCGATGCCCTGGGCCTGTTCCTTGGATGCCGCAGCAATCTCGGCAATCAGAGTGTTGACTTTCTCCGAGCTTTCTTTGATGGAATCCAATTGCCCTGCGACTTCTTCAGCAACATTTACGCCGTTATTTGAGTTTTCCTGAGACTTTGCAATAAGCTGAGAGGTGTTCTGAGCAGCTTCTGCGCTTCGCTGTGCCAAATTTCTGACCTCTTCGGCCACCACGGCAAACCCTTTACCGGCTTCACCGGCACGGGCTGCTTCCACAGCGGCATTAAGAGCCAGGAGGTTGGTCTGAAAAGCTATTTCATCTATGGTCTTGATAATCTTGGAGGTTTCATGGGAAGACTCCTTAATTTCATTTATAGCCAGCTTCATACGCTGCATTGAAGATACACCGTTTTCAACAATTTTTGAAGTTTCCCTGACTGCTTTGTCCGCCTGCTCAGCATTATCCGCATTCTGACGGGTCTGTGATGCCATTTGTTCCAAAGCTGATGAAGTTTCTTCCAGAGTGGATGCCTGCTGATTAGCACCTTCGGCCAATTGCTGGCTGGCGGATGCCACCTGACCGGAAGCTGATGCTACCTGCTGTGCACCATCGTTTAGACCCTCAATGATTCTTTTCAAAGTATTATTGATGTTTCGGGTAATCAAAAGGCCCAATCCAACGGCCAAAACCACCCCTGCGATCATGGCAATCATGCTGAAAAATTTAAGAAAAACCGCCTTGGATTGTGCCTGCGACGTCTGAGCTACCGCAACATCACGGTTTAATTGCACCAACTTATCAAGCAGTTCTATGGTTGTTCTCTGTGCTTGGGTTACAGGCCCCAACAACTGCTCCTGTGCAGTATTCAACGTTGTCAAGGCATCGTTGGCCAGTCCGGTCATGCGATCAAACCGGACAAAGACTACATTCATGTTGGGAACCATTTCCTTCCGGTAAATATCTACAGCTTCCTCTGTTCTTCCTTCTGCCACCATTTTTTTGATCTTTCCCACGGCCTCGTGAAAACGCCGGTGAGGTCCATCGAACTCCTGAAGGATCGTAGTAAGTGCCGGGTTGTCTGTTCTAAATGTCTGAAACCATCGACCGGCATTACATGTCGTATGATCATCTCCACCATCGAATACGTTACCCGACACGTACAAGAGGTGCAACACGTTTTGGACCAGATTATAATGATCTTTGGTAAAACCCTCCAATTGACTTATCAGCTGTTGCGGATTAGTAATACCGATGCGGTCGAACTCACGGCTCATATCTACAAGTTTGCTGTTTTCAGTTCGCCAGATGTTCCACGTGGGGACAAATTGATTCCACAGCCGGGATTCTTCGGCTGTTTGCGGAAGGGATTCATAAACTTTCCAGGCTTCTCCATATCTCTCCCGTGCCGCAGCCAGGTTATTGTATTGACGTTCGCGCATCTCTTTATCCAGACCGGGGATGGCGAGGGTGCGCATTGTCCCGCGTATATTTTCCGCATTCCCTTTGATAATCAATAAGCTGTCTACGCTCGGCAGGCGCACATTTCCGATTTCTTCAACACTGCCTTCACTTTTGAATGCCCCATAGTAACCCATGATACCTAAAACAAGTGTGATCATGGCTACGCACATAAACGATACAATCAATTTCTTACCAACGGTCCAACTACCTTTCATCTATGTCTCCTCGGATTTAATAATTATTTATCATAAGCAGCATTATAATTCAGGTAATTGATCATCATGCCTGCTGTTTTTTCCTCAACTTTGCTGTTAACAGAGATGACACATCTTAAAATTTCCTTGGGATATGCCTCTATTATCCGGCAAAAAACGGATTATTGTTTTGATAGTTATTGCAGTATCGGAGGAACCACTTATTTAGTTTAGGCAAAAGTGCAAAACTCTGCCCTTAACTGGTTTTTTTTATTGACCTTGAATTTTAATGATGGGGATTTTGGGGAAAGCCCTGTTAGGGCGTAGCTTAAGGTTTTTGCGTATTCGAGTTTCAACTTTTGAGAATCATTTTTCCTGTCATTCTGAGGGAGCGACTCGCAGCGGATTTATGACTGAAAAGAATTTTTTTCCGGAAATGTTGCTTGAAATCCCGGCGACCGAAGACTCTCTGGTTTCAAGCCGGCACTTATTATCAGTTCGAACCGGGAGTGGCAAAATAGACAAACCGTACCTGCGGAAACAAGAGATTCTTCGTCGGCCAGGGATTCCGTGCCGGATAATTGACGGTAACGCTGGCCTGGCCTACTCAGAATGACAGCCGCGGAGAAAAAAGATATGACTGTGCAGACAGGAGAGAGAGAGTATTCGCCGGCCAGTTTTTGTCCGTACTAACCGGATAAGGTCGGTGTCGGCCTCCTCAGAATGACATCGGTGGGGTAATTGTCATTCTCTGAGGGAGCAACACGGGGCAGCTTCTAAAACGCCCCCAGTTGGCACGGTTTGATTTTGATACTCATGGCCTCACAGGCACTGCTGATTGTCATTTTATGGACATCAAAACGGGCGGCAATCTCCCAGGCGGTTTTACACGGAAGCCGGTCGTTTACCATGCCATCTTTGATCGCATCAACTATCTCATTATTTTCAGGAAGTTTTGCCTCGACAATGCTATGGCCGGGTTTATAGCCAAAAAGCCCGAGCTGACATTTGATCAGGCGGTATTCTAGAAGATCGGCGGTTTTTCCCACTTCGGAAGGTTTTCCACCTAATTTATAAGCTATTTCAAATGCTACCGCGCAGGCCAATTCGTCCTTTTTACTTCGTTTTAAAATTTGTTCCTTAATTAACGGGTCCGGCCTTTCATCCGGGCCGTACTTTTCCGAAAACCTGCTTTTCCCTTTCATTTTACGCGACTCCATAATTTTAAGAATTACACCGGCTGCTCCCAACTAAAAAAATTAAACCGGATACTATGTATTATTATTTGATCAAAATCTTTTACAAAAATAACGGTTTCTTATATTTATAGCATTAGATTTCAATCGGGATTTTATCGTTCCGTCCCAGAAAAATCCAGTCAATTTCATGAAAAAAATGGAGAATATGAAAAATCCTGCTCATTTGATCATTTTAATTTTTACCTCCTGTTTTTTTTCGGTTTTTAATATCCATGCGCTTGAGGTTAATATTTTTGACCGGATGATATCCGAAAATGCATGCAGGGGATGCAATTTTAAAGGCGCTGATCTTGAAGGTATTCGATTGATCGGTGTTGATCTTTCAGATGCCGATTTAAGCGGTGCAAACCTGAAAAGAACCCATTTGAAGCGTGCGGTATTGAAAAATGCCGATCTTTCCTTTTCACAATTGCAAGCTTCCAATCTTAAAGATGCCGACATGGAGAACGCTTGCCTTCGTGGCGCTGACCTTAATAATGCATTCCTGATGGGAGTTCGACTTCCAGGAGCCGACATGACTCATTCAAATATGGCATCTGCCTATTTGCTTTCAGCCGATCTCAAAGGTGCGGATCTTAGCAAAGCGATTTTAAAAAAAACCAAACTTATTGGTGGAGATTTGCGTCAATGCCGATTTACCGGTTCGGATTTGACCGAAGCAGATTTCACAGACTCTCTATTAAACGGGACCGATTTTTCAGGCGCCAATTTAGGCGGTGCCGACTTTACAAGAGCTGACATGCGTAGTGCGAATCTTGAAAGAGCATATTTAAAGCAATATAACAAAACAGCAAAATTTAAAGACGCCAATCTTGAAGGAGCAATTTGGATTAATGGAAGCATATGCAAACAAGGTTCTTTCGGCAGATGCGTAAAGTAAAATATTCTTTTCTTTTTCCAGGGTTTTCTAAGGCCACGCCTGAAGATGCCAAATAATGCTAAAATGCCTTTCTTAAAAAACCATTAAAAAAGCAGACTTTCATGTGCTATGATGCAACATACACACCGCGTTTGGCGGTTTTTATTCTGTTTTGTTTCTTAAGCTTATAGATAATGTTTCTGACTTTTTTATCCTCAAAATCGGTTTCTTTAATCAAATCAGAAGTATCAATTCCTGCTTTTTTAGATTTGATAACAATATCTGCCCTTTTTGATTCCTTCCAATCAATAGTTGTAGTTTGGTATTCTTTTTTAATCTGAGATGAAGGAATCCCAAATTCATTTTCGAAAAGTTTTATAATTCCATCAACAAGTTCTGATTCACTAGAAAATTCCCTGCTCGTAGAATATGCCAATATATAAAACCCATTATTCGTTACTTGGCATTATAGGTGCGTATTGATGTAGTATAAATGCTCTGCCTCTGTCTTCTACTATAGTTTGACCAACCTCTTCTGGCTTTTGATATTCATAAGCTACCCCATGTGTTCTTTGTATGACTTCTCCAAATAATCTTGTTAGTT
>JALOPH010000245.1 GCA_025453995.1 Desulfobacterales bacterium
TCGCGGCTCGGCGGTCTCGTCTTGGGCCAACAGCGCCATTTATGAATATATTTTCTCATACATCTTGACAGAACGCCATCTTATTGTACAATTGTCATACATATAACTTCTGGAGATACAAATGGATATTGTCATAGATACGTCGGCATTAATTTCTGTGATTGTTGGTGAACCTGAGCGTAAAAGAATCATAAGAGTTACAAGAGGCAATACTCTTATTGGTCCGGGTTCGATCCCCTGGGAAATCTGCAATGCCTTTTCAGCAATGTTTAAACAAAACAGGTTAACACTTGAAGAAGCTAAAAAGGGGTTATCAATTTTTCAGAACATCCCTATTCGATATCTTGAATCGGATTTTATATCGGCAATCAAAATATCAAATCAGTGTAATTTATATGCCTACGATGCTTATTTTCTAGATTGCGCAATAAGATATAAAGCTCCTTTATTAACTTTGGACAAGAGACTGAAGGGATATGCCCAAGATCTTAACATCGAAATTATGGAGGTTTAAAATGCGCGTATATACCTATTCAGAAGCTCGACAAAAACTTGCTTTGGTGCTTGAGCAGGCAGAACATACCGGAAAAGTTTTAATAAGGAGAAGGGACGGAAGAACCTTTTCTCTTGTTCCGGAAAAAGCAGTTTCATCCCCTTTAGATGTACCTATGATCAAAGCAAAAATTTCAGCACAGGAACTAGTTGATATTATTCGACAAGGAAGAGAAAGATAGATTTATTTTATGGGCTGGGAGTTTTAACAAATATATGTTTTTTTGTTATTCTGGCTCCCGGCTCCTTTTTTTTTAAAGGTGACCATTGAACCTGCAAGCCATAATTGAAAAATACCTTTCCCGTCTGCCCGAAGGGATTGCATCCAGAATTTTTAATTCCATCAAGGATATTCCTTTTGTCCGGAAAGAAATTCAAAAGGAAATCGACAAGATGATGGCTGAGATGGAATCTTCGGCCAAGCCTTACAAGGTGGAGAGCTTTCCACAAATACCTGAGCAAGGCATGGATAAAAAAGATATCCTTTCTCTCATGGAAGAGATTAAAAAAAAGGAAATGCCCCAGTGGAAAAGCGGGTATGTATCCGGGGCCGTGTATCACGGAGATGACGCGCACATCAATTTTTTAAACAAGGTCTACGGGCTTAATTCCCAGAGCAACCCCCTGCATTCGGACATCTGGCCCAGCGCATCCAAATATGAGGCGGAGGTCATCTCCATGACCGCCCATATGCTCGGCGCGGGACAGACCGGCGATGAAATCTGCGGCTCGGTTTCATCGGGCGGCACCGAAAGCATCCTGCTGGCCATGAAAACCTACCGGGACTGGGCCAGGGAGAAAAAAAAGATCCGGGACCCGGAGATGGTCGTGCCGATCACGGCCCATGCGGCCTTTGACAAGGCGGCCCAGTATTTTAACATTAAAATGGTTCATATCCCGGTTAAAGATGATTACAAGGCCGACGTGGCTGCGGCTCGAAAGGCCATTACAAAGAACACCATTGTCCTTGTGGGGTCTGCACCCTCTTTTCCCCATGGGGTCATTGACCCCATCGCCGAGCTGTCGGATTTGGCGCAGAAGCGCAGGATCGGGTTTCACACAGACGCCTGCCTGGGAGGATTTGTGCTGCCGTGGGCGGAAAAGCTCGGTTATGATATTCCGGCCTTTGATTTCCGGCTGCCGGGCGTGACCTCCATATCCGCCGATACCCATAAATACGGATACGCGGCAAAGGGAACGTCCGTGATTCTTTACCGGGGGAAAAATTTGCGCCGGTACCAGTATTTCAAGATCACAGACTGGCCCGGTGGGCTCTATTTTTCGCCCACATTTGCCGGCAGCCGGCCGGGCGCGCTGTCAGCCGCCTGCTGGGCGGCCCTGGTGGCCATGGGAGAGAAGGGATACCTGGAAGCCACGGAAAAAATTTTGCAGACAGCAAAAGAAATCAAGGAAGGCATCCGGAAAATACCGGAGCTTCACATCCTGGGTGATCCGCTCTGGGTGATTGCCTTCGGCTCCAAGGACATGAATATCTATCAGGTCATGGAGCAGATGACCCACAAAGGATGGAGTTTAAACGGCCTGCACAAGCCCCCATGCGTCCATATCTGCGTCACGCTGAGGCATACCCGGCCGGGAATCGCCGGGCGGTTTCTGGCGGATTTGACAGACGCCGTGGCCCATGTCAAAGCCCATCCGGGAGACAAAGGCCAGATGGCCCCGGTATACGGCATGGCGGCGACGATACCCTTTCGCGGTCTTGTGGGCGACATGATGGAAAAATACATCGACCTGCTGTATACGGTTGAACAAAAATAGCAGTGCCCGAACGGAAACCGCATCTTTTGGTCAAATACTGCGTTCTCGAAATTTTTTAATCCTCAACGTAGCGCCGCTACGCCTGCGGTCAAAAAATTTCTGCGGCCTTGTCTTTGAGCAAAATCTACACTTTCCGTTCAGACACTGAATAGCCGAACAGGACGAGGATCGTAATACGGGGGTATGATTTTTCCTTTCTCATATGACGTTTTTTTCACAATATTATCCGTTTACACCATTATTGCCGCGCAGATCGAACTTCAGAATCTGGTAAAATTGTTCACCGTCATGGTTAGCAATTGTTGTAGGCATTACAGGTCCAAGACACCAATAGGATAGGTACTTTTCAAAATTTATCACTGCATCAGAAAAAGTTGCTTTTGAAGGAAAATGGGTTACAAAAATGACGGTCTTATTAGCAAGATAAGTATCACGCAGCCACATATCACGTTTTGAATCAACTCCGGGCGGCTGCATGAAGATCGGCCACCAGTCGAGATATATTGTTCGTTGCCATGAAGGCGCGAGCGACAACGCGGTTTGGTGTATGCCCCAATCAACTGATATGATGTGATCAACATGAGAGTCTTTAAGTGCCTCAACCAATTTATAAATTACCGGATCAAAGCGGGAACTGAATCGACCATTAGGATCTAAAGCAGCGGTATAGGCAGACGTCACTTTCACATGCTGAACCCCAATCAAAATAATACCAAGCATTGCAATCGTTAAGCTTGTTTTCTTAATCCAAATCGCTTTGAATTCGGCCTCCATCCAGGTCAGGATTACCCTACCGCACAGAACTAAGTGTAAATAATGGAGCGGCCATACCATAACCAGATGATGGCTGCCGCCAACTTCCTTGGTAGCAATCATCTGAGCGATTAAGACTAAGAGCAGGATATTGAAAAAAGCAAGAATCCTATTCGGACTAAAAGGTGAGGTCGGCCGAAAAATTAGGGCCAGCGAGAGCAACGTCCCAAAAATAAGCTGCGGAATGATTAGATAAGATGTCCAACTCGTAGTAACTTTAGGCGATCGATTAAACATCCAAGTATATTGAGCTTCGCCGCTAAAGGTTAATTCATAGAGTTCTCGAATTTTTGTTAATTGTGCGGCAAAGTCAAAGGGGCCACCGCCTCCAATATTAAGCGATTTTAGCATATTTGCCCTTATGACCATCACCGCAACAACGAGAATAAAGGGAATTAACAAGGTTATGGCGAGACGCCTGTTTTTTTCTAACCATTGACACACCAAAACCGGATAGATCAAGATAATCGCCGTGCCCAAGGCTATAATCATCCATAAAAAATTGAGTTTGTCGTAGGAACCCAACAACAGAGTTGCGATCATCAATGCAAGATATCGTGCCTGTGCCTTTTCAAGCCATTTCAAACAAAATCCTATAGATAACAATTTAAAAAAGTTGGCAAGTACGAAAGGCCCCCAATCAATCCGGCTATGAAAAATATATACTGGATCAGTCGCCATCAGAATAAAAGCCACAGCAGCATAAAGTGGTCCGAACCGTTTTCTGATGAAAAAAAAGACTAAGACTATTATCAATCCAGAAATAAATATCATCGGCAGTCGAATGGATTCGGGAGAAACGCCAAACAACCAAAAAATCGGCGCATAAAGATAGGCCTTGAGAGCCCCGACATAGGGAGGGGACTGAAGCAAGGGGAAGCAACCGATTGAATAAGATACCGCTGCCTGAATGTTACAATTTTCAATTAATTTCAAGGTGACTGGAGCAAAAATGGCTTCATCATAATATACGCCGGGAGAATCGATGTTATGGAGAGAGACTTTAATAAAAAAAATGATACCGATTCCAAATATTACATAAGCAATAATATCCCTGGCTCTCAGACTGAAATCTTTATGCATTATTAACCCTATGATTTTTAATTTATTTTGATCTATTCTGAGACCTCTATTAAAGAAATTCTAAAATATGGATTACGATATGGATCATTAACAGTGAAGAAGGGAATTTCTACCGGAGATATTTTTTTAATTTCAAGACCTCTCTTATTTATAACTTCAATGCATCGATCGATTTCCACAGATGAGCAAAGTGCAAACATCCTTTTTGATCTCAGCATCTTTAGATTTTTCGAGAATCGTTCATAAGCCTCAGGAAACCTGAAAAAAACGTCCTCATTAATGTTTATCATGGGAATGTCAGGCTTTAGTAGTGTCTCCAGGCCAGCAGTATAATTGGAACAGACTATCCAAACCTCAACTTCGTCTATTAAGTGACGATCTGCTGATGTTAAAAATTTTTTCAGCGAATGGTCTTTTAAAAAAAAATTAGCGTTATATAAATGTCTTTTCGTTTCCTGAAAAATATTACCCCCCCGCCAACTCCAATCATATTTATAGACAAATATATATGCAAACATTACCTGCACCATCAACAATATGATCAATATGATTTTTTGGACCTTCAAATATGTTTTGGATGAGATCCACTCATAATTAAAAATGGAATATGCGACAATAATACCCCCGAGGACTTCAAGAAAAAATGAGTATCTGACATAGCCAGTTGTTATTGCCCATAATAATGCACCAGATAACCAGATATATAAAAATGCCCTGTTCCTTCTTCCAAAAAACAAATTATACAATACAGCTATACAGCTAATTGCAATTTTTCCCGAATATTCACGTAATTCGGAAAACCTCTCCGGTACGAAAAATGACATCACCGGCCATGCAAGAACTTCAAATAAATTTTGGGGGCCCCAACGCCCATCCTTAAAATTTTCTAACTCCCAGTAGGGGGATCTAAAAAATTTATTATATAAAGGAAATATCGGATTGGAAGTTTGTAAATACATATACAGAGAGTCCGGAAGGAGGGGGAATAAAAAGGCGATGACGCAGAAAACACTATGCGCGGGTTTGAGATGCATGTTCGAAATTGTTATTTTATACATCAAAAAGGCGCTAATCGGAATGGCAAAAGCAAGGTTTGTTAGTTTCAAAGCAACTGAGAGCCCGAGCATCAGGGATATGTAACATATGTAGTAATTTTTATTATTTATTTTTTCAAATTTGTTGATCAACCATAAAGCCTCGAGCAAAAGAGGGATTCCCCATAGATCTATCATGTAGATATTCATCTCAATTAGCATATACTCACAAGAGATGATGAGAAAAACAAAAAGATACCTTTTCAATGCAGGTTTTATGGCATCCAATAAAAATTTATCCACAATGAAAGCTATCCAGAGCATCGCGAGGAAATTGCCGGGCTTCACCGATGAGGTGATCATCAGGGTCAAGGCCATTGAAGTACGCATTCCTGTCGTCGAATTCTGCCCAGACCACCAATTATGTGCGATGTGAAGCAGTATATCCGAGCCATACTTTTCGACCCCAGGACCTCACATTGATGCCGGAATACATGTCTGGGTGGAGCATCCCCACACCTTGCCCGGCGACTGTATCGACCATCTCTGGCGGGCCACCGTCGGCGTCACCCACCAGACCCCCGT
>JALOPH010000067.1 GCA_025453995.1 Desulfobacterales bacterium
GTTCGGATATGAAAAAGGCGCGTTTACCGGTGCGGAGAGAATGAAATACGGGTATTTTGAACAGGCCGACGGCGGGACTGTGTTCATGGATGAAATTGGCGAGCTTTCATCCAGCGCCCAGGTCAAGCTTTTGAGGTTTTTGCAGACCATGGAATTTCAAAGAGTCGGCGGCAGCCGGACCATCTCCATTAACGTCCGCACCATCTCCGCAACCAACCGAGACCTTGAAACCATGGTTAAAATCCAGCAGTTCCGTAAAGACCTCTGGTATCGCCTCAATGTCTTTCCCATCCGCATCCCGCCGCTTAGAGAACGCAAGCAGGACATACCGGATCTGGCCGAATATTTTGCCAGGCGACAATCGGTCGAAATGAATCTTCCCTACCATCATTCCTTCGACCCTGAGGCAATGGAGCAATTCAAGCGCTATAATTGGCCGGGAAATGTCCGGGAACTTCAAAATGTCATTGAGCGGGCATTGATCGTCAGCAGAGGTGAACCGCTTTCGTTTCACCACCTGACAGCGCCTATCACCCATGCGCCCGATGAAGATTCTTCTGATGAAAAGGAAAAATTCCTGTCCCTTGATGAAATGATCGCTCTTCATATCCGAAAAAGCCTCAATAAGTCCGCAGGCCGGATTGAAGGTGCGGGCGGAGCAGCCGAGCTGTTGGACATGAACCCCTCCACCCTGCGGGCAAAAATGAGAAAGTTGGGCATCAAAATCAAGCGGACAGCCGCCTAACCCAGAATGATCAAAGCATCCACAGCAACAGGTCTTTCGCCAGATATAATCAATGGGTTCATGTCGATTTCACGGATTTCGGGATGAATCAAAGGGATGAAGCTCAACCGGACCAGCACGTCGGCCATTGCTTGAAAATCTACTGCCGGCATTCCCCGGCAGGGACCCAGGAGTTTGGACGTTTTAATATCAGAGATCATCTCTTCGGCATCCCTGCGGGAAATCGGCGCGAGTCTGTAAACGATATCATTGACCGCTTCGGTGAAAATCCCGCCCACGCCGAAAGCCACGCAATGACCGAATTGGCCGTCATGGGTGATCCCGGCCAGAAACTCCCTTTTGCCGGAAACCATCCGGCTGACCAAAACCGGAACAGGGAATCCGGCCCTCCGTTGAATATCAGAGAATGCTTTGGCGACATCATCTGTATTGTTTAGATTCAAATGAACCAAACCCTGCTCTGTTTTATGCAGGATTTCCGGGTCGCATGCTTTGACAGCCACCGGAAAGCCGATCTTTTTTGCGGAAGCCACGGCGTCGACTGAACTATTGACGATCTGTTCTTCCGGAACCGGAAAGCCATAGCAGGCGAGCAATTTCTTGGCGGCATATTCGTCAAGGGTTTTTTGATGGCGGGATAGCGCATCATTTATGATTTGAACGGCGTTCGGTTCGGGTGCGGGGATGGATATGCAGGTATCGGGTTTGCGATCCAGAATTTTCTTGTATCGTACCAGGGTGCACATGGCACGGGCTGCTTTTTCAGGGGAATCATACACCGGCACGCCGTTGTCCTCATATGCCTCGGTATAATAGTCGTCCCGGTCAAAAAAAGCAGACACCGTCATGGGGATGTTATGCGTAAACGGGAGCCGAACCTCTTTGGTCAGATCCCGGGCCGCTTGTTTTAACATATCTTCCAATGTCAAACCCGGAAGCATTTCCGCCACATGGGGGAAAACCGCGGACATGAATCCCGACGACATGGCGCCGTGAAGCACAATACCGTCCACTTCCCCGCTTTGCATGACTAAGTTCGTGATGGTGTCGGTCATCACCGCCATGTTCATGGCAAAGGTCAAATCCACGGGATTGGCGCAGGGCGCATGGGAAGGCATCAAGGGCTTTATCTTTTCCTGCAAAGATTTTGATAGCACGGGGATCCGGCATCCGTTTGCGTCGCAGGCGTCTGCAATGGCTGATCCAGGGCCTCCGGAGTTGGTAATGATCCCGATCCTGTTTCCCCTGATCCTGGGCTGGGTAGCCAGGGCAAACCCCCAGCCGTACAAGTCTTCAATGGAATGCGCCCGGATCACGCCCGCCTGCTTGAACAGGCCGTCATACAGGGAATTATTGCCGGCCATGGACCCCGTATGGCTCAATCCCGCCCTGCCTCCGGCCTCGGTCCCGCCTACGTACTGGGCGATCACAGGCTTGCGCGGCGTAATCTTTGAAGCGACCGCCAGGAAGCGGCGGATGTCCCGGATGGTTTCAATATAGACTGAAATGGCTTTGGTGTGTTCATCATCGCCGAAATATTCAAGGACGTCGATGATATTCACATCCGCCTCGTTGCCTACGCTGACGGCCTTGCTGAAATAGATGCCGCGCTTCTGAAGATACAGTATGGTCTGGGCAACGTAGGTGCCGCTCTGGGAAATCATGCCAAGGCTGCCGGACTTTCCCCGCAAAGGCATCACCGTGGTGTTTAAAGAAATCTCCTGGTTGATGATTCCCATGCAGTTGGGGCCCACAAAACGCATGCCGTATCGTTTCGCAATATTTTTTAGACGCTGCTCCTCTTGGATTCCTTCGGGGCCCAGTTCCTTGAACCCTGCTGTTATCACTATGGCGTATTTGGTTCCGATCTGTCCGAAAGCCTCAAAAATGGGGAGCAGATGCTGGGCCGGCAAAACAAACATGGCCAGGTCCGGCGCTTCTGGCAGATCCCCGGGGGAAGCATATGCTTTCTGACCCAATACTATTTTTTCTGAGGGATGAACCGGATACAATTTGCCCTGAAAGCCGTCTTTTAGGATGCTTAAGGCATGCATGGTCCCCATTTTCATGGGATTATTGCTGGCGCCGACAATGGCGATGGATTTGGGCGTCATCAGAGAATGAAAAAATGAGACAGACATGGTCTATTCCTCCAACATCAAAATTTTGATTAAAAAAACGTACCGTAACAATAAAGATTTGATGATGCAATCAATAAAACGAGCGGACGTTCGTTTTTTTATCAAATTTGAAAGGTGATCTCTAAATATTTTTGACTTCAGGGGAATCGCTGGAACAAGTTTGCGCAGTTGCGGACTCCCAAATTAAAGCTTTACGTTGATGGCGTTACAGGCTATAAATCAAGAGAAGCAAATTTCTTGGCAGTGGATAACTTTTAACTCGAATAGGAAGGCTTTTGTGAACTCCTTATGCAGCATACACCCGACCAAAAACGCCCATTGGTTCTGCCCCAAATGCAGACAGATGTTCTGCTCCGACTGCATCGTCAAACTCGACGGCGGTCCCATCGGCAGTAAAAAAATCGTCCGTTTTTGCCCCAAGTGCACCGTGGAAACCGAATGGATCGGCGGCACGGATGTGATCAGGCCTTTCTGGGAGCGCTTGCCGAAATTTTTCATTTACCCTCTCGCACCGGGAACGCTGATATACATGGCATTTCTGGCCCTTGGCTCTTTGATCACCTGGTCATGGATCGTTCAACTGGTCTGCTGGGCCCTGATGCTCAATTACGCTTACGCGGCACTGCAGCGCACGGTTATGGGCAACCTTTTGCCGCCACCCATTTGGGATGAATCCGTTGTCAAGGATTTTGCCCAGGTATTTAAGCAGATCGGATTATATTTTGTTCTGTTTTTTCTTATCGTATTCATCAGCGGGCATCTCGGCGTTCTGATTACCTATGTTTTCATTTTAGCCGCCCTATATCTCCTGCCGTCCATGATCATTATCCTGGTCAACACGCGAAGCCTGATGACCGCATTGAACCCTGCTGCTTTTTTAGCGCTGCCGCTTAAAATCGGAAAGGGATATATGATCATGTTTATTTTTTTATCCCTCTTGTTTTTCGCGCCCTACGCACTGCTCAATTTCATAAGCGCTTTTTCGCCGCCTTTTCTTTACAAATATATTCTTGCCCTGGCCCAGAACTATTATACTCTGATTTCATATCATCTGATGGGATATGTGCTGCTCCAGTATCACAAAGAAATCGGCCTTGACATCAGCATCGACGACATCAGGGATTCTTCAGCCCCGCAAAAAGAAAAGGCTGACGACCCGGCCACGCTCGAATTAAAGAGGGTCGAAGTGCTTTGCCGTGAAGGCAAACTCGATGAGGCCATTGATCATATCCATCAGTGGCGGGACTCCGGCGGCCCCTTAAATACCGAACTTTCCCAGCGTTATTATGACTTGCTGAAAAGCCGCGGCAGGACCCAGGAAATACAAAATTTCGGTCCTGAATACTTATCGCTCCTGGTCGATCAGGGAAATAAGAATAAGGCGCTGGAAGTCTTTCATGAATGCTGTTCGGCAGATGCCAAACCTGCGGCATCGGCAAAAATCCTGTTTAAAATCGGCGAGTGGCTTGCCGACACGGGCAAACCCAAAGAAGCCATCAGGGTTTTAAGCGGCATGACAAAAGCCTACCCGGATTCGCCGGATGTTCCGATGGCTTATTTCCGGGCGGCCCAGCTGTATCATGACCGGCTTATGGATGGAGCGCGCGCAAAAAAAATTCTGGAGCAAATCATCCAAAAGTACCCGGATCATAAAATGATTCAAAAATTTAAAACGTTCAGGGACCACATCAAGAATTAATTTTTTGCCGCTTAAAGAATGACCCTGCCGGTTTTCAGCCGGCAAGACGCACCTCGGGTGACATGGGGAATTTTTCGAGAAGAATTTTTCGATAACTTGCGGCCTTTTCAGGTGCCCCTGATTTATCAAGCGCTTTTACCAGTCGCATCAGCGTCGTCGGCATATTGGGATGCGTTTGCTCTGTCTGAATAAGCAGAGTTATGAGCTTTTCAGCATCTTGAAGATGATCATTGTCGCAAAAAAGGGATGCCAGTCGGATCTGAAGATCAGCCGGCAGGCGGACAGGCCTGGAAATCTTTTCGTATTCTGCGTAAAATTTCCAAATTTTTTCGGCATCCGCCCTGTTTTTCAGCAGCGCGGATAATAATCGCCTTGCTGATTCGGAGAATTCGGTTTCTTTCGGATGATGCTTGTCTATATTGAATAAGTGCCCAAGGGCTTCGATATTGTCGGGCTTGAGCGCAAGATAGTTCATAAGCAGTGCGCGCGCGCCGGCATAGTCGAGTTTCCCGATTCGAGAAACCGCTTCTTCAAGCATCACGGCCGAAGTGTCCCCGGGCGCTTCGGCAAAATAGGTCTTTCGGGACTGGAATATAAACGTCTTGGCCATCATCCCCAAGAGCGCCCCGCTCGCCAAGCCGCCTGCATGAGCCATGTAGGCGACCTGATCATCGGCGCTGCGAAAATACTGAAACAGTTCAGTCCCTATCCAGAATGGAAGCAACGCAATGGCCGGGATCCTGAAATAATCAAAATAAAATCCGGTTGAGAAAAAAACCTTTATCCGGCTTATGCCATAAAATACCGTCAAGGCTCCCATCAGCCCGGATATGGCTCCGGAAGCGCCGATCATGGGAACATGGCTGCTGCTGTGAACCAGAAAAAAAAATAAAGATGCGCAACATCCAACCACCAGATATCCGATTCCATAAATCAATCGGCCGCACCCCATTTCAAGCACGCACCCCACGATCCATAAAAAAATCATATTGCCGAACAGATGTCCAAAACCGCCATGAAGGAAGATGCATGTCAGGAATGAGTAAGGCTTTATCCGCGCGGGTACCAGCCCGAATCTATAGGTTATCAAGCTCTCTTTATTGTTATCAAATTCAGCGCGAAGTGTTTTCCATTTCCCGTATGCGTCGTCGGTTTCTGGAACGATACTCCCCCGGTATAGCGCGTTCATAAAATCGGAATCGTTTTCCATGGCCATGAGGATCTGCACCTCAAGCAGAGTTTGGCCGTTATCCATGCCATGAGCATATTCTTCCGGGGCATCAGCGTCTTCTTGATCCTTTAAATTATGATATTCCGAAACCAGTTCGGAAGCGCCTTCTTTGTTTTCAATAAATGAGATATATCGAGGGACTTCGATGTCGGACAGTCCGCTATCGAAATACTGCGAATAAACCTCTATCATTTTGTGGTCTTCACCGGACTGAAAAAGAAAAAAGACAGAACAGTTTATCAGGATGAAGAGGAGTGTCACGTAAGGCGGATGCCGCCAGCTGATGTTTCCGACAATCGGGATAATAAGCATGTCAGCCCTCTTTTAGTAAAACATTCCCACCAGCGCGCCGGTCATGCAATTGGCAAGAGTCCCGGAAATGACGGCGCGGAATCCCAGAGACACGATATCGCTTCGTCTTTCAGGCGCCATGCCGCAATATCCGGCGATCATGATGCCAAGGCTTCCCGGATTGGCAAACCCGCACAGGGCGTACGTCATGATCAGCAAACTTCTTGAGCTCAGGGCATCCGGCGGCAGGCCGCTCATCTGGACATAAGCGATAAATTCATTCAAAACGGTTTTGGTGCCCATCAATGTTCCGGCAACACCTGCTTCACTCCAGGGAATCCCCAGCAGCCAGACCACCGGGGACATGATCCAGCCGAAAATACGCTGCAAGGTAAAAGGTTCGCCGTTAAAAGGCGGCATAATGCCGAGCATCAGATTCACCAGATGAACAAGGGCGACCAGAACGATGATCATTGCGATGATGTTGAGAAAGAGCTCAAGGCCCTGGGATGTGCCCCGGGTAATGGCATCCATGGAACTGACCACATCATCCGGCGCTTTTAACCTGGCGGGTGTCAGTTCATCGGTTTCAGGTATTATGATTTTGGCCATCACAATTGCGGCCGGCGCTGCAATGATGGATGCAATCAATATATGTCCCATGACATTGGGGATTATTTTATCAAGGATGCTCGCATAAAGCACCATGACTGTGCCTGCAATGGTGGCCATGCCGCATGTCATCATGGCAAAAATCTCGCTTCGAGTCATCTTCGCCACATATGGCCGGATGAGCAGCGGGGCTTCCACCATGCCCACAAAAATATCGGCAGAAACCCCCAGCCCTTCTGCGCCGCCGATTTTTAATGTTTTTTCAAGTCCCCATGAAAAGCCCTTCACCACCTTCGGCAGAATCCCCCAGTAGAAAAAAAGAGAAGAGAGCGCGCTGATCACCAGCACCAGCGGCAACGCCTGGAACGCCAGTATAAAGCTGGCCTGGGGGTAAGTAACTTCGAAGGGAGTTTTGCCGCCGCCGATATATCCAAAGACAAAAGAGGCGCCGGCAGATGTGGACTCTGAAATGGCCGCCACCGCGTCATTTAAGAGCATAAAAAAACGGGTAAGCAAAGGGAATTTTAAAAGCACTCCGGCAACCGCGATCTGGAGGATGATTCCAGCGATCACGATTCTTACGGGAAACTTGCGGCGATTTTCACTCAAACACCACGCAATAAGCACAAAGACGAAATATCCTGTCAGGCTTTGAATAAACATCAGACAACATCCTTATGCTTAATCGGTAAAAGAACCTTTCCGGCCCTTTCCTGCCCCATAGCGCTTCAACCCTTCAAAAAAATCCGGACTGCTCAGCGATGCCAGCCCATGCTCAAATTCATTGGCAAAGGCATGAGGCAAATCCATTGAAAACTGTTCATGGGCGCTGAGGCGGTCGTTTCGCATGCATGTCTGGGGGAATCTTGCAATCTCATGGGCCAGTTTTTCGGCTTCCTGCCGCGATGTGCCGTCAGGGACAATGCGATTGGCAAGGCCCATGTTCAGGGCTTCATCGGCATACACCGGCCGGCCTGTGAGAATCAGGTCCAGCGCCCGGCTGAGCCCGATCATCCGGGGAAGGCGGATGGTACCCCCATCAATCAGCGGCACGCCCCACCGGCGGCAGAATACGCCGAAGACTGCGCTCTTCTCCACCACCCTCAGATCGCAAAACAACGCCAGCTCTAATCCACCGGCCACAGCAAATCCTGATACAGCAGCTATCAATGGTTTGGTCAAGAACATCCGGGACGGACCCAGGGGAGCGTCTCCAGTTTCATCCAGACGAAGCGTTTTCAGGGGGTCGGATACGGCCTTGAGATCCGCTCCGGCGCAGAAACATCCGCCCTCGCCGTACAATACCGCCACGTCCGCCCCGTCGTCTGCTTCAAATTGCCTAAAAGCGTCTGCAAGCAAGACGGCTGTGGGGCCGTCTATGGCATTTCGCACTTCCGGGCGGTTGATGATAATCGTGAAAACCTTTCCCTGTTTTTCGGAGATAATAGGCATTGTGCCGCGCATAACGGTTATGTGGAATTTTCAAATTAAGAAGTTTTTGATTTTATATTCGAGAATGTATTCTGGTTAAGGCTTCAAGGTCCAGAGGCAAGGGCTTGTCAGGATCCACATACAGAGTCAAAGCTTTTTCCGGACATGCCTCTTCGCAAAGTCCGCACCCCAGGCAGATGTCGGCAATATATTTTCTTTTTCCATCCGTGAATTTTACGGCGCCGAACAGGCATTTCTCCTCGCAATGACCGCAAAGAATGCAGCGCTCGGAATCATGGGAAACCGAATACCCGGATTTAACGGTCATGGTCAGGCCTTTGTCAAGACCACCCGCAAGCCTTGTGGCCTGGAGGCTCACACAGGTATCCGGGTGGCAATTGCAGATGACTCCGGTGCTCCCCCCGGTGGCGACTTTGAAAAAAGCCTGGGTGATGTGATCTTTTTTTCTGAAACGATCAATAATTTCAAGAGCCTCAGACTGGGTTATTTTCCGTGGGTTGTACTTCTGACAATGCTCCAGCCAAAAAGAGCCGATGTTTCTCCCGACGGCGATGCAGGAATTGATATCATCCAAAGGGGCATGCATGGATTTTTTGCAGGGGCAGTCCATGACCACGATAAATTCGGGTTCCTGAAAAATGATTTTTGTTGCATACTTAAAGGGAATGATTTTTTTGTTTTTATCGGATATGATCCGCAAGTCCTCATTGAGAGTGAATATTTTTAAGGCGTCTTCCCTGGACAGGACTTTGGCATGATACCGGTTAAAGGCCATTTTGCCGATGGGGATCAGCGGCTTGAACCAACTCAAATATTTCAGGGATTGTACAATGATGGAACTTATTTTGACATACGGATAATAAAACAGAAAATAATAATAATTGTGGATAAACCTGTCCACCCGCCACCCATGCTTGCGAAACATTGCCTTGGTCGAATCTTTCACGTTGAACTGCTCCCGAGTGTCATTTAAAAAAATATGAAATTACGGCGGACTGCCAAGCTTGCCTTGACAGAATTATCTGTTTCATGATCATGTGTCAATAAACTTGATTCAACTTTTAAAAGGAGCCAAAAGCCATGGACATGAAATCATACACCACGCAAATACTCAATAAAGTCAGGCAGTCCGCTCCTCTGGTGCACAATATCACCAATTTCGTGGTAATGAATTCTTCGGCCAATATTCTTCTGGCCGTCGGCGCATCGCCGGTTATGGCCCATTGCATCAAAGAGGTCGAAGAAATGACCTCCATGGCCAATGCCCTGGTATTAAATATCGGCACACTGGATGAGCAATGGGTCGAATCGATGATCATTTCCGCTAAAGCCGCAAACCTGAAAAACATTCCGGTCATCCTCGATCCTGTGGGCGCAGGCGCTACAAAACTGCGTACTGAAATGACCCGTAAAATCATCCGTGAAGCCGAGGTCTCCGTGATCCGTGGAAACGCTTCTGAAATCCTTTCTCTTTTCTCCGATGAGGTTAAAACCAGGGGCGTGGATTCATCATTATCCGTCAATGATTCAATCATCGATGCCGCCCAGAAGATCGCCCTGGAAACGCAATGCATCATTGCGATCTCCGGCAGAAACGACATCATTACGGACGGCAAAAGAATATTTTCTGTTTCCAACGGCCAACCGATCATGACACGGGTCACTGGTATCGGATGCGGGTTGACGGCGGTTGTCGGCGCTTTCTGCGCTGAAGCCGAAGGGGAGTTTCTTCTTGCCGTCACCGCAGCGCATGCTTTTTATGGGCTCTGCGGCGAACTGGCGCATGAATCCGGCCAGGGGCCTGGAACTTTTTTTATCCGATTTCTTGATCTGCTCTCGTCTGCCGGAGAGAAGCAAATAAGGGACTGCCTGAAAGTCAACCAAATATAATGAATATTCCGCCATGAATTGTCCTTGACTTCATCTGTCGATTTGCTTAATTCCTTTTGTATCTGATATCATTACAAAGTCACATGGAGCCAATGGAATGAGACAATCATTGTGGATGACAGTTTTCATATGGATCGGCGTCTGCCAGCTTTGCCCGAACGCTTCGGCGGAAAATAAACTGAAAGTATACGTGAGCATTCCTCCCCAGAAGTTTTTTGTCCAATCCATCGGCGGCGAAACAGTGGATATTTCCGTTATGGTATCGGCCGGAGCCAATCCTCATAATTATGAACCCACTGCAGGGCAAATGAAAATGCTCTCATCATCGAGAATCTATTTTGCCATCGGCGATCCATTTGAGGATGTATGGCTGAAAAAAATCGCTTCAGCGAACCGAAGCATGATAATTGTCCATTCAGAAGACGGCATTGAAAAAAAACCGGCGCACCGGCATGAGGCCATAACCCCTCACCAGCCTCATCCGGAAGGTGATCATGGACATTCCCACGGCATTTATGACCCCCATGTATGGCTCTCACCTCCCCTGGTCATGCAACAGTCCCGCAATATTCTCATGGCACTGATTGCTGAAATGCCGGAAAATCGAGAACTGTTAGAAAAGAATTTTAAAAACTTCATGGAGCAACTCATCATGTTGGACGCCGAATTGAGGCTCCTGTTCAAGGATGATGCAAACAAAGAATTTCTTGTCTTTCACCCCTCGTGGGGATATTTCGCGGATGCTTACGGCCTCAGGCAAAAATCCATTGAATTTGAAGGAAAGGAGCCTAAAGCCAAAGAACTGACAGAGCTGATTCAGTATGCAAAAAGCCGTGACATTCAGAATATTTTCGTTCAACCCCAGTTCTCAATCAAAAATGCCGGGACCATTTCAAAGGAAATAAACGGTAATCTCATTTATGCGGACCCATTGGCTGAAAACTGGCTGGAAAACATCAAAACCGTGGCAACATCCATCAAACAAGCGCTCAGATAGTAAATATGCAACCACACCCCATTATTCAAGTCTCGGGGCTTTCTTTTTCATACAACGGAAATGCTGTATTAAAAAATGTTTCTTTTACCGTTCATGATCATGAATTTCTGGCGCTCATCGGACCCAACGGCGGCGGAAAGACCACATTGCTCAAACTGCTGCTGGGTCTGTTAAAACCCGACAGCGGCGATATCCGTATTTTTAACGAACCGCCTTCCAGGTCCGCCCATCGCATCGGTTATGTGCCTCAGGATGTGGCTATTAACAAATCTTTCCCGATTTCAGTCATTGACGTGGTTCTCATGGGGCGGCTGCGTTCCCACCAGGGCGCCCGCATTTTGAAGCAAGACCGAAAAGCCGCCCAAAAGGCGCTTGAACAGGTCGAAATGATTGACTATCAAGACCGGAGAATCGACGACCTTTCAGGCGGCCAGAAAGAAAGAGTCTTTATCGCAAGAGCGCTTGCCACAGATCCTGACTTGTTGCTGCTGGATGAGCCCATTGCAAACCTGGACAACGCCAGCAGAGGGGATTTGTATGCTCTTCTTAAAGAGATCAATAAAACTAAAACCATCCTTGTGGTGAGCCATGACATGATGGTGTTATCCACTTATGTCACAGCGGTTGCGTGCGTCAACAAAGATGTCCACTATCATGACAAAGCGGAAATCACCGAAGGCATGATGGAAATGGGGTATCCCTGCCCTGTGGAGCTCATCGCCCACGGGATTCCGCACCGCATTTTAAAAACCCATGAAGATTGACGGAAATCAATCATTGATTTGACATTGAACCTTGATGAACAAATGACCTCCAACGCCCTCTCCCCCAGCGGGAGAGGGTTGGGGTGAAGGGGAAAATGATCGACGCGCTTCAATATGAATTTATGCGCAACGCCCTGATGGCGGGTCTTTTGGCCAGTGTGATCTGCGGCATCATCGGCACGTTTGTCGTCGTCAACCGTCTGGTCTTTCTTGCCGGCGGCGTGGCCCATGCCGCGTACGGCGGCATCGGCATCGCCTTTTTCTTCGGCATACCGTATATCCTCGGGACCATCGGATTTTCAGTGCTTGCCGCCATGGCAATGACCGCAGTGGTTTTAAAGGCCAAAAGCCGAGCGGATACGTTTATCGGCGTCATCTGGGCCTTTGGAATGGCGCTGGGGATCATCCTGATGGATATGACGCCGGGATATAATGTGGACCTGATGAGTTATCTCTTCGGCAGCATCCTGGCGGTTCCCGGCTCAGACCTCGTCTGGATGGCGGTTCTCACAGTTGTATCCCTTTTCTTCACTGCATATTTTTACCGGGACCTTCTGGCGATTTCCTATGACGATGAATTCGCAAGACTCAGGGGCGTACCGGTCAACCTCTTGTACTTTTTGTTTATCAGTCTGATCGCGGTGGCCATTGTACTGATCATCCGGGTGGTCGGCCTGATACTGGTCATCGCTTTGCTGACGATACCGCCCTATATTGCTGAGAAATACTCCCGTTCGCTCATCATGATGATGGTTCTATCCATCATTTTATCCCTTTTGTTCAATTTCCTCGGCTTATGGCTGGCCTATGCATATGACCTGACATCCGGCGCAACGATCATCATGGTGGCGGTTGCAGGATTTTTGATTTCTACGGGTGCCAACTATTTATCTTTGAATCGAAAGAGTTTCAAATTTCAATGAAGTTTAAAATCCACGCGCAATCGTTCAAACATATACGATTGATATTCGCCATCAATACGATTCTATGTTTTATTTTTATCGCAACCATCGGCTGCTGCACTTGGGACCATCCGGAAACTTTCTCAGAATCGCTAACGCCCCATGATGAATTCTCCCCTTTATCCGGCATGATCCGCTTCTACCAGGGGCCGATGAATCATCTTTCAGCGGTCCGATTCGGCGAATGCCCCATGCATCCCCATTGCTCGGAATATGCCCTGGAAGCCATCGAAAAACATGGCATGATTCTTGGCTGGTTTATGACATGCGACCGGCTTATGCGGTGCGGCCGTGATGAAACAGATATTTCTCCTGAAATCCTTGTCGACGGGAAATGGAAAACCCTTGATCCTATTGACTGCAATGCCCAATGGCTTAACAGCCACCTGCTATACCCTTAAAACCTTGGGCTGAAGTTTTCATTTATATCTAATATATAATAAATCTTGACAATAAATGCCTTGTATGTAAATATTACTTACAAAACATTACGGGCTTATTCTTCATTTATAAACTTATTTTACGTCAATATTACAACAAAAGGTGATTAATGAAATCTCCTCTGCCCCCTCTTTGCTAAAGAGGGGAATTAAAGACCCTCTTTTGATAGCTTATAGCAGAATCCTGACGCCGCACGGTATCGATCATTGCAAAGGAGGAAAATTAAAGTCACTATTTTGAAAGTGTATCCTCCAAGCAGACATTAACCGGCGCATCATCTTCTTGCCAAAGAGGGGAATTTATTAAACCGGCGATTAAATATCGCAAGCTTGTCATTCCGGCAAAAGCCTGAATCCAGAAAAACACTGGATGCCGGATCAACTCCGGCATGACGTGGTTATTCTATATGACGGACTCGTAGAAAGCGGGTTTGTCATTGCGAGCAAAGCGGAGCTATCTCACAACCAGTCGGATCGATTGGGATTACTTTGTTGTTGCCCTCCTCGCAATGATCTCCGGCGACTTTTTACGGTTTCATTAACTTTCAGAAAAAATAAAATATCAGGAGCTTGCAAGAATCCATGGAGCCTGAAGTAAAACCCTATATTCCCAAATTTCCAATCCGGGTGGTGACCGCGACCTCGCTTTTTGACGGCCATGATGCGGCCATTAATATTATCCGACGCATCCTGCAGGACACCGGCGCGGAGGTCATCCATCTCGGGCACAACAGGTCTGTGGCTGAAATTGTAAAAGCGGTTATCGAAGAGGACGCCCAGGGAGTCGCGATCTCAAGCTATCAGGGCGGCCATATGGAATTCTTTAAATATCTTTACGACATGCTCCAGGAGAAAGGCGCGACCAATGTCAAAATTTTCGGCGGCGGCGGCGGCGTGATCGTGCCGCTTGAAATCAAGGAGCTTGAAGATTACGGCATCGCAAAAATATATTCACCGGCGGACGGCGCCCGAATGGGACTTCAGGGTATGATCAACCACATGCTCGAGATTCTGGATACGCCTCCCAAAACCAACATTGTTGACGTTGATTCACTCTCCCCAAGAAACCCTCTGGCTGTTGCGCATCTGATCACCCTTGCCGAATTCAGCACAATCAAAAAATCAAAAGATTTTACGAAACTTCAAAAAAGCCTTTATGAAAAAATCCAGGATAAATCGATTCCCGTCATCGGCATGACCGGAACCGGAGGCGCGGGAAAATCATCCCTGACCGATGAACTTGTCATCCGCCTGCTCCATGACCGTCCGGACCTTCACATCGGCATCCTGTCGTGCGACCCTTCACGCAGAAAAACCGGTGGCGCGCTTCTGGGCGACCGGATTAGAATGAACGCCATCGAAACCCCCAATGTATATGTGAGAAGCATTGCTGTGCGTCAATCCAATATCGAGGTGCCGGTGGTCCTGCCGGATGCCATCAACATTTTAAAAGCCGCCGGGTTTGATCTGATCATCGCCGAAACAGCAGGTATCGGACAGGGCTCTTCAAATATCTTTGATCTGGTGGATCTCTCCGTATATGTGATGACAAGCGACTACGGCGCCGCGTCCCAGTTGGAAAAAATTGATATGCTGGATTATGCGGATATCGTCGCCGTCAACAAGTTTGATAAAGAAGGCGGCGATGATTCTTTG
>JALOPH010000246.1 GCA_025453995.1 Desulfobacterales bacterium
TGGTGGGCTTTTTTCTGGATCTTGGCTTCCTTGATGGCTTTGGTGGACCACGTGCCGGTATTTACAAAATCCGCCGACCGGCCGTCTGTCAGAAAGTTCATGGGAATCATGGCGAACTGAAGACTGGCCCCGCCCTGCAGAAACAGGACGTGGAATTTATCATCGAGCTTCAAGAGCCGTTTGGTCCGCTCCACCGCATCGTTGATCACCGCGTCAAACCATTTGGACCGGTGGCTGATTTCAACAATGGACATGCCGCTTGAACCAAAGTTCAAAAATGAAGCCTGGATTTCTTCCAGAACCGGCAGGGGCAGTACGGCCGGGCCTGCATTAAAATTATATATTCTGTTTGTTGTCATCGTTTTTCCTCCCTCATTATATTAAGGTATAAAAAATAAAAATCGGACTATGACAAAATAATTCATTTGTGTCAACTAATCATTTGAGTATATAGTCATTTGGAAAAAAGGAGAGTTGTTATGGAAATTATCACATATCCATCCCCCGAAGCGGAAGCGAGAATCAGCCGGATCTCCGGCCGGGGGCTTGATGTCGCCGGCGAAACGTACGAGGCGGTTGCGAAAATCATCTCCGAAGTCCGCAGCCGGGGGGATGAAGCGCTGATGGCATATACCCGTCAATTTGATGCGCCGGACCTTACCATTGGCAACATGATTGTCAAGGAGTCTGAATTTAAAGCGGCTGAATCAAAGGTGGATTCAAATTTTTTGAAGTCCCTGGACAAGGCCACAGAACAGATTGAATCCTTTCATAAAAAACAGCTCCGCAATTCCTGGATCAGCACCGCCCGGCCGGGAGTCATGCTGGGGCAGTTGTTCAACCCGGTGGATGCGGCCGGAATTTACGTTCCGGGGTCAAAAGGCGGGCTGACGCCCCTGGTGTCGTCGGTGCTCATGGGCGTGATTCCGGCTAAAATCGCCGGCGTCCGGCACGTGGCCATGGCCACCCCGCCCACAAAAGACGGCGGAGTAAGCCCCTATCTTCTGGTTGCGGCGAAAAAAACCGGCGTCGATGTGGTGTACAAAGCGGGCAGCGCCTGGGCCATAGCCGGCCTGGCCTATGGCACCCAAACCATCCGGAAAGTCGATGTCATTGTGGGGCCGGGCAATATTTATGTGACCCTTGCTAAAAAAATGGTGGCCGGCACAGTGGGCATCGACATGATTGCCGGGCCCAGCGAAATCCTGGTGATTGCCGATAAAACGGCAAATCCCGAATTTATTGCGGCAGACCTTCTTTCCCAGGCGGAGCATGATCCCCTTTCATCGGCCATTTTGATTACCGATTCAAAACAGCTTGCCGGGAAAGCGCTGGATGCTGTGAAGAAACAGCTTTCCTCCCTGGACCGCAGCGATATTGCACAGAAGTCTCTTGATGACTTCGGGGTAATCATTCATGTGGAAAACATGGCTTCAGCCGTTGAACTGGCCAACCGGATCGCGCCCGAGCATCTGGAGCTTCATATGGAATCCCCGTTTGAATATCTCTCCCTTATCCGGAATGCGGGCGCGGTCTTTGTGGGAGAATACACCCCTGAGCCGGTGGGGGATTATATCGCAGGGCCCAACCATGTGCTTCCGACAGCCGGCACCGCCCGGTTTTCATCAGCCCTGTCCGTGGACATCTTTGTCAAGCAGACCAGCCTCATTCATTACTCAAAGGATGCGTTTTTGCGCGATGCGCCGGATATCATGCGACTGGCCCATACCGAAGGCCTGGGCGCCCATGCAGGGTCGGTGGGGATCCGGTTGGAAAAAGGAAAATAAAGGAAAGGTTTGGCACTAAAGAACGTATCAGGGGTTTGACGACAGGGAAGGTTATTATTTTAATCTGGTTCAGCGGTTCACGGTTCAACGGTTAAAAATCCATAAACCTTGAACCGTGAACCGTGAACCTCGGAATCATCATTATTACGATAAGGATCAATATGGGAAGACCGCATATCAAACGATGCGTTGAATACAATCCGGGGGTGAGTTATTTTAAACCAAGGGGGATCCCCATGGATCAACTGGAAGAAATCCGCCTGAAAATTGACGAGCGGGAAGCTTTGCGTCTGGCTGATCTGGAAGGGCTTTCCCAGGAAGAGTCCGGCCGGCGCATGGGCGTTTCCAGGGCCACCTTCGGCCGGATTGTGGAGCGGGCCCGGAAAATCGTGGCCGACGCCCTGATCAACGGCAAGGCAATCCATGTGGAAGGCGGCAATTATGAAATCAGCTCCCGCAAAGGATTGCTGGAATGCGGGAAATGCGGGTATGAATGGCATGAAAAAAAGCCGCCGGAAAACCAGACGAAGTGCCCGTCGTGCAATACCAAGGACGCGAAACCTTCAAAGTAATGGGGTCTGAGGGATTTATATCGGAGGCTGGTTTATTTGAATGCATCTAAAAGGAAAATGGTTTTTTTCAGCGGTAAATAGTGTCTGAACGGCGGGCATCAACAACCGCTTCTGTTGGCGGTCTGATGAATGCCCTGGTTCGCAGTTCTATATTTTATTAATAAATCTTTTTAACAGGATGTCTTCAACATTCTGGCGTGAATCGATAACGGATAATACATATACTTTCCGCTCAAAAATTCGGTAAATTAATCTCCAAGGTGAAATGATTAATTCCCTATATTGGACTATCCCTTGGCATTGAAGCTCTGGAACCATTCTGCCTCTTTCGGGTAGAGCGTATAGTCGGGAAGCTTTTTGTCGTATTTTGGTTAAAATGCTTAAAGCATTTTGAGGGCTATCCTCTGCAATGTATGCAATAATATTCTTTAAATCATTTTCTGCCACATTGGCCCAAATAACTTTATACTCTGAAGTCATCTCAGCTTTGCTTTCAATGAATCTTCAATATCTTTGAAAACTTTCTCTTGCGCTTTTGCACGTCCATTTCGCACATCATTCTCACCCTGCGAAATCAGTTTTAACAGACCGATAGCATTCCGCATATCTTCATAGCTTTTGGGATCTTGAAGGACTGCTCGGGGTTCCCCGTTCTGTGTGATAATTACAGGACGATGGGTTTCGTTTATTTGATTCAAAAGATCTGCGGCCTTAGATTTTAAATAAGTGACAGGTTTAATGTCATTTATCATATTCATTGGATCACCTCCAGTCTTTTTAAGGTACCAAATAAAGATCGAATGTCAAGGGTTATTATGCTGCGAACGTGGTCCTCCTGCGTCGGACTTCCCTCGCACCGGTGAATGTCGCGGCGGGCGGCAAAAACTTGTCCCGCATTTAAATATTTGTTGGGCAGACACAGGGGCCCACCCCTACAATGGATCGATACCGTCACCGTAGGGGCGGGCCCCTGTGCCCGCCCGTCATCCACCATGGTATAAATCCATGAATTTGCGAAATTTCATTTGGGGTCTTGCCTTACCGTCATTGTCCTGCCGCCGAGTACCGCAGAACTTTCCGTAAGGGAGAATAATTATTCGCTCCTTCTATAAAAGGGTCGAGGAGCGCAGGGAAGCCCGGGCCAGTGCCAGCGCCAAGGGACAGAAGCCCAAAGAAAAGGAATATTTTTTAAATGGAAATAAGATGTGGTTTATTCTGCAAAACATGAAAATCCTTGACGAAGGAATCTGGAGAATCTAAAGACTTTAAAAATACCATTGAGCCGTTTTCAAAATGTTGGATCAGGTTCGAGGTCAAGGCGCAGGCCGACGAAAAAGCGCGGCATGCATGGGCGTATGCGAGCATTTTGAGGAGGACTGCAACGCTGACATTGAGCCTTAGATGACATTTTTGAAATTGGCTCCATTTTAAGGAGAATCTTACATATGGCAGACTGCAAAGGGAGCTCCATGGGCATCCAGGAAAAAAATGCGGCCATGGAGCAGCAAAAAAAATTAAATGATGCGCTATCAAAAATTAAGCACAAGTTCCTGGTCATGAGCGGCAAGGGCGGCGTGGGAAAGACCAGCGTTGCGGTGAATCTTGGTATCGCCCTGGGGAACAAGGGGTATAAGGTCGGCATCATGGATGTGGACCTCCACGGACCGGATGTCCCGCGCATGCTGGGCTTGAGCGGCCTGGCGTCCGCGTGTGAGGGGCAGAACAAGCTGGCGCCCATGAGGTATTCTGAAAATGTGTCGGCCATGTCCATTGAATGCGTGATGCCCAACAAGGATGACGCGGTGATCTGGCGCGGTCCGCTGAAGCATTCGGCCATCAACCAGTTTATTTCAGACGTGGCCTGGGGTGAGCTTGATTTTCTGATCATCGACTCGCCGCCGGGAACCGGTGATGAACCCTTAAGCGTGGCCCAGACCATTGCCGACGCCCGGCCGATCATTGTGACCACCCCCCAGGAAGTCGCCCTGTCGGACGTCCGGAAATCCATAAATTTCTGCAAAAAAATTCAACGGGAGCTTTTCGGGCTGATTGAAAACATGAGCGGCTATGTCTGCCCGCACTGCGGCAAGGCTGTTGATCTGTTTGGGACAGGCGGCGGGGAAAAGACCGCCAAACAGTTCGGTATTAATTTTCTGGGAAGGATCCCCTTTGATCCCAACCTGGTCAAGGCGGGCGATGAAGGATATTCATATCAGGAAAAGTATAAAGACACGATTGCTGCGGAAGCGTTTTCAGCGATCGCCGACAAACTGGCGGCGCTGATTAAATGATCAATTAACTGCCAAGGAACTTGTCGTACTCAGTCCCGTTTAGACGGGACGTTTCTCTTACTCTTACTCATAATCGATTCATCAGAACCGAGTAAGAGTAAGAGCAGGAGTACGAGTACGAAGTATAACGAAACTTTAAGTAAAAATACCTCTCAGCGGGATAAAAAGTTTTTTAAGAGAGCCATTTTCAAAATGATAGATCAGGTTCGAGGTCAAGGCGCAGGCCGACGAAAAAGCGCAGCATACATGGGCGTATGTGAGCATTTTGAGGAGGACTGCAACGCTGACATCGAGC
>JALOPH010000247.1 GCA_025453995.1 Desulfobacterales bacterium
ACATGTCGAACAGTAGCCTTGCTGCCCAAAACTATATTTTTTTGAACAGCATAACTCAATTCACGGCTCATGAAGACTTTTTTTATCATTCCTCCTTTATGGATGAACGAAAACAAAAGCCCCCTTCATCCAAAATCCATGGACATTCAAGGGATATTTCCCCGCATGATTAAAATGCAAAAAATTTATTCCATATTCACTCTGAACAAACAATAAATTTTATTGCTGATTTTTGACTGCAAGGTCAAAAAAAATTTATTTTCATTTTAACATATTATTTTATTGAATAATAATTAAAATATTGAAATCTTTAAATGGCACTGGTACTGTATAGTATGTGTATAAAAATCCGCATTTCCATCAACCAACCGGGAGGTACGCCGCATGGCAAAAAAAGACAAGCTATACAAAATTTCTGAACTGGAGAAGTTGTCCGGACTGCCGAGACGAACCATCCATTTTTATATTCAAAGCGGACTGCTTCATCCGCCGCTGAAAACAGGCAAAACAATGTCATACTATGACGATGGGCACTTGCAGAAATTAATGTTGATCCAGAGGGAAAAGTCATCCGGGTCAACGCTTTTTGCGATTAAACGTGGGCTGAGCCAAGGAAAAGAAATCAGCGCAATCCAGGGCGCGCATCGCATTTCTTTTAAATTAAATCTTCTGGATGCGAAAAAAAATCCAAAAAGACGTACAGGCCCTCGAAAAAAACTCGTAAATCGAAACAACATCATCCGGCAGGGGTGCATTCTTTTCCGTCAGAAAGGCTACGCGCAGACAAAAGTCAGCGATATCACCAAGGCCTTAAATATCGGCAAAGGAACTTTCTATTTTTATTTTTCAGACAAAAGAGAATTACTGCTCGAATGTGTCCCAATGATATTTCAGGAACTCTTTTCCCAGGGTTGGGATATCATTCGCAATGAAAAAAATCCGCTAAAACGATTGGAATTGAGGGCGCAAACTGTCTTCCCGGTGATGTCTGAATTCTGTTCCATTGTCGCGCTCTGCAAAGAAGCCATGGAAGATACGGATTCTAAATTAAAACGAATGGGAAAGGAGATTTTTTTATCCATTCGAAAGCCCCTGGAAACTGACATAGAGAATGGTATTGAAAAAGGATTTCTGAAGCCTGTGGATCCAAAGATTATCGGAACCATTATGATCGGCATGATCGAAAGCATGTATTACCTAAAGGATCTGGATCAGACCTTGTCCCATGAAGCCGTCTGGAAAAACATTATCAGCCTTCTGATTTCCGGCATGAAAAAATAGATTTCAAATATATTCAACAACGAATGAACTGACATATATTAAAGGAAAAGATTATGCGTCAAGTCGCGGTTATCGGCATCGGCATGACTCGTTTCGGCAAGTTTCTTGAAAAAGGGATCAAAGACCTTGTCCGGGAATCTGTCGAAAAGGCCATATCAGATGCCGGAATCCAAATGGGTGATATCGAGGCGGCCTATGTGGGAAGCGGGGTTCCCGGCATCATGACCGGACAGGAAATGATCAAGGCCCAGGTAACATTGAGCGCCATGGGCATCGAAGGAATTCCAATGGTCAATGCGGAAAATGCCTGTGCAAGCTCATCGACGGCTCTTCATCTGGGATGGACGTCGGTTGCTGCAGGTATGTACGATTGCGTCCTGACCGTGGGTTTTGAAAAACTCTACGATAAAGACAAGCTCAAATCATATATGGCTTTGGGATCCGCCGTCGATGTGGAAATGATCGCCAGATTCCTTGAAGATTTTGAGAAGAAACAGAAATCTGGTGAAAAAATTCTGTCGGAGGGAAGCGGCAAAAACCGCAGCATCTTTATGGATATGTATGCGTATTATACAAAGCGATACATGGATAAATACGGTTTAAAGCAAGAACACTTTGCTAAAATTGCCGTAAAAAGTCACAAAAACGGCTCGCTGAACCCATATGCGCAGTATCAGAATGAAGTCACTCTCGAGGAAGTTCTCCAGTCAGGAGATGTGTCATTTCCTCTGACCCGAATGATGTGTTCACCCATCGGTGACGGAGCCGCCGCAGCTGTCATCTGCTCAAAAGACAAAGCTGCTCAATTCACCACCGCTCCTGTGTGGATTGAGGCTTCCGTTATGGGCAGCGGCAAGCTGTCCACAAACCTGGATGACACCCTGACCCGCCGGTTAGGTCCGAAAGCTTTTAACTCTGCGGGCATCGATCCCGGCGATATAGATGTCATAGAAGTCCACGATGCCACATCCCCTTCTGAGATTATCACTTTGATTGAGCTTGGGCTTTGCCCCGGTGAAGAATCCCCGCATCAAATCGACACCGGATATTTTGAAATCAACGGGAGATTGCCGACCAATACATCCGGAGGCCTGGCGTCCAAAGGCCATCCCATCGGAGCGACCGGGCTGGGGCAGGTCCATGAAATCATCCTCCAATTAAGGGGACGGGCCGGCAAGCGGCAGGTGGAGAACCCGACAATCGGCATGACACATAATGGCGGCGGCATATTAGGAGTGGATGCGGCTGCCATGGCGCTGCACATTTTCAAAAAATAAAAAAGGGGTGACAAAATGAAAGACACAGAAGCAAAATACTGGAATATGGAAATGGAACCCATGCTGAGCACACCGGAGATGAAGAAGTTCCAATTTCAAAAACTGCAGTCAGCATTGAAATGGCAGTATGAAAACACCCCATATAATCGGAAACGGTTTGACGCAGCCGGCGTCAAACCCGAAGATATCAGAAGCTTTGATGACTTTGCAGCGTCCATTCCGGTTTCTGGACAGGAAGAAATCCGGGGGGTCATTGCCGAAATCGGCTTTGACATGAATAAGTTGATGACCCATATCTTCGGTGAAAAGCGGATGAAAGACCTTTATCTGCTGACGACAACATCGGGCACGACCGGCATTCCCACGCCGTATCCGAACTTCCGGGCAGCGCTGGCAGATGCCCAGGAAATCATGTCGCGGGCTGCCTGGCGCATGGGGATTCGTCCCGGCGATCGCATCGGGCTTTGTTTCGGCCTGTCCATGCATGCGGCCGGGACCCCTCAAATTCTCTGGTTTCAGGGATATCCCGGCATAACGATAGTTCCCATAGGCGCGGAAGCCGGAACGGAAAAAATCCTTCAATTCATAAAACTTTTCAATGTCAATGTATTCAGCGGAACGCCCTCGCTCGCCCTTCATCTGATTGAAAGATGCCCTGAGGTCCTGGCTCACCCAGTCAAGGAATTGGGAATCAAAATTCTCATGCTGGGCGCGGAACCCGGCGCCGGCATCCCTGAAGTCAGGAAAAAGCTTGAAAATGAATATGGCGCCATGTGATCATCCCGTTTATCAGGGAATGCATTGGATTGCTGATGATTATGCGTATTATGAATTGGTTGATCCGGAAAAGAAAAAACCCGTTCCCATCGAACATGGTGCAACCGGCATCATGGTAGGCACCTCCCTCCACCCGGAGGCGGCAGTCTGGTTCGATATGCGGTTCACCATGATGGACATCCACCAGGTATTTACCGAACCATGCCCGTGCGGTTTCAGCGGATTCAGGTATAAAATCATCGGAAGGGCGGATGATATGCTCAAAGTCAAGGGCGTGCCGGTATACCCGGCTGCCATTGAAGGAGTCATTCATTCTTTTCCAGATAAGCTCACAGGGGCCTTCCGGATCGTTTTGGATGAGCCGCCCCCAAGGGTCGTACCGCCGATAAAACTTAAAATTGAGCATTCATCTGCAGTGGGCGAAGCTGACCTGCCGGGGCTTGAAAGAGATATCCAGGAAAAAATGCATCAACTCCTTAAAATCCGACCGGCCATCACCTGGCTTAAACCCGATACCCTGGAACGCGCGGTTAAAAAAACTCAACTGATCGAAAAAACTTATGAACCATAAATCTGACGTGTCGATTCCTTTCGGCCTTTATTCAAAAGCGCCGGATTTGATCGAGTCCATGCCGGGGCTTGGCAAACTCAAAAATGCCTGCCCGAAATATATCCAACGCGCAGAACAGGCCCAGGTTCTTGCGAGGCAATTTGCCAGAGACGAACTCTACCCGAGGGTCCTGGATATTGACGCAAAGTGCGCCAAAGATCCTGAATATTTTGACTGGGAACTCTGGGAAAAAGCCAATTCCTTGAAATTAAACATCGCCCCCATCCCGGAAAAAATGGGTGGTTTGGGCTGGAGCGCGCTGGATAACGCCCTGATGGTTGAAGAGTTCACCAGCGCCTGCATGGGATGTGCCAGCAACATCTCATTCAATACATTCGGACTTCTGGGCGCTATGGTGGAATGCCGGACCGATACTGTATTGAAAATAATCCGCATGATGGTCGAAGCCCAGCGCCTCAAAAAGCCTGTTTTCTGGTCATGGGCGATTACAGAGCCCAGCGCAGGCACGGACGCTGAAGATGGAGACGCAATGACTACCATGAGACCATCATCACACGCCCAAAGGGTTGCCGGAGGATACAGGATAAATGGCGTCAAATGTTTCATCACAAACGGCGGCTTAGCCAATTATGTGATAGCGACCATCCCGACGGATGTTGCTTGCCCAAAAGAATCCATGGCAACCTTTTTTATTCCATCCGATTCTTCCGGTTTTTCAGCGGGCCGGGTCGAACGAAAATGTGGACAGAAGGCAAGCCAGACTGCCGAGCTTTTTTTCAAGGATGTATTTGTTCCGGATGAGAACGTGTGGGAACCGCCGGGAAGAGGGCTGCGCCATACACGGGAGATTCTCTCCATCACCCGGGGATTTATAGGCATCGGGGGATTGGGTATAGCCAGAGGAGCAGTTGAACGAGGTCTCCGGTATGCCTGCGAAAAAAAAATCCATGATCATCGATTAATTGATGAAACATGGGTGCAAATGGCTTTTGCCGACATGATCAAAGACATAATGACTGTTCGTTTGGCCGGTATTAATTTTGCCATTGCCCTGGATACCTATCATGTATGGAAAATGTTTGACACCCTGCCCGTCAAGGCGGGTTTGGAGCTGCTGCCTGAAAAATTGCTGTTAAGCCGCTCCCTTGAGGGTCTGGCAAGTAAAAAATTCCTAAGGTCGATCGGAAATCGATTTAAAAACCGACTGGTTTCAGATGGACTTATCGAAAAATTCGTCTATTACGGCTCCATAGTCAAAGTGGCAGGAACAGACCTTGCCGTCCGAATAACATCCGCTGTACCTGACCTATTGGGGCTTGAAAGCATGTCCCATAAATACGGGATTGAAAAATCATTTAGAGATGCAAAGGTGACCCAGATATATGAGGGAACCAACCAGGCGAACCGAATCGATATTTTCAACCATTTTCTCAACCCTGGGGATCAAGCGATCGATGACCGAAGACCGCATCAAAGAATACAATGAGATTTTATCTGAATGCCGGCGATTTGCCAGAAACGAAATCAAACCCGGATCCCTTGAAGAAGATTTAAATCCAGATGCGGGCTGGATCCTGGGGCTATGGCAGAAAAGTCATAAGCTGGATATTCCCGGCTTAATGCTTCCGGAAAAATTCAATGGACCGGGGTATCCGGAAATATGCAGTGCCTATGCGCTGGATGCCATGGCCATGGAATGCGCGGGCGTCGCTTCATTCTTTGCCCATCATTTTGCCGCCTGCCTGGCCATGAGCCATGCCAACGATGAGAAATCAGAGATAGTGCATCGTGTCTTGAATAGAAGACGCTCAACAACCTTGCCCGTTGCCACGGTTATTTTCCCAAACGACAGCAACGATCCGGCGCTTTCGCTGCACAAAGAAACCGAAGGTCTTGTCATCAACGGAAAAAGTTCCTTAACGGCAAATCCGGATCTTTCAGAAATCTATTGCATATTTATTCAAGAAGACCTTCCGGGACATCATGTCTCCTGCGCAATCATCGATAAGAGCCATCCTGGGATCCGTTTGGGAGAAAAAGCCTCTTTGAGCGGCTTGAAAGCCATCTGCTTCCAGGATGTGATATTTGATCAAGCAAAAATTTCCAATGATGCGGTTGTCGCAGCCGGGGAAGAAGGAAAAAGTCTGTTTGACAGATTTTTAAATGTCTATTACGGGTTCGTTGCCGCCATTGCCATGGGGACTGCAAGAACAGCGTTTGCTAAGGCGCTGGCATATGCAAAGGACCGGTATCAGTTTGGGAAAAAGATCATTCTTCATCAGGAAATCCAGCGAATGCTCGGGTCTATGAGAATGAAAATCGATATGGGGACCGCCGGCTATATTCAGGCGTTCACCGCAAACAGGGTAAATCTTCCGGGAGTCTCCGCCGACGGACGGCTGGCAAAGGCCTTTTGCACACAGGCGGCGTTGGAAATTGTATTCGATGCCATTCAGATTCATGGGGGGTATGGATATATGAACGAATATGGATTGGAAAAAATCATGCGGGATGTTAAAATTTTACAGCTTCTGGGGGGCAGGAATCCCTATCACCATATACAGATAATTGCAGAAGAATTAAAAAATGACTGACCGCCTGTTTCATCCGGATGAGCTCCAAGCGCTTGCCACGCCATATCCTCTTTTGATTCAAAAAAAAATCCGGTCAGGGAGTATTAAAGAGGCTCTTGGTCTATGCCGCGAGATGAAAGATTCTCAGGTGGATTTACACGATTTGTATGCGGCATCCTGCACGGTTCTCTGGAGTTGGGTGGGAAACACGATAGGCGAAGAAGCTGTTGAAGCTTTATTTCGATATGTTTTTAATCATTCTGCTGCCCGTCAATTTTTTGATGCGGCATGCGCCATGGCGCCCCCCCACCTCTCCGTCATCCTTCTCGCCAAATCCTGGCGGGCGCATAGCTGCTTTGAATCCGGCGACCATCCCGGCAAATTCCACATACATGAAGATACTGAAAAATTCTCGTTTCGCTTGAATCCCTGCGGCAGCGGGTCCCGTTTATGGAAAAACGGATGGTATAAACCCGATAAAGGGGGGTTGGTATCTCAACAAGCCAGAACATGGACATATCAACGCAAGGGATTTCCGTACTATTGCATGCATTGCCCGTTCTTAAACGAGATTCTGCCGTTTGAGTCAGCATACGGCACGCTCATGTGGCCGGTAGACCCGCCCGGCACACCGGATGATTCATGCGAATGGCATATTTACAAAGACCGGAATAGAATACCGGATCGATATTATGAGCGCTTCGGTCTTAAAAAAAAACCGGCTCCAAAAAACAAATATCTGGATGACAAAAGAACCTATTTTTCAAAATCCGAACTGGATAGAATGTCGATGTCTTCGACTGATCGAATTTATGAATCAATATCCAACGGGGATTATACGGCAGCGGTTAATTTATGTTCGCAGGCCAGGGATGAATTTCTCGTCCTCCATGATTTGTATGTGAATATGCTCGTGACGACCCTTACCTTCATTTCAGAAAAAACCGGCGAATCGGGATTGGAAGACGCATTAAGCGTGCAGTATGAAAAATGCGTCAGAAATCAGTTGATCAAGAAAATATGCGGCTTGAGTGTAAAGGGAAAAATCCGGTTTTTATCACAAAAAATTTTCGGCGCGGATGCCTGCAATCAAACAGGGTATCATAAAGGACAGTTTCATATGACGGAAACTGATTCGGAATTTGTTTTTACACTCAACCCCTGCGGCAGCGGCGGCCGCTTGATCCGATCAGGCGCGTATTCACCGATGCCATATCTGAAAAAAAAAAGGGAAACGATTGAAAAGGCTATCATCTGCTGGGCATCCAGGCAGCTCCCGGTGCCTGAAGGGATTTTCAAGCTTTTATTCCCTTATATTGTGAACCATTTCACCCAGAGAAAACCATTTGGTCAGGGAAAAACCCAAAAAGCCCATTTGTGGTCGTTTTCAATGACCAATGTTCCATATTTCTGCTGTCAGTGCGGGATGCTTTACGAGCAATTCAAAAATAAGGGTCTTAGTATTAAACCTCCCATGGGAAAAGAAAAAAAATGTATATGGCGGCTTGACAAGCATTTCCTAGACAAGCTTGACCCGGCAGCCTTTTGATTGCCATATAAAATTTGACGGTTACAAAACACAGACATTAATAGTCACTGAATCGCCACATGCTGCTATATGAAAAAATTCAGTAACGATTTTAAAATCAAATCAAATG
>JALOPH010000068.1 GCA_025453995.1 Desulfobacterales bacterium
GTCTGTCAAACTGTTCAAGGCGCTTGGCATTAAGCCCGGTCAGGCCTTTGATTGATTCAAAGGGAGAATCTTTCGAATTTCATGTTAAATCATCTGAACCGTTTATATAACCTTTACAATCTCAGGGAATATGTGCATCCGGACCCGGTGGAGTTTTTATATGCCTATCCAAGGCGCGAAGATAGAGAGATCGCCGGATTGATTGCATCCAGCCTTGCTTATGGAAATGTCTGCCAGATATTGAAAAGCGTGTCACTTGTGCTGGAAAAAATGGGCGATTCTCCATATTTATATTTAAAAGATATCTCAGGACCTGAGATACGCCGGCAGTATCGACATTTTGTTCATCGGTTTGCCACCGGCGAACACTTATCGGCGATGCTGATTTGTATAAAGGCTATGATTAAAGAATTCGGATCTGTTTATGAGTGCTTTTTGAGCGGGTTTGAAATGTCGGACGAAACCATTCTGCCGGCATTGAAAAGTTTTACAGGCAGATTCAATCAGCCTCATGGGGAAAGAAATCCCGGTCATTTAATCGCATCTCCTGAAAAAAAAAGCGCCTGCAAGCGCCTGAATCTCTTTTTGAGGTGGATGGTCAGGCGCGATGCGGTCGATCCGGGCGGGTGGGATGATATTTTACCGTCAAAACTGGTTATCCCTTTGGATATTCATATGTTTCGCATCAGCCGGGCATTTGGGTGGACACGCCGAAACCAGGCCAATCTGCTGACGGCGTTGGAAATTACAGAGAAATTTAAAATATGGATCCCCGAAGATCCGGTTCGGTTCGATTTTACATTGACCCGATTTGGCATCCGAAGCGATTTGAACAAAGCAGAAGTGTTTGACTGCATTTAATTGATTTTCGAATTCATGGCCCTGCAATTTTTGTTTGACCTCATAAAATTCATCTGTTACATAGCGGTGTAAATTCAGTGTGGGGATGTAGCTCAGCTGGGAGAGCGCGGCGTTCGCAATGCCGAGGCCAGGGGTTCGATCCCCCTCATCTCCACCAAATCAAAATTTTTACCTTCAGTCATGGACTCAGCGTTTTCATTATTCCCCGCAATATTTTATTTCAGATGATCGGAAGCAGGATATTCTTATGAAACGTTATGCTGAAATCGAAAGAACCACCAAGGAAACTAAAATCCAGGCATCATTGTTTATCGATGGCAGCGGTAAACATGAGATTGCAACGGGCATACCTTTTTTTGATCACATGCTGACCTTGTTTTCAGTGCATGGTTTTTTTGATCTGACCGTAAAAGCCGTGGGCGATATCGATGTGGATTATCATCACACGATGGAAGACGTGGGCCTTGTTCTGGGAGATTTGATCAATAAATCCTTGGGAGATCGAAAAGGAATCCGGCGGTATGGATTTGCTCAGATACCCATGGATGACGCCATGAGTTCCGTGACCATAGACCTTTCCAACCGGCCGTTTCTGGTTTACGACCTACCGGACAATCTGGAACGCCAGTCAGACGCCTTTGCAAACCACTTCAAGGAGTTTTTCAGAGCGCTGGCCAACAAGGCAGGCATGAATCTTCATATTCAAACACATTATGGCGAAAATGATCATCATGTGACGGAATCGATTTTCAAAGGATTTGCAAGGTCCCTGGATCAGGCGACCACCTTTGATCAAAGGATCGAAAATATTCTTTCTTCAAAAGGTATTTTATAAACAACTATTCGATATAATATAAATAATGATAATCATACCGGCGATTGATATCAAAGGCGGGAAGTGTGTTCGTCTGCTTCAGGGTCGAATGGATGCGGAGACTGTTTTTTCCGATGACCCGGCGGCCATGGGCATTCGATGGGAAAATGATTTGGACGGCGCTGTTGAAAAAAAACCTAAAAATCTGGACGTCATTGCGGATATTGTGCGTCAGGTCAAAATTCCGATTCAGGTGGGGGGCGGCATACGTGATATTGAAACCATCAGAATGTATCTGGATCAAGGGGTCGGCCGTATTGTCATCGGCACCGAGGCCGTCAGAAACCCCCAGCTTGTCAAAATCGCATGTCTTGAATTTCCCCGCAGGATTGTCGTTGGTATAGACGCAAGAAACGGATATGTGGCCATTGAAGGGTGGACCCGCACCACCCGGACGACCGCCATTGAACTGGCGAAAATGTTTGAAGACTGCGGCGTTGCCGCCATCAACTTCACAGACATTGAACGCGACGGCATGAGAACCGGACCAAATATCAAGGAGACTGAAAAGGTGGCCATGTCGGTGTCCGTTCCGATTGTTGCCTCCGGCGGAGTTTCAACGTTTGAGGACATTCAGCGCCTGCTCCCTTTAGAGATTCATGGAGTCACAGGAGTGATCACCGGACGCGCCCTATATGACGGCAGCCTTGATTTAAAATCCGCGATACAATTTTTAAAGAAACAATGATTTTAATTGACAAAATAGAAATTGAAAATTATTTTATCTTGTTAAATATAACTTATTGAATAAAAGATCAAACATTTGTCTTTCTCAAATATTTTAATGGGTTCACAAGTTCAAATGGCTGATCTTCAACGTTCGCCTGATGAGACAAGATTGTTTCTTGTGTTGCCTTAAAGGAGGCATATTCGTTGGCGATAAATATCACTGAAGACAAGCGCGCTGAAATTCGCCATAGAGCCGATATTGTAGAGATCATATCTGAACGGATTGTTTTAAAAAAAGCGGGCAAAGACTTTGTGGGTCTTTGTCCGTTTCATTCTGAAAAGACCCCTTCTTTTACCGTAAGCCCGGGCAAGCAAATTTATCATTGTTTCGGCTGCGGCGCCGGAGGGGATGTGTTCAGTTTTATGATGAAGTATGACGGCGTTGGGTTTTCTGAAGCGGTCAGCGAGATTGCCCGTCGATACGGCATTGATCTGCCGACCCGGTCAATGACCCCTCAGCAGAAAAAGAACATTTCTGAGAAGCAGCTGCTCTTTGACATTAACCATCAGGTTATGAATTATTACAGAACCCAGCTCGCCGACAGATTGATCGGCGAAACCGCAAGGGAATATCTTCAGCAGCGTGGATTCAATCGCAAAGTGATTGACGAGTTCGAACTCGGATTCGCTCCGGAAGGCTGGGACAAGCTGATCCATTTTATCAGAAAATCGAACATCCCGTTATCCATTGCTGAAAAAACAGGATTAATCATCCCAAAGGAGAACAAAGGATATTATGACCGATTCAGAAACCGGATCATATTCCCGATACTGGATGAAAAACGTCGGGTGATCGGTTTTGGCGGCCGCGTTCTGGATGACTCAAAACCCAAGTATTTGAATTCGCCGGAATCGCCAATCTATCATAAGGGGCATTCACTGTACGGGGTTCATGCGTCCAAGGACAGGTGCAGGGAAACAGAAACCGTTTTCATCGTGGAGGGGTATTTTGATCTGATTTCTCTTCACCAGCATGGATTTACAAATTCCGTGGCCACGTTGGGGACTGCGTTGACCGTCGAGCATGTGCGATTGCTAAAGAGAGGTTTTGCCCGAAAAGCATATCTGGTTTTTGATTCCGATGCCGCTGGCGTCAAGGCGGCCCATCGGAGCATCCCCATTTTTATGGATGAATCTGTAAGCGCTGCGGTGGTGGTGCTTCCCAAAGGATATGACCCGGATTCCTATTTGCATAAAATGGGCGCTAAAGCATTTCAGGAAGCAACGGATCATGCGCTGGGAATGATTGATTTCCTCATCGAATCCGCTGTCTTGCAATACGGCCTGACAATTGAGGGAAAACTCAGAATTTTGTCTGAAATTTCAGATCCGTTGTCGCGGATATCCGATTCTGTGACCAGGTCCATATATATACGCCATGTGGCTGACCGAATCAATGTGGAAGAAGCGGCCGTTGCTGAGAAAATCAGAAGCGTCGTTTCACGCATCAGGCAGGTCAAGCATCACCAAGACAACCGTGCGCAAAATCCCCCAAAAACCGAATCAATCAGCCGAAGCTGCAGTTCACCCACAACTTCTGATGACCTCCGGCTGGAGAAGCAGATTGTTTCCATGATGCTGAAGTATCCCAAAATACTTCCCCAGGTTGAAAAAAGTGGCGCCATGAATTATTTTCAAGACAAAGACCTGAAAAATCTCGGTCAAATGATTTTCACACGAACATCCCATGATGAAAATGAATTTTCCGATTTAATGAATCAGCTGGAGGACGATGTTTTGCGTCAATTGCTTGCGTCTCTGGCAATTTCAGATGAATGCTGGGATCAAAAGTCTTGTGAAAACTTACTGTTTCAGTTTATTCAGAGCCAAAAGCGAAAACGGCAACCTCTTATTAGCCGCATTAAGGCGGCGGAAGAGAGCAACGATCAGGAATTGTTGCTGCAATTATTGAAAGAAAAACAAGAACAGGCTGTGACTCGTTAGTATTTCAACCCTTTATTATGTTTTTAAAGCGTGTCATTTAATACATACATATGATTTCAGGAGGCAGCGATTTATGGCAAAGAAACCGACAAAGAAAAAAGTCGAAGCCGAAGATGTCAAAAGCGACAAAATAGACGAACTGGTTTCAAAAGGCAAAAAGCAGGGATATTTGACATTTGATCAGATCAGCGAGGTTCTTCCCGAGGAGATGATGTCTCCGGAACAGATTGATGAAACCCTGATGTGGTTCGATGACCTGGACATTGAAGTTGTCGAAAAAAGAAAAAAACTCTCCGAGTCTGAAAAAAAAGATGAGAATGACAATGATAAATTTTCAGAATCCGATGATCTGGATTCAATCTCGACTTACGGTTCCGTCACCGATCCCGTTAAAATGTATCTGCGGGAGATGGGAATGGTGACGCTTCTGTCCCGTGATGGAGAAATCGATATTGCAAAGAAAATCGAATCGGGAGAGCAGGAAGTATTGAGCGCCATGCTTGAGACCACGATCGGCGTCGGGAGCATCATAGAATTGGGTGAGCAGATCGCTGCGGAGACGCTCCGCCCCAAGCATGTGCTGCGGGATATTGATGAAGGCGACACTATTGTGGATGAATCCATCCAGATCGAAAAGTTTCTTGAGGTGATTCAAGCCATCAAGAAGGTGAACAAGGAGAATCAGGCAGCCAGGGACGCCTTATATGCCTCCAAAAAAATGTCTAATGATGATATTGCAAAGACCAGGCGCGCGATTCGTCAGAGAAACAGGAAAATTTTTGACCATTTTAAAGAATGGCGGCTTGAAAGCGATGTAATTGATGAAATCGAAAAGAAAATTCAGGCGCATATCGACTGGTTTGATGCAAAAAATAAAATTTTTTGCAAATGCGCTGCCTCGATTTCCGTACCTGTGTCCGATGTCAGGGAGAATCTCGACATAAGTGAAAAAAAATTTATGAATTGGGCCTGTACCTGCAGCAGTCTTACAAAAAAGGAGATCGTCCAAACCCATAAAGAATTGAAAAAATTTCAAGATCAGATGCTGCATCGGGAAAAAGACCTTAAAACCGATGTCCGCACATTGAAACGGATCATGAAAAGCATTGAGGAAGGCCGTATCAAAGCAAAGCTGGCCAAAGCGGATTTGGTAAGGGCCAATTTGCGTCTTGTGGTCAGCATTGCAAAAAAATATACGAACCGGGGTCTTCAGTTTCTCGATTTGATTCAGGAAGGCAACATCGGTTTAATGAAGGCGGTGGACAAGTTTGAATACCGGCGGGGATATAAATTCAGCACATATGCGACCTGGTGGATCCGGCAGGCGATTACACGGGCTATTGCAGATCAGGCAAGAACCATCCGGATACCTGTCCATATGATTGAAACGATCAACAAGCTGATTCGCACATCCCGTTATCTGGTTCAGGAATTGGGGCGGGAGCCGACCCCGGAAGAAATCGCAGAAAAAATGGAAGTGCCTCTGGATAAGGTCAGAAAAGTCCTGAAAATCGCCCGGGAACCGATTTCTCTTGAAACACCCATTGGAGAGGAGGATGACAGTCATTTGGGTGATTTTATTGAAGATAAAACATTTATGCTCCCCTCGGATGCCGCGGTCAGTCTGAACCTGGCCGAGCAAACCCGGAAAGTTCTGGCGACCCTGACGCCCAGAGAAGAAAAAGTTTTGCGCATGCGGTTTGGAATCGGGGAAAAAGCGGATCATACCCTTGAAGAAGTCGGCAGTGATTTTGCGGTTACCCGCGAACGGATCAGGCAGATTGAGGCCAAGGCGCTCAGAAAATTAAGGCATCCGACCCGGAGCAGAAAGCTGAAGCATTTTATCGAATCATAATCAAACTTGACAAATCAGGGGTTGGAAGCTACTTATCCATTCTGAATTTTGATGCGGGCCCATAGCTCAGCTGGAAGAGCCACCGGCTCATAACCGGTCGGTCCCTGGTTCGAACCCAGGTGGGCCCATTAAACTTTATTGGCATTCTAATGTTTTCGTTATTCATTCAAGCCGGCGTGGATATCAGATGCCACGCTTTTTTTATGTTTTACTATATTAAAAGACATATGAAACTTTGAGGTGAAACAATTGCCGCTCGTTGGTGATATCGTCAGAATAATGGAGGCTATTGCCCCCCGGCGGCTTGCCCAGGAATGGGACAATTCCGGGCTGCAGATCGGAAGCCCGGAATGGCCGGTTGAACGCATCCTGATTGCTTTAGATCCCTCCTTATCGGTTGTTCAGGCTGCGATTGATCAAAAAATTGATCTTCTGATCACCCATCACCCTCTGATTTTCAAACCCTTAAAACAAATCGATTTCAGATCGCCCCTTGGAAAAGCAATCGAACTGGCGACCCGTCACCGCCTCTCGATTTTTTCCGCTCATACCAATTTGGACAGCGTCTCAGGCGGGTTGAATGATTTTTTTGTAGAAAAAATCGGATTGACCCATTCCGGGCTTTTATGTCCGGATGATCCTGTTGAGTTCTGCAAGCTGGTGGTGTTTGTGCCGGCGAGTCATTGTCAGAAAATTCTCAATGCTTTTTTTGAATTGGATGCGGGTTCCATAGAGGATTATACCTGTTGCACATTCCGTCATCAGGGAATTGGAACCTTCAAGCCGGGGGTTTCAACAAAGCCGTTTATCGGTAAACCCGGAGGAGAAATCGTTCATGCCGAGGAGGTTAAAATCGAGGCCAGATTCAGAAGAAGTGAAGTGAAAAAAGCCATCGAAAGTATCCGATCCCACCACCCTTATGAAACCATGGCCTATGATGTGTTTCCGTTGGACGCAGACCGGTCGGAAACTGGTTTTGGCCGTATCGGGCGCTTGGAAGCGCCGGTCCCGTTTTCAGTTTTTGCCGGGGACGTTAAATCAAAATTTCAAATACGGCATTTGAGAGTTTCAGGACCTCCGGATCTTTTGGTCCATCATGTTGCTGTTTGCACCGGCAGCGGATCGAGTCTTATGCAATATTTTTTATCATCCGAGGCCCAGGTTTTCATCACCGGCGATTTAAGATACCATGACGCCCGTGACGCAGAAATGAACCTGAAGTGTTTAATCGACATCGGTCATTTTGCCTCGGAGAAAATCATGATAGAACTGATCCATCACCGCCTGAAATCTTTATTTAAGGAAACAGGCGTTGATGTGAATATGGAGGTCTGGGATCAGGAAAAGGATCCGTTTGATTATTTATGATGTTACAATATAAATTTTTTTGGGTATGATATGGAAAAAGTATCAAGAGACCAGATTGAATTGCTTGCCCAACTTCAGGAGAAAGAATTGGAAGCTTCTAAAATAGACGCGGCGCTGAAAAGGCTTCCTGCAAAAATTGAAGAAATGTCGCTGGGATTGAAAGAATTTGAAGCCGCCATCGAGTCCCAGAAAGAGGTGGTGGCAAATCTTAAAAAAGCTTATCGCGCTTTTGAAATGGACGTCCAGGCGCATCAGAGCCGGATCAAGAAGCGGGAAGAACAATTGCGGGCGGTCAAAACCAATAAGGAATATCAGGCGATTCTCATGGAAATGGAGGAAATCAAACGCCTCATTTCCAGAATCGAAGACGATACCCTCGGATGCCTCGACAAGATGGATATGTCGGAAAATGAGGTTCAATCAAAACTCCATGAATATAAGATTGAAAAAGAGAGTATCGATGCCACCATAGGTTTGCTTGAACAGGATGCCGAAATTGAAAAAAAGAAATTGGCGGAACTCATTTCTGAAAGAGATCGTTTATCCAAACTCATCGAGCCCCAATTGTTCAATCAGTATCAGTTCATCAAATCGATTGCCGGCGGATTGGCGATTGTGGAGGTGAGAAACGCTGTGTGTCTCGGTTGCAACATGAATATTCCTCCGCAGATGTATAATGAACTGCACCGTGGCAATGAACTCAAGAATTGCCCTCATTGCCACAGGCTGCTTTATGTCATATAATGCCATTAAGGTTGGCGTGGTCTTGGCGGTCGCCGGTTCATCTCAGATGGGCCGGAGGAAAGTCCGAACACCACAGGGCAGGGTGCTCCATAACGTGGAGTCGCGGAAACGTGAAGGAAAGTGCAACAGAGAGCAGACCGCCCCGCACTCATTTTTTGAATTGTCCCGATTTTAGGCCAATTCAAAAAATGAGTGCGGGGTAAGGGTGAAACGGTGCGGTAAGAGCGCACCAGTTCCCCGGGCGACCGGGGAAGCTTGGCAAACCCCACCCGGTGCAAGACCAAATAGGGGAGTGTTTGAGGGCGGCTCGCCTGAGCTCCCGGGTAGGTCGCAAGAGGCGACGGGCAACCATCGTCCATAGATGAATGACCGTTTGTTGCGGCAGAGGCAACTTTGCTGTGAAACAGAATTCGGCTTATGGGCCACGCTGACCTTTTCAATTAATGCAAGACAAGGGTAAATCCATGGATGACGAAAAGGCAAGGTTCAAACTTTGTGACATGACTTTTTTTGATAAAGCGAATTTTTTTTCCCATGACTATCTTAAATGCTGTATTTATTTGATTAATTGCGATTCTCCGTCCAATGCATTTACAAAAAGCCTTTTTTCAAAGTTGATCACCGTTTCCCATCTGCTTGAGGATTTTTTAGATTTCCATGGCGCAAAAAATAATTCGCGCTGGTATTTTTATCGGGAACTCGCCGCGGCTGTACGACACATCAGTCTGGCCGGATATGCCCAGAGACATATCTGCAGCCGGTTGATATTCTATGACATTGATGGTAAAGATGATTTTGCTTTTCAGGGAGAAACAGCCCTTGATTTCATGAGGTCGTCATTGATGAAACTGGCTCCCGCGATTCTGGAGGAAGCCCGTCTATTAAAGATACCTGTTCCTGAAAAAGGGTATACCGCAGAAAATTTCCCCCGGGTGACCTCAGGCGAAATGCTTGATTATGATTTTGAAGACGAGGAAAAGGCGGATTACAAAAAACATATTGTTTGGGTGGCCAATGAATTTGTATCCATCGCAAAGGACTTTGAATCCCATGAATTTTTCGAAGCCTATGACCAGGAAGGATTAAAAGACCTTGTGCCGGTCAAGGTGAACGAGGTCGGTATTCGCCGTTTTGAAATGCTTGTTCACAACCTGCAATCTTCTTTTGATACCTACATTATTCATGGGGGATATCTTTACGGCAATCGGATATTAAAAAGTTTCCGCTCTTATTTTTCAGTCATCTACCACCTGCTTCAAATCATGGGGCGGCTGCTTCATTTTTATGAACGTCATCTCATCAAGATCGGTTATAAATTTATATACAGCAAGGCGCAACATCGATTGGCCGAGCTCGTTGATCCCGATACTCTGCTAGACTGCACCATAAATTATGGCCTTCATTTTGTGGATTATTTTTTTTCATCCGGCAATGAAGTCGCTCAGGAAATTTTAAGCGAAAATATCGAACGATCTTCCATCAACGTGCCGATACCCCAAGATCTGGGCTTTCATTGCCGGCCCAGCCTGATGGTGGCCAAAATCGTCCAGAACTATGGGGGGCAAGTGGAAATGATTATTGGCAAAGACCGGTTTGACGCCAGCAGCGTGCTGGATATCCAATGGGCGGGCGGAAAAATACAAAAAGAAAACATCAAACAGGTCATTTTTGAAGGGGATGTCCGGGCATTAAAGGACATAGAAACCCTCGCCAGCGTGAATTACGGTGAAGACCGGATGGGAAAAGGAATTCCGCTTCCCAAAAGCCTTCAATATCTTAAATAGCGTCTTCAGTCATGGCTTCAGCGATTGTTGCAGCAGGCGGTAAAGGGATACGGATGAGTTCAGACGTCCGTAAGCAATACCTGAATATAGGCGGAATGCCGATTTTATCCCGCACAATCCTTGCCGTTGACCGTTGCCCTGCTGTGGAAAAAATTTATCTTGTTGTCCCCGGTCACGACCTTGAGTTTTGTGAGCGCTTTGTTCTTGCTCCGATTCATTGCCGATCTCAAATTCGCCTTGTGCCCGGCGGCAGAACCCGACAGGAATCCGTCTATAACGGACTTTCGGCTGCTGACAATAAGACAGGCGTTGTATTAATCCATGACGGTGTCCGACCCTTTGTCACGAAAGATCTGATCGGCCGGTGCCTCCAGGAAGCAGAAATCGGCGGGGCCTGCATACTCGGAATACCGCTGAAAGATACTTTAAAATCCTGTGACGGTCAGGGCAATATCACCGGCACCATTGAACGGGGAGCTTTGTGGCAGGCCCAGACCCCGCAAGCATTTCAATTTCATTTGATTTATAAGGCCCATGAGCATGCCCTTTCTAACGGCATTCAAGCAACCGACGACGCTTCGCTTTTAGAATCGATGGGACAGCCGGTTAAAGTGATTACCGGGAGCACGCATAACATTAAAATTACAACTCCTGAAGATCTTGTGCTTGCTCGGGCCTTGCTTTCCCTTCCGGAATATCAGATAATTTAAAAATAATTTAAGCCGTATCATTTATCAGAGGAGAGACTCATGGACAATTTACTCGATTTGATCAAATCAAGACGGAGCGTTCGTAATTTTGAAGATAAAGATGTTCCAGAAAATCTTATGCAGACGATTCTCGAATCGGTTCAGTGGTCCCAGTCATGGGCCAACACGCAGTGCTGGGAGATAGTTGTGGTTAAAGACCCTGCTATCAGGGAAAAGCTCCAGGGGGCCGTACCCAAGGCCAATCCGGCCCACAAGTCGGTTGTCGATGCGCCGGTGGTCCTGGCGTTATGCGCGAAAAAAGAATCATCGGGATATTATAAAGGCCTGGTGACGACCAAATTCGGTGACTGGTTTATGTTTGACATAGGGCTTGCCGCCCAACATATCAGCCTAACCGCCCATTCTTTAGGGCTCGGAACCGTCATCATAGGGCTTTTTGATCATGATCAAGCCAAAGTGGTTTTAAATATTCCGGTTGAATACGAATTGGTGGCGCTCATGCCCTTGGGATTCCCTTCAAAAATTCCATCCCCCCCCAAACGAAGACTGATCAATGAATTCGTCCATGTAAACACCTTTTAAATTTATTGAAAGCCGTGGGTTTGTGAAATTGTCCCATGAATGATGAATCAAAGCAGTTCGAATCGCTGGTTGCGGAGAACAAATCGCTCATACGCCGCATTCAAGATCTTGAAAAACTTGAAGACGAACATCTTCGCATCCAAAATTCTCTGATGGAAAGCGAAGAGCGATATCGAAGCGTGTTCGAAAATACGGGCACAGCCACCATTATCATTCAGAACGACATGACCATATCCATGGTTAACGCCAAATTTGAAGTGCTGACCGGGAGAAATAAAGATGAAATACAAGGAAAAATGAAATGGACCGACTTTGTTGTCCCTGAAGATCTCGAACGCATGAAGGAATACCATTATAAACGAAGGGAGGACAGGCATTCGGCGCCAACGGAATATGAGTGCAGGGTATACAACCGCGATGGTGAGATCAGGGATATGTTTGTTAAAATCGACATGATCCAGGGCTCGTCCGACAGTGTCGCGTCCTTTATGGATATTACTGCATTTAAACAGACTGAAGCCGCCCTGATTGAAAGCGAGCGCAAATTGTCCAAGTTGATGGGCAACCTGCCCGGCATGGCCTATCGCTGCATGGCGGACGATCATCGGACCATGAATTTTATCAGCGCCGGTTGCAAATGGCTCACGGGGTATACGCCGTTTGAGCTGATTGAAAATAAAAAAAGAGCTTTTATGGAATTGATTCACCCGGAGGACAGGAGTTTTGTCAGGCTCCATATTCAAGAATCCATTGAAAAGGGGCAGCCCTATCAGCTGGAGTACCGGATAATTTCGGCCTCCGGGCAAATCAAATGGGTTTGGGAAGAAGGGGTGGCGATCATTCCGGAAAAAGACGCTGTTTCTGAGGTTGAAGGGTTTATTTCCGATATCACAGACCACAAGCTTGAGGAACAGCAATTGCGCCAGGAAAACATCCGGTTGAAAACAAGTATCCGTGAGCGGTTCAAATTTGGCGATATCATCGGAAAAAACCGTTCCATGCAGGAAGTTTATGAAAGGATAACAAAGGCGGCTGTTTCAAACGCAACCGTTATCATTTACGGTGAATCGGGCACTGGAAAAGAACTTGTGGCAAGAGAAATCCACCGACTCAGCGACAACCATGATCGACCTTTTGTTCCTGTCAACTGCAGCGCCATTCCGGAAAACCTTTTTGAAAGCGAATTTTTCGGTTACAAGAAAGGCGCATTTACCGGCGCTTTGACCGATAAACCCGGATATTTTGACCTGGCAGAAGGGGGCACCCTTTTTTTGGATGAGGTCGGGGATATCGATCTGTCCGCTCAGGCTAAACTCCTTCGGGTGCTTGAAGGGTCAGGATACACGCCTGTTGGCGGTCAGGAAATCAAGTCGGCCAGCATTCGAATTGTTGCCGCGACCAATCGGGACTTGAAAGAAGATGTCAAATCCGGCAGGATGAGAGAGGATTTTTTTTACAGGATCCATGTCATTCCAATTTCTCTGCCGCCTCTGCGGGAACGTAAAGATGATCTTCCGCTGCTCATTGAACATTTCCTGTCCTTATTCGCTAAAACAGACCCGGCGCCGAAAATTGACGGAAAAATTCTGGGCGGCTTGTATAATTATAATTGGCCTGGAAATATCCGGGAGCTTCAGAATGTTTTACAGCGTTATATTACTTTAAGCACCCTTGACTTTGTGGGGCCCTCGCCATCTGAATCAAAATTGCTCGACGATGTCAGTATGCCGATTGACGATTTTAAAGGCGATTCACTGGAAAAAATAATGGAAAAAATTGAAAAACAAATTATTTTAAAGAACCTTGAAAAGAATCAATGGCAAAAAAATAAAACCGCCTCAGACTTAAAAATTAATCGGAAAACTCTTTTCAGAAAAATAAAGAAGTACGCCTCATAGACGCCCCAATCCGGGTCTTTTATGCCACATCATCTATATTTTCTATAATTCTAATTAGTAATAGAATATATAATAAGAAAATGGGGCAATTATGCCTCTGGATTTGTATCGATTATTTGTCATTAAACCCTTCTCATTCATCTCTTCAATTTTTTTTTCAGGCGCCCTTCTGTCCAATCGTAAAAAAAAACATTATTATTCAAATAGTTAATTTTAAAAACCTAATGAAATAAGCTTCGAAGAAAACGTATGCCACAAAGTGGCATGTATGTTGCAATAAATACCTTCTTAAATTGAACGTGCCGGGTAAGTGTACTGAATGATTCAGGCACGTTGACCATTAAAAAAGGAGGATATGATATGTTTAACTATAAATTTGCATTTTCAAGATCAAAATCTCTTGATAAAGATTTCCAGAAGCTTCCGGCCGATTTTGGAAGCATGTATTTTCTGTATCCAACGGAAACGGTCGATTTTTTCAAGTTCAAACCCGTCAGTCTGATGGATAAGATTCTAAACGCAGTCAAGGAAAAACTGAAAAAATCAGATTCGGATTTTGAATACTATAAAAATTACGGGGTGTAATACTCCGGGAATCCGGGGCATCAATCAAGCATATGCCCCGGATTTAATTTCATTGCATATCGCTGTGGTATTTTAAAATAAGCGGATTGGGTTCGCCTTCCCGTATAATGGTGAATTGAACGGCGGACTTGGTCCGGATGCAATTATAAACCTCCATGGCGTCATCTGCGATATTCATTTCCATGTCATCCACCATAATGAGAATATCACCAGGCTTGAAACCGATTTTTTCAAATACAGTATCCGGTGATATTCTTTCAATTTTTACCCCCATGGGTTCACCGTTTTCAAAATGCTGCTCAAGTTCTATTTGCGTCATCAAATCCTGAGTTTCATCCCAAGCCTTTTCAACATCATTTTGGGTTGTATGAATAAATGGATTGGGCGTTTCCTGTAAAAGTTCGTCAGTGTTGAGCGGGGGCTCTGATGAAGTTGATTTTTCCAATACCAGTTTGTAGCTTTTTCCATTCAACATCAATACAGCATAATCATTTTGAATTTGAACGATGGCAGCGCTGTCGATCAGATCCCCTTTTTTATAAAGGCCCTGAGAGTCGGTATTCCTGTTATCAATGACCGCGCATGGTTCGTTGATTGAATTGACAGCGGTTCCAATCAGCCTAAGGTGCTCTAATTCCTTGGGAAGAGCTAAATAAGAATCAGGCTTCGCGGCGGTTTCTGCGAAATCAGGGATAGGTGAAGGGGATTTAGTCTTAGTTGAAGCGACATCCGGGGATGCTGCTGGTTTAGTGCTTTCAGAATCAAATAGTCTCGGCGTGATCTGACTAATATCCGCATTGAAATAAAAGACCATCCACATGCCTATGAATAGGATGCAAGCGGTGAGCAACATCAGTAAAATGATGCGATCTTTTTGATTCAAAAAGCCTCCAACCAGAGTATGGCAAAAAACAGGAATGGCATGTGGCAATATGAAACAGGCCGGTTTCCACCGGCCTGTTTCATATTTTACGTTGATGAAAAAACTTGTCAAATACTATTCATCAATTCGGGGAAAGATAAGCAAGCGCTTTGTCAGCAACCGAGGGTTCTCTTACCAGTTCATAATGATCATAACTCCAGAAGGTGGTCAGGTTGGTTGATCCGCTTATTTTTTCCGCATTCCGTCCGACTGCGCCGTCGCTGTCCGTCCAATGAACGGTAAATAAGAGGTCCCAGCCGACCTGAAGTTCCCCGGCCCATCCCCAGCAATCCCATCCGTCTCCGTCGCCGCCGATGGTGTATATTTTGCCGCCGGTGGCCATGGGGCCCGGCGCCGGATAGGAGACATTAAAGGTGTTTTGCACCCAGCTGGGCTTTAAATTGTCCACTGCCGGGCCGGCGCCGATAAAGAAACTCACCCATGATCCCTCATATGCCAATGGCGACCCCTGATGGGGAGTGCCAAGGGTGACCAGACCGGCAACAGTTCCGGGATTGTTATAAATATATCTTCTTGAAACAAGGCCGCCCATGCTGTGGGCAATGATTTTAAATTTGGTGCTCAGCCCGTAAGATGTCTGAAGTTTGCTTGTTTTGGTGCGCATCAGCGATGCCTGGGTGGCGACGCTGTCATCGCCGGCGGAAAAATCATTTTCTCCGCAGCAGATCAATTTCCGACCGTTGATCCATCTTTCCCAGACCCGGGTGGACTCATTGGTGTAAATCGCATATACATTGCCCGATCCGTATTTCACAAGGCATTTGTCCAGAAAGCTGTCGCTCCACTGATGTTTGTTGGTAAGACCGTGAACGAGAACGAGATCGTATGTGCCGGCATATGCGGATACAGTTGCTCCCAGAAACAAACAGATTAAAATGAATAATACTTTTTTCATAAGGCCTCCCTTTTTTTTAAACGTGCGGTATAGCTTTAACGACATTTATTTTTGTAAACACTGTTTTGTCAAAAATGTAAAAGAAATGAAGAGAAAAAGCAATCGGGGAAAACCGGATTTTACGCTGCGAAAAACCTGATAATTCAATATGAAAGACTTCTGCGGATATCGCTGATAATTTCCAGCGATATTTTCGACATGGCGCTGCTCATGGCGATTGCAAGCCCTTTTGGGTTCTTTTGGGGACAGGGTTCGGTGAGGGTATAGTTTTTCTGTAGACATATAATTTTGGTGATATCCGTCTCATTTAATTTGACCAGTGTAATGGAAACAGATAAAAGTGCATGCCATCCATCCTCCTGATCCTGTTCGCAAAAGGATTCCACTCTTCCCATCATTCGGTGGGTTGCATACCTGTAATCTCCAACCATGACCGATTGAACAATGCCAGAATTTCTTAAATCCCGCGCAAATAAAAAAGTGGCTATTTCCGAAGGATAGGCAATCCATTCGTGATATGCATATGCGCTGACTGTAAAGAGGCTGGTGGCATATATCATTCTTGTGGAATCATAGGGAGGTATGGCGTCAAAAGGCTCCACTGAAATCGAAAAATTCAGCGGCGTGCCCGCCACCGGGGCTGGCGCGTCATAATTCAATGTATAAAACTCGGTTGCCGTTCTTTTGTTTTTAGGTCCAAAACATCCGCAACATAAAAAAATCAGACACAAAATCGATGTAATGAGAACAAGACTGAAGTTTTTCATGGTGTCATCGCGCCTTTTAGTCTTAGGTTATTCAATCGGTTTCTGAGGAGGCGGTTCGCTGAACAGCAGCAGAGAGGGCTGTTCATTGACTTGCATGAGGAGTCGGTTCATGTTTTTGCTGGTG
>JALOPH010000248.1 GCA_025453995.1 Desulfobacterales bacterium
CGGTAATATCCAGCGCTTTGGACACCAATGTTTCGCCGTCATCTGCAAGGCCCGATGTATCTGAAGTATGGGTCAGGGTGATGGTTGCGCCGCCGTTGAGTCCGCCCACCGGCGTCTTCAAAGAACTCCCGCCCGGTCCGGATATGGTTTTGGACGGTGTATTTTCATTAGATGAACCGCTCACCACAGAAACGCAACTGCTGGACAGGGAATAGCCGTATGCCGGAAGAATGGACCCTGTTTTTCTGTATGACCTTATTTTATAAGCATATGTAGTTCCGGATGTTCGCCCCGTATCCGTCCAGGTGGTTTTGTTGGGCCCCAGAGTGGCGACCTTGGCCCAGGTGGAAGACGCGGCGCAGGCGCCGGTTTTGCGGAATATCTCAAAGCCGGTTTCATTGGCGCTCTTGTCTGTCCAGGTCAGCTTGATGGTATTTAATGTGGCGCCCGGCACGGCAACAAGATTTGCCGGTTGATAGGGCACCGCTGCCGTGACCGAAGACGGGGAATTGACTTTGTCAATAAATGCAACCACATAATATTGATAAGAAATCCCTGATGTGTTCTTATCAGCAGTGGTATCGCTGAAGTTTTTAACATTGGCTTTAGTTTTTCCGAACAGCGCCCATTTGCCTGCGCCCTTTTTTCGGTAAATTTTAAATCCGGATTCATTCTCAGAATTGTCTTTCCATGTCAGATTCACCTTTTTTGTGGAACCAGATACTGCCTTCAAATTGGTCGGAGCGGAGGGCGCTCCCTTGAATCCTGTTTTTGCGGTTGTGCAATTTGAATAACTCGAATTTGTTGATGATTGATATGCCCGGACGCGAAACGCATATAAAGTGTCGGCAGACAAGCCGGATACCGTATGGGTCGTCGAATTTGCCGGTCTTATTGCGATCTGCTGCCATACGCCATCAGCGCCGCAGCTTCCAATCTTCTTTTCAATCTTAAATCCGGTTTCATCTGCCGAATTGTCCTTCCAGATGATGCGGCCCGGGCAGTTAAGGCAGACGGAGGAGAAATCATTATGGCGCATCCTTCATCTATAGCGCCGTTGCAGTTATTGTCCTTGCCGTCGCCGCACATTTCCGGCGCACCCGGGTGAATAGATGTATCCTCATCATTGCAATCGCCCTGGTTTTCCGAGTAATCATCCATGTCATAATCAGATGAAAGGTCCTTTACGCATCGCAAATACGGCCTTTCGGCAGGGTCCTCGGCGTCGGAAGAATGGACATAAAAGATCACCGCAGCGTTATTGCATCCTGTTGTGGTGGATGATATTTCAATCCCGTAGTTGGGGATCGTGCCATTTTTCCATTGCCTGTAAAGATCGGTGATTTCATATTCCCGTTTTCCGAAATCATTGGGAAACGTAATGTTGATCGGCCCAAAAACAGCGGGACCATGGGATGGCGCATTATTTAATGTGACGGTCATTTCATTCCATGGTTGGGAGATGGGATAAAAATAAAAGTCGGCATTGCAATTGGAAAGACAATAATCTGTATGGGGCAAGTGAGTGAACCCCAGATAGACATGGGAGACATCAGCAGGAAGTGAATCCAGATTGAACTCTATGTAAAGGTTGGTATTGCATGAATTGCATATGGTTATTGGCGCAGCGAGTATGGCGGCGGACGCTCCGCCATTGTATCCCGGATTATCACAGGTCCCGCCGAGCGCATCCTTGCCGGCATTGACGCTGCCATTATCTGTCCCGTTGTTCAACCCGGGGGCCGGCCTGAAAATAATCTCCTGGCAGTATACCGATCTCCCGGAAACAATGCATAAAATAAAAAAAAGAACCCAGGCGCCCCGCCATTTTCCCATTATGTTTTTCACCATGATCTTCTCACTTTTAATTTCAACTGAAATACCTTTAATCTCAAGCAAACTGGCAGAATGGATCTTGCCCGATGACGTCATGTTTTAAAACGAATTAACACATGATGATATTTTGGTCAAAACTTTTGGGAAGCAGAAAATGAAATGATATAAGGGATTAAAGGCAATGAACAAAAAGCTTGACCGCAATCTTGGCGGCCGTGAATTCAGACACCTGGGTACCTTCGATTTTTGCCAGCTCATTGATATCCGAGGCAATGACTTTTTTGGATGCGCCGATCTTCTTGATCAAAGATACCAGTTGCCGGTAATCCAGCCCGCCCGGAACAGGCGTGCCGGTCCCGGGCATCACCGAAGGATCAAGACCGTCCACATCAATGGTCAGATAGATTTTTTCAGGAAGGTTATTAATCACGTCATCCATCCATGAGTCGTCCTGCGGATGGATATTGTGGGCGTAGAAAGGCTTTAAACCTTTTGATTTTACATATGCCGCTTCTTCGGGCGAAAACGACCGGATGCCCACCTGGACAAAGGGCAGCCGCATATCGTCTGCCACCCGCCGCATAACGCAGCCGTGGTTATAGCGGCTCCCGTGCCAGGTGTCGCGCAGATCCATGTGCGCATCGATCTGGAGCACGCCGATGTCCGGATGGATTTGAGCCGCGGCCATGATCAACCCGATGGAAACCGCATGATCACCGCCAATGGAAAGCAGAAATTTACCGGTATCCAGATGCGTCTTGGCTGCTTGCCGGATTTCCGAAATCGCTTTTTCAGGATCTGTTGATGGAATCAGGGCGGGAAGGGTATGCAGTCCAAGGCTGCTCCAGTCTGAAAGGGTTTCCTCGTCAATGGTTTCAAGTTCATGGGAAGCTGTCAAAAAATGAAATGGGCCTTCCCCGCTGCCTTCACCATAGGACGGCGCGACTTCATAATAGATCGGGAGGATGAGGACTCGGGCTTCTTCGATATGTCGAGTTTGAACGTCGTCTCCGCCGAAAGGGATAAGGGGCTTTATATTTATTGAGGATTCCACAATTAGCCTGCATTTGACGGCTTCGCGAAAAGCTCCAAATTCAAGGCGTGCAAATCTCGAGGAATGAGTCGTACTCAAACGTACGTCGAATGACGAGAGATGAAGCACAACGCAGAAGTTGGACTTTTTGCGAAGCCGTCATTATTTAACAAAGATTGCCGCCGCCACTACCGTCGTCCACAAATGCCCTTCAGCGCCGAGGGCCGCCTGGCTGATGTGGCGGGAATGAATGATCTTGCCAGACATCCGGTATATTTCCTTGCGCTCATCATAGTCCTTGTCCGGATCAAATTCAATACCGAGCGTATTGGCCAGCATGGAGGCAGCCAGGTCTTCGGCAAAGTCGCCGGCTTCATTTTCAGTCTGGCCGAACCCATGATGCTCGGAAAGATATCCGTATTTCTCATTGCCTTCGGGCAGCGCAAGGCCGATACTGGCGACAATTCGGCGACCCGGTTCCTGGATCTGCTGCTTGGCCATGACGCAATGGGTGATTTCGCCGGGTTCGAGTTTTGAGAGCCCCTGTTCTTTGTCAATTATTTTACATCCCGGTGGGAAGATTGAAGACACCTGAACCAGATTCAGATGGGCAATGCCGGCTTCACGAAGCGCGTTTTCAAAAGAGGCGAGTTGTGCCTTGTCGCTGCCGAATCCCTTGGTAAAGAATATGTAACGTGGGACATACATGATGCGCCCCTCCTTTATACGAAAAATATTTCCGCAAAAACAATAGACGCATTAAATAGGTTGAAAGTCATTTATTTGTCAATTAAAAATAAAAATTGTTAAAATAATTTTTATAAAAACTTTTTCCGCTGCCATCAGCGGAAAAAGTTCAGAAAGGAATCATTTATAAATGATGAAATGGCTGTTGATCAAATGGCTCTGTCTGACGGGTGCGGTTCTATTTACCGCCTATGTTGTCGACGGGATTCAAGTCAGCGGATTTTTCAGCGCTTTTTTTGCGGCCGCCACACTGGGGATATTGAATATGTTTTTCCGTCCCATTCTTTTTATTTTGACGCTTCCCATCAATATCATGACGCTGGGACTCTTTACCTTTGTCATCAACGCGCTGATGCTCAAAATGGCGTCCGGACTTATTGCCGGGTTTCATGTGGCCGGATTCTGGGCTGCGATCTTCGGATCTTTACTCATCAGTCTGGCCAACTGGTTTTTAAATTCGGTCATGGAAGACAGCCGCCGCTCAGGCCGCAAGCCGCCGGACGAAACCATTGATTTAAACAGGAAAGGCGATCATTGGGAATAGAGAATCCATCCGTTACTTGTTTTCTTCAGCCCAATCCTCAACCAGTAGCCCTTGGACACGAACAAATTCTTTTGTATTATGGGTCACAAGTCCCAACCGTCCGGCAAGCGCTATGGAGGCAATCTGAAGATCCCTTTCGCTGATGGGAATTCCTTTTTTTTCCAACTGGGCGCGAACAATGCCGTATTGATGCGCGGCATTTTTATCAAAGTCAATGATATCTAACTGGGAACAGATGGTGTCTATTCTTTTGCGCCGTTCCTTCTTTTTAATCGGCGATTTTTCGATTCCATAGAGGATTTCCGCCAATGTGATCACTGAAACGGCTAAGTCGCGGGGCTGATACTCCGCCAGTCGGGACAGGATGCGCTGATCTCCGCGCATCCAATAGCTGACGATATTGGTGTCGAGCAGAAGCATGATCAGTGATTATCAAAATCCAAAGGTTTGGAGTCCAAAGGCAGCGGAATATCAAAATCAGGGTCCGGCGCAAATAATTTCCAGAAGCCTTTCGGCCATTTTGTATTTTCCATCGGCTCCAGTACGACTTTTTTCCCTTCTTTTCTGATTTTGACAGTATCCCCATCAAATCTGAAATCCTTGGGCAAACGAATTGCCTGGGATCTCCCATTTTTAAAAATTTTTGCAGTTGATTCCATGAGCCCGCTCCATTGTGGTTTCGAATGATATATATCAATATATATCATTTTGTCAACCAGTCAATGCCCACCCCCCTGTCATTTAAAAGCGTCTTCCTTTTATCGCCCCACCACATACAAACACGCAATCACTGAAAAAATAATCCCCGCCAGATCGGCCGTCAAGCCGGCCGCCAGGGCGTGCCTTACCCGGCGCACCTGAACGGCCCCGAAATAGACCGCCAGAACATAAAACGTGGTCTCTACAACGTCGTCACGTCTGCTCTTGGCTCATGCTTATATTTGATTTGAAAATCGCTATAACAATAAATCCGGATGGTTTCTTTTAAGCCAATCCATCACATCTTTTTTGAATTCCTTGGTGAATGCGATGAGTTCATCCGCATCCTGGGCTGTGACTGCGCCGATATAGTCATATTCCAAAATATTCCGCCGAGCGCGACAGGCATCAAGATAATCGGCATCCGCTTTCCGATCCGCACCTAAGATCAATGTAAAGGCTTGTATCGTTCGATAATGCTGCAAATTCTTTTCAGCCCGATAACCTTCTGCATAAAGAAGAATCGTGCATAATTTCAGCACTGCGTTATAAGCGATACCAAAGCGCCAGTCATCGGATACTCCTCTTTCGGCATCTTTAAGGTCGCGCAAAACGATTTGGATGAGATCGGCAATTTCTTTGCTGCTGGTTTTGTGAGGCCTGAGCCAGCCGTTATGCAGCCAGTTTGCCAAGGTCATGTTCGCTTCCCTTGATAAACAGTTTTTTTGCAGTCAACACGGCCGTGATGAAATGATCATGTGCCCGAATTCTTTTAACATATTCTTTTTCGCTCAATATATGCGGATTGATCTCCCGGCCGATTTTTTCAGGCATTCCGGAAAGAAGCCGTGTTAACTGTCTGAGCCCCAAATCCCCGATAACCATGACATCCACATCGCTTTGCGGCTTTTCACGCTGATCGGCCACAGAACCGAA
>JALOPH010000249.1 GCA_025453995.1 Desulfobacterales bacterium
TTCAAAGCCAGCCGGCCGGCGGGATCGGTGTTTTTTTTGTATATTTGGTGATGGGAGCCTCCTATTTGTCAATATTTAAAGACCTCTTGCTTCAGCTGATTTTGCTGGTGGGATTGGCCGGCGTCATTCATTTTTTTCTTTTCGGAATCGTCAAATCATTTCATTTAAATATCCTAAAACCCCTCAATCAATTCATTATCGGCTACGATTTTGCTCCTGGCGTGGGGCCGGGGAATATAAAAAAGACGATCGCTGAAATTAAAAAAATTCCCATCATCAACACCATGACCGCGGTGTTGTTGTCAGTTGTGGTTGTGCTGTTCATTTCATTTCTGGCCTATCAAAAAACTGGAGATACCAGAATCGGCCTGAATGCGCTTTTGAGCGGGGGGTTGGCTGTAATGCTTTACGCGACTTTTACCTTTATTTTCACATCTGCCATTATTAAGGGCCTTCGCCGAAAAGCGTATTCCCTTTACCGAAGCTATTCGCGGCCCCAAAAATTGTAACGGGAATCTGCGGATGGCAAACAATATCTGAGGATCATGCCATAAAACCAACCAAACCATAACGATGATTGAAGACACTCGCGGAGCAAGCTTTGCCATCTTGATTTTCTCTGCAATTGTTTTTATACTCTATGTCAGTTTTTATTGATATCGCATCGCTCAAAAAATTCAGATGTTGACCGAAGCGGCTGATCGCATCAGCTTAGGAGATATGAACGCTGAAATCAAAATCATTTCCAAAGATGAAATCGGGGAGCTCGCCAACGCCATCGGTCGGATGCCAGACAGTCTTAAATTCTCAATCGAACGGTTAAAACGCCAAAAACCCTGATGAAATAAAAATCCGTTTTATTTTCATCCGTTTTATTGCAACAACAACACCAGCGAGGAAATCATTATGACAAGCAAATACAAGGGATATACAGGAAAAGTTCTTGACATCAATCTTACCACCAACGCCATTGGTGAGTATCCGGTGACCGATGAGGATCGGGAAAAATTCCTGGGCGGCCGATTTCTGAGCACCAAAATCCTATGGGATCAGCTCAAACCCGGCATCGACCCTTTGTCGCCGGAAAATATCCTGATTGTCATGACGTCCCCGCTCACCGGAACGGGTGCGCCGTCCACCAGCCGGTATGACATTTCCGCCAAAAGCCCTCACACCGGCGCCATCGGACACTCCAACTCCGGCGGGCCATTCGGCATATACCTCAAGCGGGCCGGATGGGACGGAATCGTTCTTCGGGGCAAGGCCGAAAAACCTGTCTATATCGACATCAATGAAGACAACGTGCAAATCAAACCCGCAGAGGCCCTCTGGGGATTGAATACCGAAGAGGCCCAGGAGAAACTCGGCAAAGGCGGGAAAATCGTCATCGGACCGGCGGGTGAAAACCTTGTCAAATACGCTGTGATCGTCTCGGGAGAACGCGTGCACGGCCGCACCGGCATGGGCGCGGTCATGGGCTCCAAAAACATCAAGGGGATTATCGCCAACGGGAAGAAGAAAATTGAGCTCGACCAGCCCGAAAAATTCCGCGAGGGCGTGAAAAAATGGGTGAAAATGATCCAGAACCACCCGGCCACCGGAGACTCCACCCCCCGGCTGGGAACCGCGCAATTTGTCAATATCCTGACGCGTAAAAATGCCCTTCCCACGCGGAATTTCTCCCGCGGCTCATTTGAAGGCGCCTACAACATCAGCGGTGAGCGCCTTGCCGCAGACTACTTGGTAAAAAATTCGGGCTGCCCGTCATGCCCCATCAAATGCGGCCGGGTCGTCAAGTATAACAACAAGGAAATCAAAGGGCCGGAATTTGAAATGCTCTGTCTGATGGGGTCTAACCTGGAGATCGATGACATGGACGCCATTATCCGATGGAATTATGAACTTGACATGCTGGGACTGGACACCATCACCACCGGCAATACACTCGGCTTTGCAATGGAACTCAACGAAAAAGGACTTTGGAAAAACGGCATCGAGTTCGGCAAAAAGGACAATATTTCGGATGTGCTCAAGGACATTGCCTATCGAAAAGGCATCGGCAATGACCTGGCCGAGGGGGTGCGATTTTTATCGGAAAAATATGGCGGCAAAGAATTCGCCGCCCATGCCAAGGGGCTTGAGATCGCCGGATATGAACCCCGGGCAGCTGCCGGCCATGCGCTGGGGTATGCCACGGCCAACCGGGGCGCCTGCCATTTGGACGGCGGGTACATGATTTATTTTGAAATTTCCGGCCCCATGACATTAGACCCCAAGCATTACAAATCCAAACCTTCCTGGACCATCCTGGATCAAAACCTGCTGGCTGCTGTGAGCGCTGGGGGCAACTGCCTTTTTACCGCATGGACGTTTGTTCCGGGCATCGCCTACAAACTTCCCGGTATGAAAATCACATCCGCCATTGTATCCAAGATTCTCACCTATACCTGGGTTACAATCACTGCCCTGCTCAAAGCGCCGCCGGCCTTGCTGGGAATTCACCTGCCGCTTCTGCCCCATTCAAAATACATCAAACTGGCAACCGGCATGAAAATGAATCTGGGGCGATATTTCAGGGTCGGCGACCGGGGGTATAACATGGAGAAGCTTTTTAATCTTCGCGAGGGCATCGGCAAAGACAAGGACACGCTCGCCAAACGGTTCACAGATGAACCCCTGGTGCCGGGGGATGAGACATCCAAGGTACCCCTGGACAAAATGCTTCCCAAGTACTACAAAATCAGGGGCTGGGATGAAAACGGCGTGCCCACGCCCAAAACGCTCAAACGGCTGGGTCTGGATTTTGCGGATGTGTCAAAGATGATGATCTCATAAAAAGCTTTTTATCCCGCTTTGCGGCGTTTTTACAGAAAGTAACTTTATCCTTCGTACTCGTACTCCTGCTCGTACTCGGTTTTTTTAGTATCGATTACGAGTACGAGCACGAGAACCGTCCGTCCAAAACCGGACTGAGTACGACAAGTTCCTTGGAAGGTCAAGGCGCAGGCCGACGAAAAAGCGCAGCCATACATGGGCGTATGTGAGCATTTTGAGGAGGACTGCAACGCTGACATCGAGCCTTAGATGACGTTTTGAAATTGGCTCACGTTATTTGTTCACATAGTTCAGCACCGCCTTTAGCAGCGAAGCGCTGTGGCCAAGCTGGCTGTAAGCCTCATCTGAAGTCATGTCCCTGTTTTCCTTTTCCATTTTCAAGCCCAGCATTCGGGATATATTGGCGATCCTGGCGATTTCCCCGGCCAGATCGTTTTCATTCTTTATGATGATTTCATACATATTCCTTTGAATATGCCCGACATTGTTCATTATGCCAAAATCAATGATCCCGTCATTCTGGGAATGACGCATCTTATTAAAATCAGTATATGGGACATTGTGCAGCGGCATGGATAGATCGCTGATATAGTGGGCGCAGAAGGCCAGTGGGTATTCAGCATATTTGTTGGACTGCTTCATCGACTTGTATTCCCTGATTGATGCGATAATCGCGCCGTAAAGGTGGCCCTGGGGGTCTTGCGGGTTATTGTAACGTTTGATCTGATCGAAAACCATCGCCTCTGTGACATCGACGCCCGCATCGTTATTGAAATAATGGTTGTATTGTTCGATTTTCCCAGCCTTTGTTTTGGTGATATCAGCAGCAGCCGAGTTGTGCCAGTTTTCATATCCGGCAGCCTGGGAAATCGCCAGGTGCGTGTGGTCATGCCATGCAAAAGCCGGCGCCACGACTGAAGAGAATAATAATGCGCTTAGAAGAATTCTTTTAATCCGGTTTTTACTCATACGGATCCTCTAAAATAATAAAATTATGATACCCAATTTTTCGAATATTCATCAACCGATACTCCGATTCAAACAGATTTTGACATTTAAACGCTAAAACTGATATGTTTTTTTATCGATATTGGCATTCGATCTTCATGGGGTAAACCTAAAATCAACGGAGTTGTCCTATGGTCAATCAATATCAACTATCCAGTCCGGTCCTCAGATTCCTCGTGTTTTTGCTTTTTCAATCCTGTTTTTTCACTGCTCCCATTTATGCCGGCACAACCCTTGCGCCGCTGACTGACTATGACGGAGATGGGAAAACAGACATCTGCGTGGCCCATAAATCCAGTTCAACCATTACCAAAATCAGCATCCGGTGCTCCAAAACCGGATTTTTGGATGAACTTCACGACGGCATTGTCGCTGATTTCGGAAACGAGGGAGACAAATACTATCCCGGAGACTTTGACGGCAATGGAAAAACAGACCTGGCCCTCTGCCGGAGGGTCAGCGCAAACCAATACAAGTGGTCTGTCCGCTATTCAAAAGCCGGCATGCTGAACCGTGACTCCGGATTTACAGTGGCTGACTATGGCAATGACGATGACTTTTTTGTGGTGGGCGACTGGAACGGGGATGGGAAAGATGACATCGGGCTTTGCCGGCCGGATAGCCCGACGGCATACAAATGGAGCTTCTGTTACTCTGGACCGGGCGGCATTCTCGACGATTGCCATAACTGGGTTCTGACGCACGGCCGTGACGGAGACCGTTTTTATGTTGGCGATTTTAATGGTGACGGTTCCTCAGACCTGCTCCTTGCCCGCATGACCAAACCCTATAACATCAGCTGGTCGGTTTATTACTCTTATACCGGCCTGCCGACCACCTGGGGCGGATGGGTTCTCAATGACTTCGGGAATGCCTATGATGAGTTCTATGTGGGAGACTTTGACGGCAACGGCAAAAGCGACCTGGCCATTGCCCGACAGACAAGCCCTTATGAGATGATCTGGGGCGTGCGCTATTCAACCACCGGCGCGCTCAACCAGTGGAGCGGCTGGACCGCCTGGACCAGTGTGGGAAATGATTTCATGGTGTCTGATTACGACGGCGACGGCGTCCATGA
>JALOPH010000250.1 GCA_025453995.1 Desulfobacterales bacterium
TGGCTGAGGGACTAGGATTCGAACCTAGGTTAACGGGGCCAGAACCCGCCGTCTTGCCACTAGACCATCCCTCAGCATGAAGTGTTTTGTGAATAAATTAACAAAAAACAAGAGTCAAGTCAAATTTTATGAGGCCTTTTCGATATAATCGATCGCGGCTTTAACACGGCCGATAACCTGCTCTTTTCCCAGCGTCTCCATCATTTCAAATATTCCCGGGCTTACTGTTTTTCCTGTGAGCGCCACCCGGATCGGCTGGGCGATTTTACCGAATTTCAGGCCGGTCTTTTCCAGGATTTCCGTAAAAATCTTTTCCAGGGTCGGCTGGTCAAATTTATCTGTTGATTCGAGGGCTTGAAAAATCTGCCGGAGGGGTTCCAGCACTGCAGGGGTTAGAAATTTAACGGCCGCCGATTCATCAAGCGTGACTTTTTCCTGAAAATAGAATTCCGCTCCATCGGCCATTTCAATAAAAGTCTTGCTTCTCTGTTTCAGTGTGCCAATGACGGCGTTGAGATAGTCGCCCTTCTCGGCATGGATTCCTTTCTGCTTTAAAAAAGGCAGCAGATGAACGGATATGGTTTCATCGGATGACGCACGGATATGTTCCGCGTTTAATGCCAGAAGCTTTTCAGGGTTAAATACCCCGGCTGCCTTGCCGATATGTTCCAGATTGAATTTTTCAACCAATTCCTGGCGGGTGAAAAACTCCTGATCCCCGTAAGACCACCCCAGCCGAACAAGGAAATTGATCATGGCTTCGGGATGATATCCCATATCCCGGTAGGCGGTCACGGACATGGCGCCGTGGCGCTTGCTCAAGCGGGTCCGGTCATGGCCCAGGACCATGGGAACATGGCCGAAAACCGGCACCGAAGCGCCAAAGGCATTGTATAGTTGAATCTGCTTGGGGGTGTTGCTGATATGATCATCCCCACGGAGTATCATATTGATATTCATGGTGATGTCATCGACCACCACGGCCAGATTATAAGTGGGCATGCCGTCGCTCCGGGCGATGATAAAGTCATCCAATTCATTGTTATCAAAAACGATGTTCCCCCTGATCCGGTCTTCCACAATGGTGTTTCCGGAAAGGGGGGCTTTGAATCGGACCGCCGCATGGCCGGAGGGTCTGAGGCCCTTTTCCCGGCAGGTGCCGTCGTATTTGGGCTTGCCGCCGGAAGCCATCGCTTTGGAGCGCATTTCTTCCAGGCGTTCCGGGGAACATGTGCAATAATATGCATGGCCGGATTCTATCAGCTTATTAATGTATCCTTTATAGATATCAATTCGTTTTGATTGAAAGTAAGGGCCCTCATCCCAGTCGATGCCCAGCCATTCCAGAGCCTCAAAAATGGCGTCCACGGACGCCTGGGTGGACCGCTCCACATCCGTGTCCTCTATGCGCAGGACAAACCGGCCATGGGTGTGCCGGGCATAGAGCCAGTTAAACAGAGCTGTCCGCGCGCCCCCCAGATGCAGGTATCCCGTAGGACTCGGCGGGAACCGGGTTATTATTGCATTATTCATTTTTTCACCTTGCGCTAAATATTTAAAAGAGTTTTTTGCTACAATAAACCCGCACAAAATACAAGGTGAAAAAAATGGGTATCAAATTCCTTGACAAGATTTTTGATTTAACATACTAATTTTACGTTAAAGTCAGGCCTTAATAAAAAAATCATTATAAATATTAGATAGTTAGGAGAAAGAAGATGGCGGTTCCAAAGCACCGAATATCCAAATCACGGCGGGACAAACGCCGGACGCATTATAAACTCACAGCGCCGCATGTTGCCACCTGCCCCCAGTGCGGGGAGGCCAAAATGCAGCATCGGGCATGCCCGGAATGCGGCGTATATAATGGTAGAAATGTCATTGAAAAAGAATAAGGCATAAAGGATAGCCAGCACCGTTCGGGCAAAAGGACAATACGGCAAAGCGGCTGCTAAAAAATTGATCGGCAATCCAAATCACCCCGATGAACAGCAATAGCAAGCGCACGATAGTGGTTACAGGCGGGTCTAAGGGAATCGGACAGGCCATCTGCATTGCCTTTGCCGCGTCCGGAACTGATATTTTTTTTAATTTCAGCTCCGAAGAAGCCACAGGACGTCAGACTGAAGACAAAATAAACGCGGCCGGCGGTTCAGCCAGGGGAATGCGCGTCAATGTGGCCTCTGAAAAAGAGGTTTCATCTTTTTTTAAAACCATCCTGGATCAGACCGGAAGGATTGATGTTCTGGTCAACAATGCCGGAATCACCCGGGACAACCTGCTCCTCAGGATGAGAGGAGTGGAATGGGATGCGGTGATGGACGTCAATCTCAAAGGCGCTTTTCTCTGCATCAAGGCAGCGGCCAGACCCATGATCCAGCAGCGTTTTGGACGGATCATCAACATCACTTCCATTGCCGGCGTTGCCGGGAACTCCGGCCAGGCGAATTATTCTGCATCAAAGGCGGGATTGATCGGCCTGACCAAAACAGCGGCCAAGGAGCTGGCGTCCAGAAATATTACCGTCAACGCCATTGCCCCCGGATTTATTGAAACGGAGATGACGGCCCCGTTGCCGGAAAATGTCAAATCGGCAATGATTTCTCAAATACCCTTGAGGCGGGCCGGAACTCCTGAGGAAGTGGCGCGGCTGGCCGTTTTTCTGGCCTCGGATGAAGCCGGGTATATCACCGGCCAGACGATCCACGTCAACGGTGGAATGTACATATGATATGGATAATTACGAATTATAAATGATGAAATAAGGGAAAAGGGTTGAGGAGTAGCAGAATGAAAATTGAAGATAAAGTTAAAAAGACCATTGCTGAAAAACTGAAAGTGGACATCAGCGAAGTTGTTCCGGAAGCTTCCCTGATAGACGATTTAGGGGCGGACTCTCTTGCTATTGTCGAACTGATCATGACAATGGAGGAAGAATTTGACATTGAAGTGCCGGATGAAGACGCTGAAAAACTTATCAAAGTCAAAGATGTCATTAATTATCTGATCTCAAAAGCCTAAATCCGATTTTCCGGCCCGGCCTGGAAACCGGATCAGTTTACGGGATGTGCACATATATGGAGAATTCATCGCCGATTGTCATCGGATGCGACCATGCGGGGTTTGCGCTCAAAGAGCTCATCAAAGACTACCTGACAGCCATGAACTGTGCTGTTTCAGACTGCGGCACATACAATGACGGGTCTGTCGATTATCCGGATTTTGCCGCCCAGGTCGCCCGTAAAATTTCTTCCGGACAATACCTGCGCGGCATACTGATCTGCGGCACTGGCATCGGCATGTCCATGGCGGCAAACCGCTTTCCGGCTGTCCGGGCGGCGCTTTGCAATGACCTGTTCTCCGCCATCATGAGCCGGAGGCACAATAACGCCAATATTCTGGTCATGGGCGGCAGGGTCATCGGCCCGGAACTTGCCAAAGAAATCGTCCGGGCATGGATCGAGACTCCTTTTGAAGGCGGACGTCACCAGAGCCGCATTGATAAAATGAGTTGTATGGGAACTTAAAAGATATAATATTTGCTTTAAAGGATTTATAGCTTGGATATCAAAGCAATTGAAAAAGCGGACCCTGAAATCGCAGGCGCCATATCAAATGAATACCTCCGGCAGAAAAACACCCTGGAACTGATCGCGTCTGAAAACATCGCAAGCCCGGCGGTTATGGCTGCCCAGGCCAGCGTCATGACCAACAAATACGCTGAAGGATATCCTGCCAAGCGGTATTACGGCGGGTGCGAATTTGTCGACATTGCGGAAACCAAGGCCATAGACCGCGCCAAAAAATTGTTCAACGCCGAATATGCAAATGTTCAGCCCCATTCCGGCTCCCAGGCCAATATGGCCGCATACTTTGCGCTGCTCTCCCCCGGAGACACGATTCTGGGAATGAATCTTGCCCACGGCGGGCATTTAACCCATGGCGCGCCGGCCAGTTTTTCCGGGCGCTTGTTCCATTTTATTCATTACGGCGTAGGCCGTGATACAGGCACCATCGAGTATGATGAACTGGAAAGACTGGCAAAATCCCACCAGCCAAAAATGATTGTTGCCGGGGCCAGCGCCTACCCCCGGATCATCGACTTTGAGGCGTTTGCCCGCATTGCCAGATCTGTGGGCGCTTATTTCATGGTGGACATGGCCCACATCGCCGGGCTTGTGGCCGGCGGCGTTCACCCCTCGCCCGTTCCCCACGCCGACATCGTGACATCCACCACCCATAAAACATTAAGGGGCCCCCGGGGCGGGTTGATTCTTGCAAAGGCTGAATTTGAAAAAAAAATCAGCAAAGAAATTTTCCCCGGAATTCAAGGCGGCCCGCTGATGCATGTCATTGCCGCCAAGGCAGTCGCTTTCAAACTGGCCCTGGCCGAATCGTTTAAACAATACCAGCGCCAGATCGTCAAAAACGCCAAAGCGTTGTCCGGCGTCCTCATGGATAATGGCATCACCCTGGTTTCCGGCGGCACGGACAATCACATGATGCTCGTGGATTTAAGAAATCTGAATATTACCGGAAAAGCCGCCGAATTAACTCTGGAACTTGCCGGGATCACCGTCAATAAAAACGCGATCCCGTTTGACACCCAAAACCCGATGGTCACTTCCGGAATCAGGATCGGGACCCCTGCGATCACCAGCAGGGGAATGAAGGAAAACGAGATGCGTTTCATCGGCGCCCTGATTGTCGAGGTTCTCAAAAATTCTGAAAATCCGGATGTCATCCGGAAAACCCGGCAGCGGGTGTTGGAGTTGTGTGAAGGGTTTCCTCTGTATCAGGAGTTGGAATAATTTATTTCCCTCTTGCACAATTGATATTTGAATTTGTACTGATAAATCATTCAATCTCGTTCTCGTACTCGGACTCGGACTCGTTCTCGTTCTCGAATCAAAAAA
>JALOPH010000069.1 GCA_025453995.1 Desulfobacterales bacterium
TTTATTTGGTAGCGGGGTCAGGATTTGAACCTGAGACCTTCGGGTTATGAGCCCGACGAGCTACCAGACTGCTCCACCCCGCATCATGTGGCTTGATTACATTGTAAATGAAATTAAAGTCAAGGCTTTTTTAATAGAATTCGATTTTGAATCTGATTAAATAATTCTTTTGTGTTGCCGGGCCGGGAGGGGCTGCTGCCCGCTGGCGCGTGGATAAAAATCTGTTTGAACCGGCCCGTATGGCCGGAAATGATCTCTATCGATTTTTGGGGGACGCCGAGCTGTTTGGCGAGAAATTTGACGCACATCTCATTGGCGGCGTTGTCAACGGGCGCTGCGGTCAGCCTGATTTTGATCGAATCGCCATGCAAGCCGACAATGAAGTTTTTAGATGATTTCGGCTGAACATAAATTTTCAGAATTAAGCCGTCAGGTTTTTCAATGACTGGAGACATATATTGAGCAATAGGGCCTTGTGTTCATTGTCCCTTATACCCCTATCTGAGACGATCAGGAATTTAAGGCATTTTGAATCGATTCTTTTAATGTCTTATAATTTTCAACCACCGGTATTTCAGGAAATTCCTTTTTAACGTTTTCCGGCGGGCAAAACAGAAATGATGTATCAGCCGTTTTAAGCATGGTGATATCGTTATAAGAATCGCCGAATGCGATAACCCGGTAGTCCAGACTTTTTAACGCTTCTACCACCCTGCGCTTGCCATCCTTCTGCCTGAGCTGATATCCGGTAATGGTGCCATCCGGGGCGACAATCAGGGAATTGCACAAAATGGTGGGCCGCCCCAATTTTTTCATCAGGGGGCCTGCAAATTGGACAAAGGTGTCTGACACAATAATAATCTGGTGCTCGGATCTGATCCAATCCAAAAACTCAACGGCGCCGTCAAGGGGGTCGATGTTTCGGATAACCTTCTGAATGTCGTGAAGCGTTAATCCATGCTCTTTTAAAATGGCGATCCTTCGCTTCATTAATTTATCGTAATCCGATATGTCCCGTGTGGTGAGTTTAAGATCATCGATTTTTGTTTGAATGGCGACGTTGATCCAGATTTCAGGGACAAACACCCCTTCCAGATCCGAACAGAATATATGCATGGCGTTTCCTTTAGTTGTTTTTTTCCTCTATTCTGATTAACATGGGCTTATCGGTAATCACATCCAGGGATGAGATTTTTGTCAACGCTTTCTGGACTTCGGCTTCCTTTGCCTGGTGCGTCAGCATGAAAATAGGGACGCCCCCTTTTAATTTCTGATCGATCTGGTGGACCGATTTGATGCTGATGTCATGATCACCCAGAATCCCGGCAATTTTTGAAAGCACGCCAGGCCGGTCCAATGCTGTCAGCCGGATATAATAGTGAGAGATCAATTCATCCATGGGTCGGACCGGTATTTTCCGGATGCGGTCCGTTTGAAACGAACGAATGGGGATGACAGGCGAACTGCCCGCCAGAATGCTCCGGGCGATATCCACCATATCGCTGACAGCGGCGCTCGCGGTTGGCAGCATTCCTGCGCCGTATCCATAGAGCATCATGTCGCCGACGGCATCACCCGTGATGGTCACCGCGTTTAATGATCCGTTCACGCTTGACAGCGGATTTGAAAAAGGGATCATGGCCGGATGGACCCTGGCCTCAACGGTATCATCCGCATACTTTGTGATGGCCAGCAGTTTGATTTTATATCCGTATTGTCCAGCAAATTCGATGTCCATCGGGGTAATGTGAGAAATCCCTTCGATATAAATATCCTTGAAACTGATTTCCATACCGTATGCGATCGAAGAGAGAATCGCCAGTTTGTGGGCCGTGTCGAAACCTTCTATATCAAGCGCAGGGTCTGCCTCCGCAAATCCCTCTGCCTGGGCGCCGGCCAGGGCAACATCGAAGGAAACGCCTTCACTGGTGATTTTGGTCAAAATATAGTTACAGGTGCCATTTAAAATACCCGCGATTGAAAGAATGTGATTCCCCACAAGACTTTCACGCAATGTTTTGATGATCGGCATGCATCCGCCCACGCTGGGCTCAAATGCAATGGCCACTCCTTTGTCGGCGGCGGCATTAAATATCATATTCCCATGGGAGGCGATGAGCGCCTTGTTGGCCGTCACGACATGCTTGCCGTTGGCGATGGCCTGCAAAATTAGATCTTTTGCAATGGTAACGCCGCCGATCATTTCCAGGACGATATCAATTTCAGGGTCGTTTACCACATCCAACGGATTGGTCGTCAGGACCCCTTTGCCAAAGGAAACACCCCGGTCCCGCGCAACGTCGAGATCCGCCGCCTTTTTTAAATTCAGTTTCGCGCCGAGTCTGGAAACAATCAGAGCCTCGTTATCAATCATTATTTTCGCAATTCCGGTTCCTACCGTTCCAACACCCAGCAATCCGATATTGATGACTTTCATAAGCGCACACTCAATCAGTTATAAGACCTTTTTGATGCCCCTGACCGCCTGGTTGATGCGCATGTTGTTTTCAATAAGCGCAAACCGGACGAATTCATCCCCGTATTCGCCGAATCCGATTCCCGGAGATACAGCCACTTTGGCTTTATGAATCAGCATTTTAGCAAACTCAACAGATCCCATATGCAAATACTGATCCGGTATTTTGGCCCATACGAACATAGTCCCTTTCGGCGCCGGGACTTCCCATCCGGCGCGGTTCAATCCTTTTATCAGCGCGTCCCTTCTGGTTTTATAAATATCGCAGATCTGTTGTACGCATTTTTGGGGTCCATTGAGCGCTATGATGGATGCGATCTGAACCGGCTGAAAAATTCCGTAATCCAGATAACTCTTGATACGTTTCAGGGCATGGATGGTTTCCGAATTCCCCACGCAGAAACCGACGCGCCAACCGGCCATGTTGTAACTTTTCGACAGGGAGTAGAATTCCACGCCCACGTCCTTGGCGCCTTTTGCCTGAAGAAAGCTCGGCGGTTCATAACCGTCAAAGACTATGTCCGCATAGGCAAGGTCATGAACAACGAGAATATCGTGCTCTTTGGCATAGTCTACGATTTTCTGGAAGAAATCCAGATCCACCGTCGAAGTTGTCGGGTTATGGGGGAAACTGATGACCAGCATTTTCGGCTTGGGCCATGCGCGTTTTGTAGTGGATATGAGGTTTTCAAAAAAATCGGAATCAGGCCCCAGCGGAATGTATTTGACATTGGCTCCCGCAATAATCGCCGAATAAGGGTGAATGGGATAGGTCGGGTTTGGCGACAGCACCACATCCCCCGGTCCGACAGTCACCAGCATGAGATGTGAAATTCCCTCTTTAGCGCCAATGGTGACAATGGCTTCGGTTTCAGGATCAATATCCACATCATAGCGGCGTTTGTACCAGTCCGAAATCGCCATCCGCAGTTTTCGGATCCCCATGGACGCAGAATATCTGTGATTGTGTGATTTTTTGGCAGCTTCGACCAGTTTGTCGACAATGTGCTTGGGAGTTCCCTGATCGGGGTTTCCCATGCCGAGGTCTATGATATCTTCCCCCGCGCGTCTTGCTTCCATCTTAATCTGATTGACAGTTGCAAAGACATACGGCGGAAGGCGGTTTAATCTTTCAAAAGTTTTCATTCTTGCCTCGTATCCGTCTTTGGTTACAGATTTGATATTAATTTGTGTTTAATTACACTACAGTTATATTGAAGTCAAAAAAATTGTTTTGACTTTTTGGGGTGTTTGCGGTAAACATCTGCACTTTTAAGAAGCACTAAAAAGTGAAGACAGGGCTGACATAAGATATGACTGATTCCAAAGATTCTTTAACCTATGCGGATGCCGGCGTTGATATTGATAAGGCTGGTGAATTTGTAAAAGCCATCAAAAAGATCGCCGGAAAAACCCCCCGAACCGGAGTTATGGGGGAAATCGGCGGTTTTGGCGGGCTGTATTCACTCAACATGGCCGATTACGACAACCCGGTGCTTGTCAGTTCCACTGACGGCGTGGGAACCAAGTTAAAAATTGCTTTTATGATGGATAAGCATGACACCGTGGGCATCGATCTCGTGGCCATGTGCGTCAATGATGTGGCGGTTCAGGGCGCAAAACCATTGTTTTTTTTAGATTACCTTGCAATGGGTGAGCTCAAGACTGAAATCGCCACAAAGATTGTGGAAGGCATCGCCGAGGGCTGTCGGTTGGCGCAATGCGCTCTGATCGGTGGTGAAACCGCTGAAATGCCCGGTCTGTATAATCCCAATGAGTATGATCTTGCTGGTTTTGCCGTCGGAATTGTGGACAACGACAGAATAGTCGATGGATCGGAAATCAAAGTCGGACATAGCCTTGTGGGTCTCGCGTCATCCGGTCTGCACAGCAACGGCTATTCACTGGTTCGCAAAATTTGCTTTGATGTCTTGAAATTAAAAATCGATTCTTACATTCCCGAATTCGGAAAAACGCTCGGTGAGGAATTGATCACTCCGACAAAAATATACACTGAAACGATACTGCGGCTGGTCAAGGATTTTCCCATTTACGGACTTGCGCATATCACCGGCGGCGGCATTGATGAAAACCTGGTCAGGATACTTCCCTCTGCATGCAGCGTTGAAATTCAGAAAGGGTCTTGGGCAATTCCCCCTGTATTTAAATTCTTGCAGGATGCCGGCAATATTAAAGATGCTGAAATGTGGCGCACGTTTAACAATGGCATCGGCCTGATCATCGTTGTTCCGGACGAGGTCGTCCAGGATGTGCTTGAACGCGTTGCAGGAATGAATGAAAGAGCTTATGTCATCGGCGAAGTCGTTCATCATCGGAAATCCGTGACAAAACGCATTTCCTGGAAGTAAAATAACCCGGCGCGGAACCATCGGGTGTTTTACGACGTTTATGAAGATATTGGGCATAGAAACCTCCTGTGATGAAACGGCAGCCGCCGTGGTTGAAGACGGAACAACCATACTTTCCTCTGTCGTGGCGTCGCAGGCAGCCGTTCATCATCCTTATGGCGGCGTGGTGCCGGAACTCGCCTCCAGAAAACATATTGAATCCATTCTGCCCGTTGTCAATCAATCGCTTAGCGATGCTGGGCTGAATCCTAAAGATTTGGATGGCGTCGCAGTGACCAGGGGGCCCGGCCTTGTGGGCGCGCTACTGGTGGGCTTTTGTTTTGCAAAATCATTCGCTTACGCTTTGAATATTCCCTGGGTCGGCGTTGATCATCTGAAAGGTCATTTGAATTCTGTCTTTCTCGAACCTCCGACGCCTCCGTTTCCCTTTGTCGCGCTCCTTGCATCAGGCGGCCACACGGCCATCTATCATGTAGTATCTCATCTCCAGGCTGAATGCATGGGACAAACCCTTGACGATGCTGCTGGAGAAGCCTTTGACAAGGTCGCGAAAATGCTTGGACTGGGATATCCAGGGGGGCGGGTTGTTTCAGAATTTGCGGAAAAAGGCAATCCGAATGCGGTAAAATTCCTTAAAGCCTATCATGATAAGAACTCTTTTAATTTCAGCTTCAGCGGCATTAAGACAGCCGTCAGCAGGTATATTCAGAGCCATCAGGAGCGATATCAGGACCAGATCGCAGATATTGCCGCCGCCTTTCAGAAGTCCGTGGTCGACGTGCTGACATATCAGATAATACGTGCGGCCAAAGAAAAACAATGCTTTCATATCGCGCTGGTGGGCGGCGTTGCGGCGAACCGGAATCTAAGGATGCGGGTGGGCGAGGAGGCCGTCAGAAACAACTTCAGGCTGTATTTGCCATCAATGGCGCTGTGTGGAGATAATGCGGCAATGATCGCGGCTCTCGGATATCAGTGCCTGAAAAGCGCCAATGGACCGATCGGGGATATTTCTGATGATGTATATTCAAGGGGCAACCGCAGCATCTGAATTTTCGGATGCTGAAGCGTCGATCGTGGATGAATCTGTTTCCGAGACAGAAAGATCGTTGTTTTCAACAATTGATGCGGGAGCGCTTTCTGACGGAATGTCTGAACCCTCAGCCGGAGACGGAGCCGGGGGAGGGGGAGGGCTCAATTGAAACTGCCGAACCGCATTTTGATGTTCTTTCAGGTTCCTTGAAAATTGATGAGTTCCATCTTTTCTTGAAACAAAAAACAGATAGTTCGTGTTATCCGGGAAAAGCGCGGCCCGGATCGACTTAATGCCCGGATTGGCGATTGGGCCGGGCGGCAGGCCGGGGATAACGTATGTGTTATAGGGTGTTTTTTCTTTCAAGTCCTGTCTGGTGATATCGCCGTTAAAGTTTTTTATTCCATAAATGACCGTCGGATCGCTTTCAAGTCGGATGCTTTTCTTCAGGCGATTGTGGAAAACAGATGAAATCAAAGGCCTTTCAAAATCCTGTCCGGTTTCTTTTTCGATAATGGAAGCAAGCGTGACAATTTCATGAACCGACAAGCCGAGTTCTTGGCTTCTTGCCCCCCAGGCCGGCCCGAATTTTTTTCGAAAATAACTGATCATGGAAGTGATGATTTGCTCCGGAGAGGCGTCTTTGGAAAAAAAGTAGGTGTCCGGAAAAAGGTATCCCTCACAGGTTTGAGCGGGGATGCCCATTTTGGCTGCAAATTCCGGATCCTGAGCAAGTGCGATAAATATTTCTTTGTTACATATTCCCGATTGGTCAAGTTTTTCTGCAATCTGTTGAATGGTAAACCCTTCCGGAATGGTCAAACGATGGAGATAGACTTTGCCGTTTTCCAATGATTCAAGAATTCGGATAGGAGCCATGGATCCGGAAAACTCATATTCACCGGCAATAAATTTCCGGTCAAAACCCTTCAGGCGTGCGGCAAGCTTGAATTTAAGCGGGAATCGGATCAGATGATGATCGTAGAGATTATTTATGATCTTGCTGAAATTGTCTCCCTGAGCCACAGTGATGATGGTTCTTTTTGAATCCAGAGGGTATGGCGGCTCATTTAAATATCTATTAAGGTCGATCAGAAAATAGACAGGGATACCGATGGCAGCGATCAATGCGATGATGACGATGAATCGGTACTCTTTCATTGGGATCTGTACTTTTTAAATTCTTGTATTATCTTTGTTAATCAAACTGATGATCTTTCAATATTTTAAAGGAGAACATATATTGATGCAGGGTGCAAGGAAAAAAAGTTCATCATATGAGGGTTTTGAACAGGGACCGATTCGCCCGCCCAGTGAAGCCTATAGTCTTCTGATCCGTATCACGCGCAATTGTCCATGGAATCATTGCACTTTTTGTCCGGTCTATAAAAAAGAAGAATTTTCAATACGGCCAGTTGCGCATGTCATTCAAGATATCGAAGCTATATCTGGCCATGTTGAATCGTTGCGACGGATGAGCAATGTTCATGGGGAAATTTCCCGGCAGGATATTCAAAACTATGCAAATGGTTTAAACCCTGAAGATCGACCGGCTTTTCATGCCGCATTGAACTGGTTTGCCTGCGGCATGCGGTCGATTTTTCTTCAGGACGCCAACAGCCTTATAATAAAACCCCAGGATCTCATCGAGATACTCAATCATCTCAAGGCAAGATTCCCTTGGATTCACCGGATCACCTCCTATGCAAGGTCTCACACCGTCGCGCGGATCAGTGATTCGGATATGACCGCGATCGGCAAGGCCGGGCTCAACAGAATTCATATCGGCCTTGAATCAGGCTCTGATGAAGTGCTCAAGCGGGTGAAAAAAGGGGTGAATAAGGCCGCTCAAATCAATGCGGGGAAAAAGGTCAAAAAAGCGGGCATTGAGCTTTCCGAATATGTCATGCCGGGGTTGGGGGGGGAAGATCTGTCTGAGATTCACGCCAGAGAAACCGCGGACGCATTAAACCAGATCAACCCTGATTTTATAAGGCTTCGCACCCTTGCCATTCCCAACAATCTACCGTTGTTTGATGATTTTGCCGCAGGAAAATTTAAAAAAATCTCCGATTATCAAGCGGCAAAAGAAATTTTGCTGTTTCTGGAATGCCTTGATGGTATCGAAAGCACGGTGAAAAGCGACCATATCCTTAATCTGTTTCAGGACCTCGAAGGCAAGCTGCCCGTTGAAAAGCCTAAAATGATGGGTGTCATCCGGGATTTTCTCAATCTTGATCCCCGTCAGCGTATGCTTTATCAGGTCGGAAGGCGGGCAGGCCTGCTGAATCGGCAAAGCGATCTGGATAATCCTCAATTGGCGTTGAAGGTCAGGGAAATCTGCTCAGGCTATGGCATAACGCCTGAAAATGTCGATGATATGATCAATGAAATGATGAAGCGATTTATATAAGATGTGTAATCGGTAAATTGTCCTTCCCATGTGTTCATTACAGACGGCTGATGCCGGTATTTATATTCACATCCCTTTCTGTAAAAGAAAGTGCTTGTATTGCGACTTTTATTCCGTAACGGATCTTGACAAGAGGTTTTCTTTTGTCCGCTCGGCTCAAACGGAAATTAACATGATCGACTTCCCGATGCCGACAGTTGATACCATATATTTGGGCGGGGGAACCCCGTCTCTGCTGGCGCCTGAAGACGTATCCGCGCTGTTGGATTCGGTGCGCCGAAAATTTTCGGTTTCAAATGATCCTGAAATCACCATTGAAGTGAATCCGGGTACAGTCAACCTGGATAAACTCAAAGGGTGCCGCACTGCAGGCGTCAATCGGGTCAATATCGGAATTCAGTCTTTTCAAGACCCCTATCTTAAACTGCTCGGTCGGATTCATGATGCCCGTGAAGCGATTGCGTGTTTTGATCTGGCGCGTGAGGCGGGGTTTGAAAATATCGGGATTGATTTGATTTACGGAATTCCGGGGCAGACGGTCCGGATGTGGAAAGCGGATTTGAAAACCGCAATCATGCTGTCTCCGGAGCATATCTCCGGATATCTTCTGACTTATGAGGCGGGGGTTCCTCTTTCACTGGCGCTGGAAAAAGGGAATATTATTGCCCTTTCCGAAAAAAAGACCGTCGGGTTTTTTGAAATGATCCGCAGGGTCCTGACGGACGCCGGATATATTCAGTATGAGATATCCAACTATGCAAAATCTCTACCGTCGAGGTCGCGGCACAATCTCAAATACTGGACGTTTGCCCCATATATCGGAATCGGTCCTTCCGCTCATTCTTTCATCAATAATTGTCGTTTCTGGAATGTGAGATCGGTTGACGATTACATGACGCTTATCGAATCGGGCAAACCCCCTCGGGCGGGCAGCGAAAGGCCGGACTTCCGTCAACAGGCAACAGAAGCGGTCTTCCTAAGCCTAAGATGCGCACAGGGTATTTGCATCAATGATTTTGAAAAACGGTTTTCAGTCAAATTTCAACAATTGTTCGGTCGGACTATTGCTCTTTTTGAAGCTGAGGGCTACATGATCCAAACAGACGGTTTCTGCCGGCTCACTTGCAAGGGGATGCGGTATTTAGACAGCATCGCCGATCGCCTGGTTTATGACATTTATAAAGAGAATCAGGTGGACAGCGCCGCGGCCAGCAATCCCACATAAAACCGTGCGTGACTGATATGGGCCGCCATATTGGCACGGTGGTTGGCAAAGATGCCGCACAGGTTGGCTTCAGTGACAAACAGCCATGGATCCATGTGGGCCGAATGATGGCAGGATTCAAGGGCCCGATGGAGAATTTCATCGCCGTTTCGCGCGTTAAGGGTTTTGTCAAAATCTGTCTCCACAGCCTCCAGAATGATCGCCATGGCACTGGCAACGCCCTTTGCGTAATAGTAATAATTGTCGGCGCTGAAGGTGCTGACCGTGTCCCCGTTTTCTTCTTTTGACTTTACCAGGTTTTCGTCACAACTGCCAAGGAGCTCTTCAAAAGCTTTCAGCAAGGGAATCAGATTGTCCGGCCGGTTGTAAAAAGAAGCCTCGCTTCGGGCGAGTTGTTCCTTATAAAGATTTAATTTTTCGAGCGCATTTCGGTACTGGGTTTCTGCCGGCGGGAAGAGATAGCTGTCCGAATTGAGCATGAAACCGTTCATGGCCTGCTCCAGATGCGGATTTAAAGCGGCCGTGCTGCCGGTTCGTGAAATATTATCGGTCAGGCGGGTGGTCGCCCTTCGGGTGACTTCAAGCACGCCGAGCTGGAACTCATTGACATTGTCAGTAAATTGGATGAGGTCATTGGGCCGCCATCCCCAGAATCGCTCATTCAACTCATCATCAAGCGGTTTGATAAGGGCTTCCACAAATTCAACGCCTGTAGCTTTTGAGGCGCCAACAGCCGATGGCAGGCTGCTTTTGGACGCGAGTTTGGATTCATGGGATACAGGGAGTTGGGATGTTTCAATCTTTTCACCATGAGATGGAGTTGAATTTTTGTCAGATTCCTTGGCTTGACTCTGGGCGGTCGCATCGGTTTCCGGATTGACTTTATAACCATGATCGGCTTGAACGGGTTTTTCCGTTCCGGCAGGGCTAAGCCAGTCGATGAGAAATGAGGCGCCCCAGAGAAGAACAGCAGCAATGCCAATTCCTGCGATGATACGGATCCATAAAAATTTTTGAAATTCCCTGTCGGTTGATTGTTTTTGATCTTTATCAGCAAAATCTTCCATTTCAACTCCTATAGTTAGCGTTGCAATTGATTATTCAAATAATCTTTATATGATATTAATCCTGTTTCCTGAGTTTTCGAATGTCTCCTATCCGGATTGTAATATTTTCCGCGTCAAAATATTCCAGAAGCGGTATACAGTATTTTCTGGATACGCCGGTCATATCTTTAAATTGCGGCGTATTGATCTCGCCGTTGGATTTTAAATGATCAATCAATCGTTCTTTGAGACTGGAGATCATTTTAGAATTGAAAAAAAGATCATCTTTGACTTTAACGATTGTCCCTTCATTGACCAGAAGCATCAACATATTTTTCGTTTCTTTCGCATCGACAGCCAGATCCGCAATCAGTTCCTTGACGGACGGCGGTTGAAGACCGGCTTGCATATATGCATTTGAAAATTTCTTTTTCAAATTAGATTGATCTGCTTCAAGCGTCACTTGATAACCGGGCAGACGGATGAAGTTTTCAGACAGGATGACTTCATTAGCCTTTGCCAGCATGGCGAGCATCAGGTTGAAAAGTTTGGCGCTGAATGAACCGGTGAAACTCGAAGGCAGCTCTCCTTTGGGCATTCCGTTTTTTAATGGATTTAATGAATGAAATTCTTTCAACCGGTTGATCGTTGTCGATTTGAAATCTTCATAGGTTCCCTGATGAATATAGCGCCTGGCGTCTTTATCCGTCTGAATGAGTATATGTTTTGACATCAGGGATTGTAAAGCATTATCTAAAGGCTTTCCGGAAAGGCTGGTCATCACCGCAAGATCGGAATATGATACTTCATCAAAAGCCGCGTGTTTTGCATGTTCAGAAATCAAGGTTTCAGGATCATCGGTTAAAAGGATATGAAAATGATCTATTGTCTCCGGTTTGAACCGCTTGTGCTTGAGTGGCGCAGGATTAAGGATTCGGCCTCCGCCGAGGGTCCGGACCGGGGAATAGCTCCGGATGACAAAACGGTCATTTCTCAGACAGGCAACCGGCGTGTCCAACCTTATCTGAACGGGCGCGGTCTGTCCCGGTTCAAGAGATTCCCTGTCCAATAAAACCAGATTGCAGGGAGTTTCGGCGGTTCCGGTGTGAAATCGGACCCGTGCCCTGCTCTTGATTTGTTTTTCAACACTTTTGAGCAAATTGAATTCGACATCCAGCATGTATGAAGTCTTGAGTGAGTCGGGGCGGGCAACGACGTCCCCCCGGTTGACTGCCGCCTTCTCAATCCCCTGGAAATTTATGGCCGTGCGCATTCCGGCGGTTGCTTCATCTACGGTTTTGTCGTGAACTTGCAGTCCTCTTACTTTTGTTGTGATTCCGGAAGGATAGATCATAACGGGTTCACCGACGGAAATTTTTCCGGAAATCATTGTGCCGGTGATGACCGTGCCGAATCCTTTCATGGTAAAGACCCGGTCCGCGGGCAGCCTGAATAATCCCGAGGGTTTTTTTTCAGAAAGCCTCATGCAAAGGGTGTCGAGGGACTGGACCAATTCGGGAATTCCCTCACCTGTCAGGGAGGAAACAAGCATCATTGGAGCGCCTTCCAAAAAAGTGCCGGAAACGAATTTCCGAACATCATCGATCACAAGTTCCTGCCATTCTTCATCCACCGCATCGATCTTGGTCAGCACAATGATACCTTGCTGAACGCCCAACAGGGTGCAGATATCTAAGTGCTCACGGGTTTGGGGCATTACTCCCTCATCAGCGGCGATGATCATGGCGACAATGTCAATCCCGGTCGCCCCGGCTACCATATGCTTAACGAATTTTTCATGTCCCGGCACATCCACTATCCCGAGATGAATGCCGCTGGGCAGGTCCAATGCGGCAAACCCGAGTTCTATGGTGATGCCCCGGAGCTTCTCTTCTTTTAATCGGTCCGTGTCATATCCGCTGATGGCTTTCACAAGGCTTGTTTTGCCGTGATCGATGTGCCCCGCAGTGCCAAGTATGAATTGTTTTAAAGGTTCTGCCATTTTTCAGTCGCTTGACTTTCTTTTTCGGATATATTCGAGGCCGTAAGCCAGGCATACCAGGAGTGAGCCAAAGCCGATAACATAAACCGAATCCGCCTCAGGCCTGAATATGCGCATAATGGTTACGCCTATCAAAATTCCCAACAGCAATCGAATGATAAAAACGTACAACTTGTTCATAGTGTTTCCTTTGAATTTGGAATAAATTATGTAATAAAATTGATACTCAGGGTCAATATTGTTTTGCGCTGAAAAACAAATATGCTTTGAATCATTATTGTTTTAGGCGTATATTTGAAAAACCTCTTGAAAAGATATAATTCCTTTGATAGTTAACTTTGCCTCGTATGGTGGGTGTAGCTCAGTTGGCAGAGCATCAGGTTGTGGCCCTGAGGGTCGTGGGTTCAAGCCCCATCACTCACCCCATTTCACCCGCAAAACCACTACAGGGTTTTTCTGTAGTGGTTTTATGCCTTGCGCGCCCGTAGCTCAGCTGGATAGAGCGCCGGACTTCGAATCCGTAGGTCGGGGGTCCGAATCCCTCCGGGCGCGCCAATGATATCAATGGATCATGTAAATTAAACATGATCCATTCTTCATTTTAAGGTGTTCGCAAGGATTAATCGCCTCAATAACCCTATTTTATATGTTTTTATAGCTGTTTGTTTTTTTGTTTTATTTGTTTGGTCAACAAGATGGTCAACAAAATAAATTCTTATACCGCTTCATAAATCGAAATCTTGATTTTTCTTTTTTTTTATATTGACATTTCTTTTTAACTTGAATAGTCAATATTACGACTTAACAACACGGGGGCTTTCAATGTTTAAAGAATTTACTTATAGAGAATTGTCAGAAAAACTTGGTATCAATTTCAATAAATTAAAACGATGGGGTAGGGAATTTTTGCCACCGGATCCATCGGCGGGTCAAAGCCAGGGCGTAGCTCGGGTTTTGACATTCGATGATGCGTTCACAATTTTTATCGGTGGGCATTTGGTTTCACAATTGAAATATGGGATTCCAGAAGCAAGAATAATTTTGGAATTGTTGTTGCCATGGTTAAAAGAACAAAAATTAATTCCTTCGGTTTTCGAGATCTGTTTTTTAGCAAGCGATGCATGGGTAGCTCATATTTATTTTGATGTAAAAAAAAATAATTTTTACATTTGTGCGGAAAGCCCAAGAAGCTTTGAACATTATAAGCAGCAAGCATTGCACTTTGATTCTTATTCAATTTTTAGGAGAAGGATTAAAGAACATAAGATTCAAGAGATTGTTACAAAATATCAAGGGAGCCAATTTATTGATCCAAGTGATAGTGGAACGCCCAAATTATTCCAAGTGACTACCATATGTCTGAACTTTTATCATCAAACAATAGGTAAAGAATTTGACGATAAATATGCTGATTATACACCTATGCCACCGCGCCCCTTTGTCTATTTATTTGACGAACCTTAATTTTTTTTTATCTTAAGTTGTAAAATCAATACACCGACTATCTATCATTGAGGAGGAAAGGATGGGACAACGATTTTTAACTGTCAAGGAAGTGGCCGAACTTTTAAGAATGTCAGAACAAACGATTTATAATCAGATTAATAGGAGGGCAAAAAGGAAATTTCCTATTCCATGCAAGCGTGTTGGCCGAAAAAGATTGTTCGATGCTAATGATGTGGAGGAATTTATGGCCGGCGCTTAATGATGGGGTGACGAATGAAAAACGCTGAAATGGAAAACCCGGCTGGCGGACCGGGTAATCCGCAAGGAAAAATACTCCATACGAGTTTGCAATATAAAATTGATAACGAAAAATCATTGGAAACCTACAGGAAGTTATCAGAAAGGCGTGGGTTTTCCTTGATTCCTTTGAAGGGAAAAGTACCGGATGCAGGGATGGAATGGCAAAAATGGTGTGAAAAAAAACGACTATTCAACTCGGATGAATTTCACGGTCGAAATGCCGGTGTCTGCTGCGGACCAGCAAGCGGTGTCATCGTTTTAGATGAAGATGACGTCAAGGCTTTCGAGGTACTGGCAATAACGAACGGATGGGAACTTCCTGAAACATTTACGGTTTCGACAGGCAACGGCGTCCATCTCTATTATCTGTACCCTAATGATGGCCAGGAATATGGTTGTAAATCCCTAAAGCATCCTGTTTTTCCGAAACACACTATCTTTGATATCAA
>JALOPH010000070.1 GCA_025453995.1 Desulfobacterales bacterium
GCCACAAAGTTGGTTCCAAAATTTGAATGCGTGATCGGAAATATTTATAATCTGCCAATAACAACATCAGCATATGATTTGGTAATTTGTACCGAAGTGCTTGAGCAGTTGAATTATCCCGATTTAGCACTTTCAGAAATAACCCGCGTCGGCAATGGATATTATTTTTTTAGTGTTCCCAACGAACCTTTATGGCGATTGTCCAATTTAGCACGAGGAGCCTATTTGGCTCATTGGGGAAATTCACCGGGCCACTTAAATCATTGGAATACCGATCGGTTTATAAAATTTTTGTCTCGATATACGACAATACTACAAGTGAAGCGATCATATCCTTGGATATTGACCCTGTGTCACAAATAAAATCATGATAGATTATTCAATAAGAATATGGCAATCAAAGCCTTGGATTCGTCAATTTATAAAATTAATGATTATCGGTCTGCCGTTTTATTTTATGAGCACAAATCTATACCTAAACTGGCAGAGCTTACAAAAACATCATTGGGCTCTTGATCCATTGGCTATGGTATTTTCTGCCCTGTTCCTTTTTGCCGCGTTTCTTTTGCTTCCATTATCGATGCGCCAGGTCATGTTGATGCTAAATTATGAATTATCCTATTTAACAGCCTATCGCGCTTATTTTTTATCCCAGTTGGCCAAATATCTGCCGGGAGGCATTTGGATAGTTCCAGGAAGAATGATTGTTTTAAAACAGATGGGAGTCAGTGCGCCTGCAAGCAGCTTGGGCGCATTAGTAGAAGTCTATATTATGGTGATCACAGGATTGTTTCTTTTTATTTTATACTCGATATTTACAACTAACTGTTCTTTGTGGCGTATGATTTTGCTATTTCTTAGCGGTTTTTTTTTGCTATTGCCAGTCCTATATAAACCATTTTTATTCAAGATACTGAAGCACATACCTTGGTTTCGTTCTATTGAATTTCATTATGACGCCTCAATGGCTTTACAAGCGATCTTTATAACAATTGCTTTTTGGGTTTTAATTGGAACAGGTTTTTTTTTCTTGGTCCGAAGTATGTATGTGATGGATATAGTCAATTTGCCAGCAATGATTGCTATTTATAGCATGTCTTGGGTATCGGGGTTTTTGATTTTCATAACCCCTGGCGGGTTAGGAGTCAGGGAAGGGGCCTTGTCTTTATTATTATCAACGTATATACCGTTACCCATATCAACTTTAATAGCGCTTCTCTCGCGTGTATGGTGGTCAATAGCAGAAATTCTATTTGTGAGCATTGCCAGTCTGGGACGGGTTAATAATAAAGTGTGATATATAAAAAATTTCCCAGCTAATTCAGCAAGAACCATACAAGCTTCTTTTGTGTTCCCGGTTGAAATCCGTCTTAAACTCAAATCTCTTTCTCTAAAAAAGACTCGGGATGTTTGAATATGAACAAACATATTTCCTTAATTGATGCAGATTCATGGCAACGCGCCTTAAGATTCGGCGCCGATCAATTGGAAATACATGTCAGTGATGCCCAGATTGATCAGCTACGGTCTTTTGCTGACGAACTTTTAATCGCAAATCAAGCGGTTAATCTTACCAGTATCACTGATCCTCTTGAAATTGCTGAAAAGCTGATGCTCGACTCGATGATGCCCGGCAGATTCATTCCCCCTGGATCATCGGTTCTGGATTTAGGAACAGGCGGAGGTTTCCCAGGAATCCCATTAAAGATCTGTTTCCCAGCTCTTTCATTAACGCTTCTTGACAGCAAACGTAAAAAAATCAATTTTGTCAAATACAGCATCCGGATGCTGAACCTCACTGGGATAGGGGCTATACAGGCAAGGGCGGAAGAACTGGCCGGCAATCCTGAAATGGCAAGGTCATTTGATGTGGTTGTCAGCCGCGCGGTCACTTCTCTGAGCCGGCTGAATTCGCTGGCAATTTCTTTTCTGAAAAAAAACGGCATCATCATTGCAATGCGGGGGGCTGAGGCTCTACATGAAGCGGATGTGAAAAAAAATGAAACTGCAAATCAGACCATTGATGGGGATGAATTAAAAAAAAATGAAATTCAGGTTTTTCCATATCAGCTTCCAATCTCAGGGAAAGAAAGAAATCTCATCGTGATGCGATTGTCAGGCACAGCTTAAATTAATCCTTGACAATTTATGATGCAATTTTTAAGTGTTTAACAAATCGTTCAGGTGCTGAAATCAGAGCACAAGAGGGAACCCTGTGCAAATCAGGGACGGGCCCGCCGCTGTAACTGGGGATGAAAGCCGCCTTATGCCACTGCAATAAATTGCGGGAAGGCGCGGGAAGTAAAATGATCCAGAAGTCAGAAGACCTGCCTGAACTGTTGATGAATATTCTCTCGGCCTGAATCTCATCAGTTTCGATCTTAAAGATAAATAGGGAAATCTTCGGATCTTTTTTACGGACCGGGATTTCCCTTTTTTGTTTTACAAGAAAGATCAATCAAAATACTCATAGAGTGGATCAGAATGTTTACAAGTAAATTTAAAATTGTTGTTTATTGGCTGATCTCCACAGCCTTATGTATACCCTGCATAACTTACGGGGAATCCATCAGCCTGGATCCCATTATTGTCACTGCCAAAAGTCCTGAAGAGCCCCATCAGACCGGAGATGTTGATAAAACCAATACGCCTGTGTTTTACCATAAGATTCAACGGACTGAATTCGAAGGAAAAATGGAGGATCTGTCTGAGGTTATAGAAAAGCAGACCGGTATTCAAGTCCGGCAGACCGGCGGCCTGGGAAGTTTTTCAACCGTGTCTCTCAGAGGGTCATCCAGCGAACAGGTGATGGTCTATCTGGATGGGGTTTTGCTTAATGACGCTTCCGGGGGAGGGGTTGATTTGAGCAACATCTCCCTGTCTGATGTTGATTCCATTGAAATATATCGCGGCATTTCGCCCATAAATTTCAGCAAAGCCTCCATCGGCGGCGTGGTCAATATCAATACGCGCAGAACCCAACCCGGATTCAACGCCAATCTCACCACCGGATATGGATCTTTTAATTCTAAAAAAATTTCAGGGTTTCTCAACCATAAACCAGGGCCTTTGGATTATCTGATATCCGCCGATTATTTATCATCTGATAATGATTTTAGAATGCTAAACAACAACGGAACCCCGCTGAACCCGGACGATGATTTCCGGGAAAATCGAAATAACGCCCAATTTGATCAAGGGAGTTTGCTTGCCCGGCTTGGGTATGATCTTAATGACAATACCCGTTTGGATGCCATTAACCGCTGGTTTGCAAAAGATCAGGGATTGCCGTCCTGGAACAACAGCGAGTTAACCGATACCGATTATGACACCCAACAGAATATCTCAACGTTAAAACTCACCGCCGACGATATAACGTCGATTCATCTAAATACCAGCTCACAGATAGATTATTCCACAAAAACAGAGGAATATGATGATTCCGAAGGCCATATCGGTCTTGGCAACCAGAAAATGCGTTATACCACAGACCGTTTTGGAGCCGGCTTGTTTGCCGAATGGCTGTCGGACACGCACTCTCTGGGCTTTGAATTAACGGCACAGCAGGAAGTCTATAATTCCCGCGACCTGCTCAATGATCTGAAACTGAACAAAAGCGAGCGTCAGACCATGGCCGCCGGAGTTCAGGACATTTTTTTCTTTCTGGATCGGGCCTTCAGCGTTACGCCGGCTCTCCGATACCAATATATACGCGATGAATTAAAATACTCCGCTGTTCCTGACAGAAATAATGATTCGCAAAATGAAAACTATGCCAATCCTCAGATCGGACTTAAATATAAAATCCTGCCTGAAGTGGCGCTTAAATCCAATTTGGCCCAATATGATCGCGAACCATCTTTTTTTGAACTGTACGGAGACAGAGGGATATTTGTCGGGAACCCGGATTTGAAGGCGGAAAGCGGCATTAATTTTGACGCGGGCGCAGAATATGACAAGGAATTTGATAATCCCTGGATAAAAAACGTCTCCATATATGGCTTGTATTTTTTCAGCGACATCAGTGATCTTATTACCCGATCTTATGATGCAAGGGGCATCGGAAAGTCCGAAAATATTTCGGACGCCTTCGTTGACGGAATTGAATCAGGGCTGACTATCGATACGCTCTGGTCTATACGGCTCATCGAGCGATATACATGGCAGGAAACGGAAAATAAAAGCAACATCATCGCTTTTGACGGGAATGAACTGCCGGGCAGATTCGAGAATTCATGGCTGTCCAGAACTGAATACAATTATCTGAATTTTAAAATTTTCATTGAGTACATCCGGGAGAGCGGCATGTATTACGACACGGCAAATCTTTTTGAAGCCGAAACCAAATCCGAAATCAACAGCGGCATCTCCTGGCTTTGGAATTCATGGATGTTGAGCCTGGATGCTAAAAATTTAAATGACGACAGATATGAAGACTTTAACGGATACCCGCTGCCCGGACGGTCGTATTTCTTTGCAGTAAAATACAGCATATAACGCTATTAAATTTATAAGGGGAAAAGGAGAATTTTCATGAGAAGCAATTTCAGGGTTTTATTCACAATGTTTTGTTTGATTGCCATGCCCGTTGTTTTCACGTTATGCCAACCAGCTTATTCTGAAACCAAACAAACAGCGGTGATCGCGACCGTCAGTCCCGATTGGACCAGCGGATCATATTCAATTGCATCCGTTGATCCGGTAGGGGGACCCCGAACTTTTCAAAACAAACTCGGCAGCACCAAATCCGATCTGACCGTGACAGCATACGGGAAATTTTTTTATATTTTTGAAAGGTTTGGCGCTAACAATATTACCAAATACAGCATTGAAGAGCCCGACAAGCCTATCTGGCAATTTTCTACCGAAGGGGATGAGACAAACAGCAATCCTTATGACCTGATTTTTGTTAATGAAAAAAAAGCCTATCTTCTGCGCTATGGATCAGATAAAGCATGGATTGTCAATCCTTCGGCGACAACGGAGGCCGCTTTTAAAATCGGCGAATTGGATTTGAGTGCCTACAATGATACAGACGGTGCACCGAACATGTCCGCAGGGGTTATCGTTGATGAAAAATTATATATCACGTTGCAGCGCGCAGACCTTACTGTTTGGCCGGTCACTCATGATGAGCCATACATTGCTGTTTTTGATACAGCCACTGATGAGGAAATCGACACTCAGAACTGCAATTGCGATCAAATGGGAATCCTGATTTCAGAAATAAAAAATCCCACTTCAATCCAATACCTTGCTGAAAATGATCGGATTTATGTCCAGGGGGTAGGGGACTGGGATGGGGCCACTGATGAAGATTCTGGAGGCATTGTTCGAATCAATCCCCATACGTATCAAACTGACCTGGTCATAGCCGATGACCCGGAGTACGGCGTAGTATCCGGCATGGCGATCATATCTCAGGATAAAGGCTACTTTGTCGGATACGCGGGTTGGGGAGACAACACATTATATACTTTTGATCCCTCCTGCGGATGCGATATAAATCCTGTTGATGGATTTGAAAATATCAGCATCTACGGATTTGATTTAGGCGTCCAGCCAGACCAGAACAATATGTTATGGGTCTGTAATCAAACCAATTTCAGGGTTGACATCATCAACACAGAAACAGACGCGATTGATGAAAGCATCGCCACTGAACTCAACCCGGTCAAGGTTGTCTTTGCCGAGGGCGAACCGGACATGTGGGATGAAGGCGGCGGCGGGGACAGCGGGTGCTTTATTTCATCACTGCGATAAAATCACTGCAGGCCTGCACATGGATTGTTTTCATGGCGGGCCTGCAGTAAAATCAGCCCCTCGGATGATATTTTTCATGAAGCTTTCGCAGATGATCCCTGGCCACATGGGTATAAATCTGAGTTGTTGAAATATCCACGTGTCCGAGCATCAGTTGAACGGATCTCAGATCCGCGCCGCCCTCCAGCAGATGGCTGGCAAAGGAATGCCGGAAGGAATGCGGGGTGATTTCCTTTTCAATTCCTGCAATCACCGAATATTTTTTCAGTAATTTCCAGAAAGCCTGACGTGTCATCGGCTTTCCGGCATGAGCCACAAAAAGATAATGACTGACATGGTTTTTTAATAAGAAAGGCCGGGATGCTGCAAGATAATCAGAAATTTTTCGCCTCGCATGCGCGCCGATGGGGACTATCCGTTCTTTAGAACCTTTTCCCAGAGTCCTTACAAATCCAACTTCAAGGTTCAAATCCAGGAGTTTGACATGGATGAGTTCGCTGACCCTTAAGCCGGCTGCATACAGAAGTTCCAGCATCGCCGCATCCCTGAGACCTTTTGATGTGGTGATATCCGGGGCGTTCATGATGGAATTTATTTCATCCACAGACAGCACGTCCGGAAGCTTCAACCCAGACTTTGGAAGGTCGATCATACGCGCAGGGTCTTTTTTTAAAACTTTTTCATGAACCAGAAATTTATAAAAACCCCTTATCGTCACAAGATGTCTTGCTCTGGAACGCGCGCCGATTTTCTTATCCCTGAGGTAAAGAAGGTATTTTAATAATACCGCGCTGTCAGCATCGGCAATACTGCCAATCTTATTCAATGTGAGAAATTTAAGGAATTTATCCAGATCTCCAGAATAGGATTCGATGGTGGATCTGGCAAGCCCCTTTTCAACAACCAGATAATTGATGTATCTATCCACAAGCTGATGAATGGGCGTCATGATAGCTTTACCATTGCATTTTTGTTTCAAGGCGGTTGAGGACTTCAACGCCGTCTTCCGTCACCCGCACCATGTTCTCCAACCGGACACCGCCCCAGTCCGGGAGATAGATTCCTGGCTCCACCGTAAAAACCATATTTTCCTTTATTTCCATATCCCTTTCAACAAAAGGGCTGATGGACGGGGACTCGTGAATGGCCAACCCGACGCCGTGACCCAGGCCATGACCGAAAAAATTTTTAAACCCTTTGGAATCAATATGGCTGCGCGCGATGTCATCGATCTGTTTTGTCCGCATACCGGGTCGTATGGCGTCAATGGCTTTCTGCTGGGCATCACGCACAATGGTGAAGATATTCTCGAATCGGGCGTCTGGTTTGTCAAAGACGAATGTCCTGGTAGTGTCGCTGCAATAGCCGCTGAGTCTGGCGCCCCAGTCAAATAATATCGGCTCATTGATTTTAAGAATGGCTTCGCCGGGAATTGCGTGGGGAAGGGCGCTGTTTTTGCCAAATGCCGCGATCACCGGGAAAGAAACGGATTGAGCGCCTGCGGAACGCATATTCTTTTCCAGCTCCCAAGCGGCAGAACGTTCGCTGACCCCCGGCGTCAACCATTGCAGTGTTTTTTCAAATGCGGATTCCGCGAGTCTGATCGATTCCTTGATAGCATGAATTTCAGTTTCGTCTTTGATAAGACGAAGCCCGTCGGCCATATCCGACACCGGAACAAGTTCGGGAGAAGGATTTACAGTAACAATTTCTTTGTTAATTTTATTATACAGATCAAGTGATATCCTTCTGCTTTCAAATCCCAAGCGCTTTGGTTTAAGCTGCTGCAGTATGGACGGGAGCTCACCGGCCAGGCCTTTTTTATAGCAGACGATCTCATAACCGGTCGCTTCATTTTTTGCCTGGATTTCATAGCGGGAATCCGTCGCCAAAATTAAAGCATCATGTCCGATGATCAGCGCTCCGGCGGATTCGTCAAACTGGGTGTCCTCGCCGGTAAAACCGCTCAAGTAATATCGGCTTTCCTGAAACAAAACGAGGAATGCGTCAAGATTCTGCTCAAGCATCCGGTTTCGCAAACGGGATATTCTCTCTGATATTAAATGATTCATCTTCACCCCGATCATTTTGTTAATTCATCACGCCAGCACATGCTTTTCGAGCACAAAGCACTTGAATTCGCCTTCAAAAACTTTTGTATCTCCGATAAAGGCGATCACGGATACGCTATGTTTTTTACCTTCAACGTTTAGTGTTGCAGCTTCCGCAACGACCGATTGACCAGCGCGGACAGGACGGATAAACTTCACCTGGGCGCTGCCCAAAACAACATTGGGGTCGTTGACGGCGATCATCGCCGCATGATCCGCAAGTCCGAAAATAAATCCCCCGTGCACAAGCCCATGAGCGTCAACTGCCATGAAATCATTGGTCTGGAGCTCAACCCTGCTTGTTCCATCTTCAACAGACAAAGGTTGGCCGCAAAGTTTTATATCGATGTGGTTGTGAGTTAAAATTTGCATTCATGTAACCTTTCAATAATCATTGTGGAATCAGGTTTAAGAACTATTCTGACATAACCAGGCCCTATCAAAACTTTTGATAACTGTCCAGCATTTCAGAAGAAATATTTATTGTAATAAAAAATGTTGCAACCGGATGTTTTGTGGAATATCTAAAATGACCAGGTGGTCATTAAATGGATGCATTTTTGCTAAAAGACAACAATTTATTTAAAATTAAAGATAAAATTCTGTCCGGCGAAAGATTGAACGCTGATGACGGAAACGCTCTGTTTCAAAGCCATGATCTGGTCGGGATCGGCAGTCTAGCTGATTTTACCCGCAGACGGCGCCACGGCAAAACCTCATTTTACGTATATAACCAGCACATCAATTATACCAATGTGTGTGTCAACAAATGCCGTTTCTGCGCTTTTTCACGGGAAGCCGAGGAAGCCGGCGCCTTTACGATGACCATTGATGATGTCCGTCAAAAATTGCTGGAGCGGATCGACGAACCCATCACAGAGATACATATGGTGGGCGGCATCAACCCATCCCTTCCGTTTGAATATTATGTTGATCTGCTCCATTGCATCAAATCCGTCCGCGCCGATTCAACCATCAAGGCGTTTACGGCCGTAGAAATTGACCATCTTTCCTCCATCTCCGGCATGAGCATTAAAGAAACCATTTCGGTTTTAAGGGATGCAGGTCTTGGAATGATGCCCGGCGGCGGGGCTGAAATTTTGGGAAACAGAGTCCAGTCTTCTCTCTTTCCCAGGAAAATCAACAGCACCAGATGGCTGTCAATCATGCGCCAAGTCCATCAAACCGGACTGACATCAAATGCCACCATGCTCTATGGTCATATCGAGACGACAGAAGAACGCGTTAACCACCTGATGCAGCTCCGCTCGCTGCAGGATGAAACCCATGGCTTCTCCGCCTTTATTCCTCTGGCCTTTCATTCCAAAAACACTTCATTATCGAACCTCCCGGCAACTACGGCATATGATGATTTAAAAAACATAGCCGTCGCCCGCCTGGTTCTTGATAATTTTGAACATATCAAAGCCTACTGGGTCATGATTGGAGAAAAACTGGCCCAGATTGGGCTCTCATTCGGCGCCGATGATTTAGACGGCACCCTCATTGAAGAAAAAATATCCCACATGGCAGGAGCCACATCATCCAAGGGCTTATCGTCCCGTCAGATCGAAGCCATGATTCTGGATGCTGGCTATATTCCTGTTCAACGCGATTCTTTTTACAACCCGATCAATCAAAAAAACCATATCCATAATGAATCTTAAACAGATAGAGGAAAAAATTTCACACAATAAGCGCATTGATGCGGCAGAAGCGCTTTTTTTATTTGAGAATGCCGACCTGCTGCAGATCGGGTATCTCGCGGATGCAAAAAAAAGTTTTCTTCATCCAGAGTCCTGGGTGACATTTGTATCTGATCGGAATATCAATTATACCAATGTCTGTATTTCAGGGTGCCGGTTTTGCGCTTTTTATCGTCCCCCCGGACATAAAGAAGGGTATGTTCTAACTGAACCAGAGCTTTTTCAAAAGATCAAGGAAACATTAGACCTAGGGGGCACCCAGATCCTGCTTCAGGGAGGCATGCACCCGGATTTGAATCTGAATTACTATGAAAACCTCTTGCGCGCCATTAAAAATAATTTTTCCATACACATTCACGGACTTTCTCCGCCGGAGATTTTTTTCCTGTCTCAAAAAACACCCCTTCCGGTTGCGGAAGTCATCAAAAGGCTGATAAGAGCCGGACTCGACACCATTCCCGGCGGGGGCGCTGAAATTCTTTGCGACGACATCCGTAAAGAGATTTCGCCGAATAAATGCACAGCCGCCCAATGGCTCGATGTCATGAAAACCGCTCATCAACTCGGAATGAAAACAACTGCCACCATGATGTTCGGCCACATAGAGACAAATCGCCACATTATCGAGCATATGATAAAACTCCGGGATCTCCAGGATGAGACCCAGGGATTTACGGCGTTTATTCCATGGACGTTTCAGCCCAAAAACACACGGATACAACTCGAATCCGCCAGCGCAGCCCAATATCTTCGTGTTCTCGCATTATCCCGTCTGGTGCTTGACAATTTCAAAAACATCCAGGCTTCCTGGGTGACCCAGGGCGATAAGATCGCTCAGATGGCGCTGGCTTTCGGCGCCAATGATTTTGGTTCCACCATGATCGAGGAAAACGTTGTGGCTGCTGCAGGCGTAAATTTTCGATTGCCGAAATCTGAAATCATCCGCTTGATTCAGGATGCCGGATATGCCGCAAAACAACGGGATTGTTTTTATAACATTATTAATGCTTCTGAACTATAAGGATTGATGACTTCCTCGATTACACACAAAGCCGGATGGATCATCATTGATCCCTGGACCATTTTAAAAGACGGATTTATCCAGGTCGAATCCGGCAAAATCGAAAATATTGGCCAGGGCAGGGTGCCGATGGAAAGCGGTCGGCTGATAGACCATGGTCCGGGCGCCATAATGCCGGTGATGGTCAATGCGCATACACATCTGGATCTTTCCGCGCTCAAAAACAGAACAATTTGCGATGACGGCTTCATTGGCTGGGTTAAATCAGTTATTCAACATCGCAACGCCCTCCCAAAAGATTCGCTGCTTTCTTCCGCCTCCGAAAGCATTAGAGATTTGCTTGATACCGGAACATTATTCATCGGCGACATTTCAAGCCTCGGCATCACCAATCAGATTTTTCTGGACTCAGAACTCAAAGGGATTTTATTTCAGGAACAGATCGGACTTAATGGCAATTTGAATGGTTGCGCACATATCACACCGTTTAAAAAAATATCCGTTTCAGGCCATGCGCCCCACACCACTTCGCCGTCACTGCTGACCCAGATTAAACAACACACCCGGCAGTTTGGCTTGCCCTTTTCTATTCATCTTGCCGAATCTCAGCAAGAGGTTGATTTCCTTGCCACAGGCAAAGGCCAATGGCTGGACTTGCTTCAGGACCGAGGGATAGATACATCCCGATGGAATTTAAAATCCGACAGTCCGGTTCAGTATGCCGACACACTCGAGTTGCTGGATGAAAAAACCATTGCGGTTCATCTTATCCATTCTTCAGACAATGACTTTGATATATTATCTGAAAAGGGTGTCAACGTATGCGCCTGCCCCAGAAGCAACATGAAGCTTCATGGGCATCTTCCGCAACTGTCCCGAATGATCGATATGGGTATGCAGCCCTGCCTGGGCACAGACAGCCTTGCCAGCAATGACTCCTTAAGCATGTTTGATGAAATGAAGTTTACGGCAGAAGCTTTCCCAGATATATCGCCCGAAAACATTCTGGCAATGGCGACCGTATATGGTTCCGTCGCGCTTGGCATAGGCAGCATTGCCGGAAGCTTGCATCCCGGCAAAAATGCGTCCTTTTTATATGTGCCGCTGGAGGCGAATGACTCAGCGACATTGCTTGAAGAACTGATTCACGAAGGACACAAGAAAAAGGTAAAACTGATTCATCATGACAGAAGTTAGGCGGGATTCAATATCCATAGGACGGATTCAATACATTAATGTGGACCCGGTGTATTATGGTTTCAAACAATACGCCGCCCGCTTGAGCATCAACCTCATCAGTAGTCCGCCCTCCATATTAAATCAGCTTATGGCTGACGGCAGGCTTGACATCAGCTCGGTGTCATCGTCTGCCTATGCCCGAAACTGGAAAGACTGGCTGATTCTGCCGGATTTATCCATCTCCTGCTACGGCAAGGTGATGAGCGTGCTGGCGGCCAGTCGTTATCCACTTGAAGAACTTGGCGGCAAAAAGGTATTGCTCACCGACGAATCCGCCACAGCTGTTGATCTTTTAAAACTCTTATTCGCTAAGAAGAATATTCGCCCTGATTTTCATAAAGAAAAAATCACATCTCCATCACAATTAAGGGACACCGCGGATGCGGGACTGATTATCGGCGATTGTGCTTTAAAACACGACTGGCGGCATCATTTTGAATATGTCTGGGATTTGTGTGAACTTTGGAACCAGATGACCGGACTGCCGTTTGTATTTGGCATCTGGGTGGTCCGCAAGGCTTTTGCAGCGAATTATGCGGAAATCACATCAGAAATTCTGGATGCGCTATATCGATCCAGAATGAACGGGCTGGCCAATATATCGGCTATCATGGAGTCCGCTGCCCGAAAATTGAATATCCCCCCTGAAATTTGCAAGGCGTATTACGACTGCATGAGCTATAATTTAGGTGCCCCTGAATATCGAGCCCTTGAAACCTTTTTTAAAGGCCTCCATGAATATCAAATCATCGATCAGCGTCCGGAGCTGAATATTTTCAGCCATCAAACAGCTGCTCAGGCTTCAATCGTTTCCATGTAGAAACAGATCCGAACCGCTCGGCGTCATAATACCTTTGGCGATTGCCCTGGAAAAAAGTTTTTCAATGGCGGCTCTTCCCTGAATTCCTAAATCCAAGGAAAATTCATTGACGTACAACCCGATATGCCGATCGATGACCTCCTGGGAAATTTCCTGGGCATGGGACTGGATATACGCATCCGCCGCATGGGGATTCTGATTCGCATATAGAATGCTTTCCAGAATCGACTTCTCGACCTGCACCGCAATTTGCCGGGGGATGTCCCGCCGGATGGCGATGCCGCCCAACGGTATGGGCAGCGAAGTCTCCGCCTCCCACCACTCCCCAAGGTCCATCAGGCAGGTCAACCCGTAATCTGCATAGGTAAACCGGCCTTCATGGATAATCACCCCGCCATCATATTCACCCTTTTGAATCGCCGGCATGATCTGATCAAACGGCATGGGGACGACTTCCGGCGGATTTTTCATGCACAACGACATGAGTAAATACGCCGTGGTCCATAAACCCGGAACCGCGATTTTCTTTTTGACCAGACGGGATAAATCCACGCCTTTTCTGGCGACAATCAGCGGTCCGCATCCCCGGCCGAGCGCGGCGCCTGCATTCAATAGCACATAACGATCAATCAAATGCCCGATGGCTCCAAATGAGAGTTTGGTCACGTCAAACAGATTCTTTTTAGCAGCCTGGTTCAAATATTCCACATCATGCAGGGCAGCATTGAAATAAAGGTCGTCTATGACGACTTTCTTGTGGGTCAGCGCATAAAAAATATACGTATCGTTGGGGCAGGGGGAAAACGCGAGAGAGAGCGTCTGGTTTTTGATTATCACGATTCACCTGAGTTTTATGAGTTCAATCCCTTTTATATATGAAACCAGCGTTTCACAGCAGTTCCAGCAGGCACCTTGCAGATCCCAGGCTTCCCGCATCCTTCTGCCGGCCATATTGCTGACACCCCGGATTTCAAAAAATGGAATGCCGTATAACAGGGATATATGGGCCGCGGCTGAACCTTCCATCTGTTCAACGACCGGTGTGAATCGTTCAACGAGGGCTCGCGCCCGCTCGTCGGTTGAAGTGACAGTGGAGACTGTCACAAACGGGCCTTTTTTAATAATAATATCTGACGACTTCAAGTGGCATGAAATTTTTTGATAGAAATCATCCACCCATTCTGCGCTCACGGGATAACGGTGGGCATCATCAACCGATTGAACGTTCAAAAGCGCAAAAGGCAGAGGATCAGGCATGCCATCACCGTCCGCCGATTCAATACCAAGTTGCGCGTCTATTTCTTCGCTGGCAATTGCGATGTCGCCAATTTTCAACCCGGATTCACGATACGCACCGCAGCAGCCGGTCTGAATCACAAGACAGGGGCGTTCATTTTCTATGGCTGCCGTCAGAGCCTGAGATGTATTGACCATTCCGGGGCCGGTGACCAACACCCGGATATCAATTTCATTGATTTTTCCGGTTACGACCTTTCTATGAGCGATGGTTTCAACATTCGGACGCTGAAGTTGTTTTATCAATACAGAGACTTCTTCCTGCGTTGCAGATAAAATGAGCAAATATGGTTTTTTTCTGTGATCGGTTTTCGGAACCGGAGGTTGACATGAAATGGTAGGCTGAACATGAATCCCTGAACAAATCGCCGACACGAGAGACCGGATCCATTCTTCTGTTTTGGAAGAAGGAGAATCAAAAATGCCAAGGCCTGCATCCAGATGAGAGACCGCTCGCGCCTGAAGAAAACGGTCCATAACGGCGTCCAGCATAAAAGCTGTTTTTTTAATATCAAGTTCTTCCTGGAGCTCGCCACGGTTTTTAGCAGTTTCAAGCAGAGACTCCAGAAACTCAAGACTGTACGTTCGTAGTGATAACAATATTTCATCTCTGAATGGGATCCTGGCGTCAAACAGGACATTCAAATATAGCCGGTACAGTAAAGGATGCCGTTTGATGAACCCGACTCCTGCAAAGAGGGTCTTTTGAAGCCGGGTTGGAAGATTCTCATCATAGGACTGATCTCTGACGGTCTTTAGATAATTTTTGAC
>JALOPH010000251.1 GCA_025453995.1 Desulfobacterales bacterium
GCGGGAATGGCAAATGCATCTATGGTGATAGCGCAGGTGAACCGCCAGATGCCAAAAACCCGGGGCGACTGCTATGTGCATATTGATGAAATTGATTTTTTTGTGATGCATGATGAGCCCCTTGTTGAATATTTTGCCGCCATTCACAAGGATTATGAAGTGGCAAGGCGAATCGGTCACTATGTCTCCCAGCTCATTGACGACGGCGCCACGCTCCAGATCGGTTTCGGTACATTGCCGAATGTGATTCTTCAATTTTTAAATGAAAAAAAGGATCTGGGCGTTCATACGCAGGTCATTACAGATGGTTTTATCGAGTTGTTGGATCAGAAAGTCATTACCTGCAGGAAAAAGAATCACCTCCAGGGAAGGATAGTCGCCTCCTTGTGCATGGGGTCTCAGCGCTTGTACGATTATGTGGACGACAACCCCTTTTTTTATTTCCGGTCATCTGATTATGTGAACGACCCTAACGTGATTGCCATGAATGAGAATCTGATTTCCATCAGTTCCGCTCTGGAGGTCGATTTGACCGGCCAGATATGCTCGGATTCAGTGGGCTACAGATTCTACAGCGGCATTGGCGATCAGGTGGACTTCTTAAGGGGGAGTGCCATGTCAAAGGGCGGCTTTTCCATCATTGCGCTTCCATCAACCGCACAGGAGGGAAGGGTTTCCCGCATCGTTCCGCATTTGAGCGAAGGCGCCGGCGTGGCGACTACACGGGGAGACGCCGATTTCATTGTTACTGAATTCGGGATTGCCGAGCTACAGGGGAAGAGCATTTATCAGCGGGTGATGGAGATGACACAGATTGCCCATCCGAAATTCAGGGATACTCTGATCAGCATTGCCAAGCAACATCATTTCATTTTTCCGGATCAGCTCCCGCCCATCCAGGATGACCTGATGTTTATCGAGGATTATAAAACCAGCTATCGGCTCAGTAATAACAAAACAGTTGATATTAGACCCATTCTGCCTTCTGATGAATTCAGCTACCGCAACTTCTTCTATTCTCTTCAAGAGAAAACCATTTATTTCAGATTTTTTTATAGAATGCGAAATTTTTCCCATGAAGTCATTCAGCAGCACTGGGCCAGTGTGGACTACCGCAGGAATATTTCGCTCATAGGCCTGGTCATGCGTGGCGGGCACAAAGAAATTATCGCAATTGGCTCCTACGCCGCGACAGAGAAGAAAGACATTGCCGAGATCGCATTTGTTGTTCGGGAGGATTACCAGAATATGGGGATAGCCTCTTACCTGATGCGACAACTTGAGGATATCGCTAAAAAAAATAATTATAAGGGATTTGAGGCCACGGTATTGAAAGAAAACCAGGCTATGATACGCGCTTTTAAGAAAAATTATCCGAATTTACAAAATCAAAATGAAGATGGGGGTCAGATATCATTGATGATGAAATTTGAAAATCATCAAAAATAAAGAATTCACCCCCGGAGGTGGTGGGTTCTTTATTTTACGCTTGAATTTCGGTTTTTAACCGCATTGCCATCCTGATACTTTTTTTCCCCATACCAGATAATCTGGCGGCATATTCCACGGATGATGGAGACTTCCCGGGCCTTTAAGGGGAGGCGTGAGAAAAAAAGGCGCATTTTGTTCATCCAGTAGTCCGGGTTGTCGGGCTGAATATAATTGATTTTGACCAGAATGTCTTTTAGCTGATCATACATGCCGTCCAATTCATGCCGGGTGGCCAGCCGGGGGGCAAATGAAGCGATAGGCGTCTGGCTGGCCTTAAAAATTTCGTAGCAGCAGATCATCACGGCCTGGGCCAGGTTGATGGATGAAAAATCCGCCGTGGGAATATTGATCAGGGCATGGCAAAGCCGCAGCTCTTCATTGGTCAATCCCCTGTCTTCCGGTCCGAAAACCAGGGCGATTCTGTTCTCCGTGGAAAAGGCAGCAAGTTTTTGGGCAAATTCAGAAGGCTGGAGGATGGCCTGGCGCTGGGACCCCAGCCGCGCGGTTGTTCCCGCCACATACTGAAATCCGGACAGGGCTGATTTCAACTCCTTTTCAATAATGATGCCCTCAACCACGTCGGCTGCTGCGTGGGTTGCCAGTCGTAATACTGTTTCTTTGTTATAGCGCTCCGGGTCAATGACTAACAGATGTTTCAGTCCCATGTTTTTCATGGCCCTGGCTGTTGAACCGATATTTTCAGAATGTTTAGGGCGGTTCAACACAATGGTGATGTGATCGAGATTGGCTTTTCCCAATGACATTGTCGCATTCATTTGGCGCCGGATTCTTTGATGAACTCTACAAAAGCAGTACACAGAGGCGACAGCGTCCGATCCTGATGGACTGTCAGGTAAAAATGGCGTTTCAGGTTCAGCCCGTCGACTTTTAATGCCTTGAGCGTTCCTGCGGCCAACTCTTCTTTTACTGCAATGGTTGACAGAATGGAGATGCCGATGCGGTTCTTGATGCCCTGAATCACCGCGGATGTGCTTCCCATCTCTGCAACAATATTGAGTTCACGGACATTTTTCCCGATCTGCTCCAGGCTGTTGCGGATGGACTTCAGGGTGCCGGACCCGCTCTCGCGGGCGATAAAAGGCTCTGAGGAAAGTGATGAAAAATGTATTTTATTTTTTGAAGCCCAGGGATGGGCGGCCGGCACAATCAGGCGCATGTCATCATCCAATAATTGGGTTTGCATGATCCAGGGGTGATCCACCCTGGCTCCGACCACACCCGCGTCAATCTTGAAGGACAGAATGTCTTCAATGATCTGCTCCGTGTCTCCAACGGTCAGCGCTATTTGAACCTGTTGATGGGTGTTTAAAAATTTTCCGATGATTCGGGGAAGAAAATAATTGCCGGGAATGGTGCTGCCGCCCACAGCCAGTTTGCCGCTTACTTTTCCAAGGTATTCCAGCATGGCGGTTTCGGTTTCCTTGAAAACCTGCATCAATTTTTCAGAGTATGAATATAATAGCTCACCGGCTTTGGTGGGTATGGCCTTTTTCCCCAGCCTGTCTATAAGGCGGCAGTCAAAATAATTCTCCAGTTCCTTGATATGACTACTCACCGTGGGCTGTGTCAGGCTTACCGCTTTTGCGGCGTTGGAAAAACTTTTAAAATCGACCACTTTCATGAATATTTTTAAATGCCAAAGGTCCATGGCAATTCCTATGTAAGGGGCATTGGTATTGAATTTTTCTATCAATACATCAAAAACAATAGATATTATGAATTTGAAATATTAATTTTCACAATATATTAAAGTATCAAACAGGTTTAATCAAGCAAAGATCCTTACAGATGACAGGGAGACATAAAAAGATGGAAATTGACGCCCGAAACCTTTCATGCCCGGCCCCGGTGCTCATGGCCAAGGAAACCATAGAAAAAGATCATCCGGAGCAGATTGTGATCCTTGTGGATAATGAGGCGGCCAGACAAAACGTATCACGGTTTCTTGAGTCCAGGTCGTATCATGTGGATATAAAAGCGGATTCAGGGGTTTTTCATGTTATCGGGGCCCGCTCCGATACGAGCGATAAATGTAAGACGGTTTTGCAACCATCCGGAAAGCCTGCTGAAAAAGTTAAAAAAATCATGGTGATGGCCGCCGCCGACCGCATAGGGTTCGGCGACGATGAACTGGGTTTAAAACTCATGGTCAATTTCATTAAAACGCTGAAGGAAATGCAGCCTGAATTATGGAAGCTGGTGTTTGTCAACAACGGCGTCAAGCTTGCAGTGAAAGGGTCTGGAGTGCTTGAAGAGCTTAAAGCGCTTTCGGATAACGGTGTCGGCATTCTGGTATGCGGGACCTGCCTGACTCATTTTAACCTTATGGATAAAAAACAGGTGGGCGAGACCACCAATATGCTCGATATCGTTACTGCCATGCAGCTGGCGGACGAGGTGATTAATATCTAACATATTGCATAAGGCTATATTTATAACATTTTAATTTTATATATTTAATTAATTTAAACTTATTTTTATTCCCCCCTCAGATTACAGATCCCCTTCAAAATCCCTATTGATTAACAAGCCTCTGTTTCAGACAAAGCGCCAGAAACAAACTTCGGATATTGCAACCGGGAGGCCTTTCCATGCCCTATGAAACATGTGGCGGCCGCGCGCACCAGAAAAAGAATAGACAAGCCCCGGAAAAGGGTTCAGCCAATGTCATATTATAGTTGTATCTGTTCGACGTTTTTATGTATAAGTGATTTGAATGTTTATCCCATTGGATATCTTTAAGGTTGTATTGATATGATCAAATTTACCGGTATCAATCATCTGGCATTTGCCACCAGCGATATGGAGTCAACAATTCGATTCTGGCGGGATCTTCTGGGGATGCGCCTTATCGGGGGCATTGGAAAGGCAAAATACCGTCAGTATTTTTTTGAATTATCCGACAAAGATATGATCGCATTTTTTGAATGGCCGAATGTGGAGAAGATCCCCGTCAAGGATCATGGCGTTCCGGTGATTGGCCCGTTTGCATTTGATCACGTATCTTTTTCTGTGGAAAGCGATGACGCGCTTTGGTTTTTAAAGGAAGAACTTGAAGCCGCGGGATTTTGGGTATCGGAAATGATCGATCATGGATTTATTCATTCCATTTATTCATTTGATCCCAATCATATACCCATTGAATTCAGCTCCGCAGTTGCGGATGTTGATTTGAGAAAACATCCCAGAATGCTGGATAAAAACCCTCCCAAGGCCGCAAAGGAAGGATCTCAACCTCAGCCAGGGCTTTGGGCGGCATCCATTAATAAAACCACTGAATCTGATAAATTTATTTTCCCAGGTGAGGGAGTCGCGTTTTCCCAGGCGCTTGACGAAGACTCAGTATG
>JALOPH010000252.1 GCA_025453995.1 Desulfobacterales bacterium
GTAAATTAGCAGTCTAAAGCGGAGAGTGCTAAAAATGAGCAAGGCTGCCTATAAAAGGCGAGACTCGGTTTTAAAAATAATAGTCAGTGAATACATTGCCACCGCCACTCCGGTGGCGTCAGAGGCTATTCTGCGCCATCACAGTCTTGGGGTAAGTCCTGCTACCATACGCAATGACATGGCTTCTCTTGAAGCTTTAACTGTAATCGATCATGAATACGTTTACCAGGAGCGCAACGCTGATGGGCCGGGCAAAAATAAAATTAAAGAGTCTGTTTCCGGCGACCAATACTCCATAACGAACACGGTAGATAGCTCAGGAAAGATGAGCAGCAGTTCCACAACTGTAGCATCCAGCGATATTGGTGCAGTAAATACTGACACCGACTTATATGGACAGTTTGGGTCTATAGGCATGATCGCCAATTCCAAAAAGGTTGCACCTTTTAAGCTTACCCGAAAAGAAGTTTTTCTGGCGCTGGCAAAAGAAGTTCCGGACCCGGCTGGAGGGGAAAAACTTATCCCCAATCCCTATAAAACCTGGAAGGATGTCAATTCATCGCTGCCGGCAATAAAAATTGAAGTGCTGGGTCCCCCGCCGACGTCAGGTACGCGGGACGCGTTTGTAGAGCTGGCCATGGAAGGCGGCGCTAAAAAAATCGATTGGATTAAAGCCGTTGGTGAAAAAGATGAAAAGCAATTCAAGGCCATTGCGCACACCATTCGTGAAGACGGCGCGTTCATCGAAGCGGGTGAAAATGACAATTTGATTGTTCAAAAACTTGAAGCCAATCCAAATGCGCTGGGTATTTTCGGTTTCAGTTTTCTTGATCAGAATATGGATAAAATTCAGGGATCTGTCGTGGATGATGTGGAACCGACGTTTGAAAACATATCATCCGGCACATATCCGGTTTCCCGTTCGCTTTATATTTATGTGAAAAAGGCGCATGTGGATTCGATTCCGGGCATCAAAGAGTATCTGAAAGAGTTTTCCAGTGAAAAAGCATGGGGCGGGGATGGGTACCTTCCGGAAAAAGGCATGATTCCCATGCCGGATGATGAAAGAAAGAAGTATCAAAAAATCGTTGAGGAACTTAAAATCCTCTCTTGTGAAGATCTGAAGTAATCATTAAAATAAAACCCGGCCATGCGATATGGTGTCGCATGGCTGGCGTTATTTAATCAGGTTATTATTGTGCTGCAAAAAATGCAAACTTTCTCAAAACAGCAAGACAATTCAGGCAGCAAAGAACTCGTCAACCGGGATATTCGGGAGACGGTCGGCGAATATCGGGTTGAATCGCCGAGAATGACATGCCGCCATGTGAATGTATATTACGGCGAAAAAAAGGCCATCAACGATGTGTCGCTGGATATTGGCCGAAATGAAGTATTGGCGCTGATCGGTCCTTCCGGATGCGGAAAATCGACGTTCCTCCGGTGCCTAAACCGCATGAACGATACCATTGAATCGTGCAGCGTCAGCGGCGAAATCATGTTAGACGGCCAAAACATCTACGATCCGGAGGTTGATGTGGTGCCATTAAGGGCCAAAGTCGGCATGGTTTTTCAAAAACCCAACCCGTTTCCAAAATCCATTTATCAAAACATTGCCTGGGGGCCCAAAATACATGGCCTGGCCCAGACAAAGAATGAACTTGACGCAATCGTGGAAAGTTCTCTTCAAAAAGCCGGGCTGTGGGACGAGGTCAAAGAAAGATTGAATGAACCGGGCACCGGATTATCCGGAGGACAGCAGCAACGGCTTTGCATCGCGCGCGCCATTGCCGTCAGTCCGGAGATCATCCTGATGGATGAGCCCTGCTCGGCGCTGGATCCGATTGCGACAGCGGTTATTGAGAATTTAATGCATGAATTGTGTCAACATTACTCAATTGTTATTGTTACCCATTCCATGCAGCAGGCGTCAAGGGTTTCCCAGAGAACCGCTTTTTTTCATCTTGGCGACCTGATTGAAATCGGGCCGACGGATCAGATATTTATCAATCCACTGCACCGGTTGACGGAAGAATATATTACCGGCCGATTCGGATAAATAATAGTTCCATTTCATATAATATATTAAATATGCTTCAGGGTTTCATATGACCATAACGCTAACGGACAAAGAATATCAGGCCCAGCTCAATCTGCTGACGGATAAACTGGAGCACATACGGAAAATCGCATCTGAACTGATCATCAAGAGCTTAACCGCTTTTATCCATAATGATAAAAATACAGCGCAACGCATCATGCGGGTGGAATTCGATGTTAATCAATTTGAGCTTGATATTGATGACCTGTGCGTCAAAATTCTGGCCAGACGACAGCCGGTAGCAACGGATTTGCGGTTTATTGTTTCAGCGATGAAACAAGTGGCGGATATCGAAAGATTGTCGGATCTAAGTTATAATATCTGCCGTATTATTGTCGAGTTTGACCGTGAAAGAACGATGTCCATACCGGATTCAATTGTTAAAATGCTTCATACCATTGAACAAATGATATCTTTGGAAAATGAGTTAAGCAAAGACGGCATGTTTCAAAAATTTGAGTCGCTTATGCAGCTCGACAAAAAAATTGATGTTTATTACATTGAAACTTTCAGAGAAATGCTGAATGTCATCACACGCGCACCGGAAAAAACTTTTGAGGCAATGGCCGTGTTATCGGTCATTAAAAATATCGAGCGCATCGGCGACCATTTATCTAATTTGGGCGAACGCGATATTTTCCGCCTTAAGGGAAAGGATGTTCGGCACCGGAATCTTAAAAAAGGCCTGCTCTTTGATGACATCAGAGGAATTTTGTTTATTTGCGTCCACAACAGCGCAAGGAGCCAAATCGCCGAGGCATGGGCAAGGGCGTTATTGCCTGAAGCTGTAAAGGTTTGGAGCGCCGGCTCTGATCCCTCAGACAGCGTTCATCCGGATGCAATATCGGTGATGCGTGATGCGGGTATCAACATCGGGCATCAGAAGCCGAAAAAAATCTCTTCAATTCCCATTGATGAAGTGGATGTGATGATTGTCATGTGCGGCGAGGAATTATGCCCTGATTTGCCGGACATTAAAAAACGAGAAACATGGATTTTGCCCGATCCTGCAAAATATTCAGCCGGCACACCGGAAACAATAGCCCGAATGGCCGATATTCGTGATCAAATCAAAAATCGCATCCTGGAATTTAAAAAAGATCTTCTAAAAACCCCGCCCCAGCGTGATCGCGCGGATTAATCCTTTTTTATGCTTTTGATGCAGGCGATGATGACCTCGATGGCTCCCCGGACCGCTCCTTTGCCGCCTCTTTGCCTGGGGACGTAAGCGGATATTTTTCGATTCACGCTCATGCCGTCTGCCATTGTAATGGGCATACCCATCTGTTTTAAGATTCCATATTCGTCAATATCATCGGGACCAGTATCGTTAAAAAATGGGGTGGCTATAAATCGATTATTGCCTTGCTTGCCTCAGAGCCACTCGGGTTGGCAGATGCATGCTGGGCGGCAAACATCCAATGATTCAGTCCGGAAAAAGAGCAAAGCATTTCAGAATGGCTCATAGTATAAAATATGCCAGCCGTGAATGGCTGCTTCTGATATTCGGCTATCCGGACGTGATATATAAAAAGGGAATTCGTGGAACACTTGCGACGATCATGTATAAATAGAATTTATTACCATCAGGAAGGAACGATCATGCAGATTCGCTTGAAAGTGGCTTTAAGAGTCACCATTATTTTTAAAATGATGTCAGCGATCATCATAAAACTTTGTTAAGCTCGATGATGGATGCGATGAAATGAAATTTTTGCTGATTGTTCGTTAAAATGTCACAATAGGCCATTATTTTTCATATCTTGGAAAAGGCATAAAACAGTCAGTTTTACGATAAGGAGCCGAGAGATATGAAACAGTATATCCACCACATCCCCGGACGAGTGCGTATAAAAAACCCGATGTTTCAGAATAATACTGTTGTGCTCGATCGACTCAGAAGATGCTTGGATGGCATTTCCGGCGTGGACTTTATAACAAACATAAATATCATCAACTTGTCAATTCCCTGTCTGTAAATCTTCAAAATCATCTGTCAGTTAAGAAACAAACAATATCTGAATTGTTTTGACCCGACCCATTTTACCCCATTATTAAAAGGAGAAAGAAGATGAATCGAAGAAATGTGTGTTTAGTATTGATTTTGGCAGTAGTGATGGTTTTTTCGGCTTCAGCAGCCATCGCTAAAACCCCGAAGTATGTATTTTTTTTCCTCGGCGACGGCATGTCCAGCCCACAAATTCAGGCAACAGAAGCTTTTTTGACAGTCAAAAACGGCGGTTCGGCAACTGAGGCGGCGGATCTTTTAAAGAAACAAAACAGGCTGAACATGAGCAAAATGCCCGTATGCGGCATGCAGACCACCTATGACGCCCACGCGCTGATGACGGATTCTGCTTCTGCGGGGACGGCTTTTGCCTGCGGCATTAAAACCGCAACCGGCGTAATCGGTATGGATGACACCAAGACCATCAACTATAAGAGCATCGCGCAGCTCGCGTTTGAGGCCGGCAAAAAGGTCGGCATTGTATCCAGTGTATCTCTTGACCACGCCACCCCCGCTTCCTATTATGCCAGCGCTTCAAATCGTGGTTATATGAACTCTATTGCCGCGCAGATGGCGGCGACCGGATATGATTTTTTCGGCGGTGGCGGTCTGGCATCGCCAACCGGTCCGTATCGGGAAGGTGATACAAACTATGATGTCTGGGGGCTGCTGTCAGCAAATGGGTATACCGTATTGAATACCCGGGATTCGATTATGGCGCTTAAAACAACTCCGAAAAGCAAGGTGGTATGCATCAATCCATGGCTTCAGGACAGCGCAGCCATGCCCTATGCCATTGACCGGCCTCAAACCAATCTCTCCTTAAAAGAAATGACTGAGGTTGCGATTGCCTGCCTGAAGAAATCCTCCAAAAGCAGCGGTAGTCAGGATGAAGGTTTTTTTCTGATGGTCGAAGGTGGCAAGATCGACTGGGCGTGCCATGCCAACGACGCCATCGCCACCATTTATGACATGCTGGATTTTGACCGTGCTGTGGGCTCGGCACTGGCGTTCTATCGGCAATATCCAAACGACACGTTGATCGTGGTGACCGGCGATCATGAAACCGGCGGTATGTCGATCGGTCATGCCACAACTGCCTACACAGCATATTATGATCGGTTGCTGAATCAGAAATGCAGTTTTGAATACTTCAGCCAGAACCAATGGGCGAAACATAAACAGACCTATAGCGACAGTTATGATTGGATGCTTCCCAATAATTTTGAGAATAGTACAGCTATGCGAAACATCATGTTAAAGTCCTTCGGCCTGGATTGGAACGATCTCAATGAATACCAGAAAGAAAAGCTGGAGGATGCTTATGACAAATCCATGAGCGATTCAAATGACAACAGCTCAGATGAGAACAAGCTCCTATATGGAAGTTATGAGCCTATTATTGTAACGATAACTCATATCTTAAATGAACGGGCCAGCATCGGCTGGACGTCGTATTCCCACACGGGCGTTCCGGTTCCGGTATTTGCCAAGGGCCAGGAATCAACTCTTTTTAATGGTTTTTATGACAACACCGGCATTGCCAAAAAACTGGCGGATGTGATGGATCTCAATCAGACTCTTCCGGTCCAAAAATAGAAGACCGCTTAACTGCCAAACGGCGCTGGCGTTTACATGCAGCGCCGTTTTTTGAAAAAGGTATCCAGTGACAACATTTCGCCGTGAATTTATTTTTTCTCTGGTTATTGCATCGATCTGCATCGTACTCGCCTTCGTGGATGTGGGTAAAATACCCCAAGCGCCAGGGGGAATACGCTGCCGCGGCCTGATTACCGATGTCGATAACAGCAAGGTCCAGGTGAATCTTATCGTCAAAACCAATGCCCAGTACCTGACTGTCAAGCTACTAAACGGCCACCATAAAGGCCAGAAAGTGAGTGTCGTAAACATGCTCTCCGGCAAGATGGAGCTTGATGAATTTTATGAAGCAGGAAAGGTGATTCTTTTGGAATATTCCGCGCATGAAGGAAAGCCGGCCAACGCCGTTGCCAGGGGATACTACCGACTGAGATTGCAGTTCGTCCTGATCTTTTTGTTTGCGTTGCTGCTCTTGGCAGTTGCGGGCGTGACCGGCTTGAAGGCGGTTCTTTCTTTTATCTTTTCGGCCATGGTGCTGTGGAAGCTTTTCTTTCCATTAATGCTGCGGGGGTTGCCGCCCATATCCACAGGTCTTTGGATTGTTGCGCTGCTGACCGGCGTTATCTGCTTTTCCGTCGGCGGTATGACCCGCCGCGGTCTGGCCACTTTTGCCGGATCCATGTTGGGCCTGCTTCTGACCTGTCTGCTTGCATATTCCTTTACCCATATGTTCCACCTGCACGGGGCTGTGCGGCCGTTTGCGGAAATGTTGCTGTATTCGGGTTATTACGATCTTTCCCTGACGGATATCTTTATTGCCAGCGTATTTATCGCGTGCTCCGGGGCGGTAATGGACCTGGCGATGGATATCGCCGCGACCATGGATGAGCTCAAATTAAAACATCCGGATATCGGCCTGATTGAGCATATGAGGTCCGGATTGCGCGTAGGGCGAGCGGTCACCGGGACCATGACCACCACGCTGCTGCTGGCATACTCAGGCAGCCATATCACCATGTTTATGGTCTTTATTGCCAAAGGCCTCCCGCCGGCGAATTTATTGAATGCGCCTTTTGTCGCGGCTGAAGTGCTAAACATTCTGGTGGGCAGTTTCGGAGTCATCGCCGTGGCACCTTTAACGGTAGCGATCGCCGGATTGTTGTATCGATTCGGGGATAAATCAAATTGAAATATTTAAATAGATTTTTTCCTTTGATTGCCAATCGTTTTAGGGCGGCCAAATAAAACCGAGGAGTGTTGATACCGCCCTATAAAGCAATGCAGCGAGGCAAGTCAAGATAATATCGGACACCAGTTGCACAAATCGATTATGTAAAATCATTTTTAACCTGTCTTTAAAAAAACAGATCGCGCATATGGTGACCTTTATCGGAACTTTATACTCATCGGTAAAAAATATAAGGGGGGATACATGAAAAACTGGGAAAAGAAAATATTCGATGAAACCCAAGAGCTTTTTGATCTGTTTTTAAGGCTCAACGCCCATGAAAAAACCATGGAAAGAATTAGGGAGAGAATGGTGCATCTTGAAAACAGTATCTATCAGCAGCGCCCCAAAAAATATATCAAAACTGTCCTTGATTTTATGAAAAAAAACAAGGATCAATATTTTTCAGGGTATCATGAATTCTATGATGACCTGGTTTTTAACATTGAAAGCTGTTTGAACAACTTTGAGAAATACTATAACCACGTCAATCTCAGTCGGCTTTCATCTAATGACCGGGAGATGTTGCGGGGGCGGGACCTGGTGGATTATTATAATGATCTTTAGTTAACAACCCTAACTTATTTGTCTCTTGGACCGGTTCTTCGCATTCATGGGCTGTGATAAGCCGGCGAGTCTTTAAAGTTCTATCCCGAACTGACCTGCATACAAATACCATGTCAATCAGGCATTGCGACATAAATCAATCATTAAAATCAATTCTTTTCCGTTTATGATCCCACCAACTCCCAGGTGAATGAACACCTTATTTTTACGGGAAACCACCGGCGGGAAGACAACCGGATTTTTGACATCATATCGTCATCAAAAAAAAATCAAAATGTTTGCAAATAATAACATAATCAACACATCTGAAGAATATGGATAAAAAGTCAAAAAATAAGGAGGCGTGATGATGAAAATAGCACAAGCCATCGCTTGGAAAACTTATTTGACGAGCCATGCAATAGGCACGTTGGCCATGAAGCCATTTATAAAATTTTTTGACCATTCAGAAAAAGAACGGGTCACAGGAATAAACAACCATGAAAAATCATTGAATTTTGACAGGCAGCTGGCATGGCTCCGCCGGCCGTTGAAACGTCAGGCAGTGTTTTCCATTCAAAAGGGCCGATACCAGGTCAGAGTCTATGACCAACCAGGCCGGTGGATGACGGACGATGAAATGAACATTCTTTATTCACAATCGGCGGCCATTGCATCGGATGCCATCGATAAGCTGCCGCGGTATGGTTTTTTTAAACGAAAGCGGGATGCTTTTGCCAACCGCATCTTTGCGGTTGTCCATGATATGAAGAGCTCCCAGGCTGTAGGATTCACGGCTATGGTATATATGCCGTTTCATAAAGGGAAAAAAATCACCCCGATTATTCATCTGGGGTTGACCATGATCCGGAAAAGCCACCGGGGGCGCCGCCTTCAAACCCCGCTTTTTCAGAAAATATTTCTGCTCGCCATGATCAATCAGCGGTGTTTATCATTTACCATGACCAATATTGCCGCATCTCCCGCGGGCATCGGCGCCACATCCGATTATTTTGTGGATGTGTTTCCCAATTACAGGGGGTCAGTTCAAAAAACTAAATTTCATCAGGATGTTGCAGAACAGATATTGGCCGGATACCGGAAAGAGTTCGGTTGCAGCAGATACGCCGTGTTTGATCCGGAAACCTTTGTGGTCCGCGGATCCAATCAGGCAAAAGGCGGCGGGGCGTCGGAATTTATCAA
>JALOPH010000071.1 GCA_025453995.1 Desulfobacterales bacterium
GGTGGTGCTCTGCGGAAGGCATCCCCTCAAGGACGATCTTAAAGGCGCGCTCCAGGAAATGAACCAGATCGACATGATCAAGCCGGTGACCAAATGGAACGCCACGTGTTATGAAACCAAACGGATTCCGGAATATCTTTCCATTGCCTTCCGGCAAGCTACGCTGGGAAGACCCGGACCGGTTTTTCTTGAACTCCCGCCCGACATCCTGTTTGCCGAAATTGATGAAAAACAAATCATTCTACCCGCCCGGTGGAAACATAAAACATCCACCCATCCGGAACCATCCCAGCTGCAGGAAGCCGCCCGGCTCATCAACAGCGCGAAACAGCCCATGTTTCTGGGCGGCAGCGGCATCGGCTTCAGCGGATGCGCTGAAACGCTCAAAACATTCATTGACAAAACCGGCATCCCATTTGCGCTGGCCAACAACGGCCGGGGCGTGCTTCCCGATGACCACCCGCTCTGCATCAACGACGGCGGATTCACGGGCATCATGACCGGCCTGCCCCAGGCAGATGTCATTGTCGCCGCCGGCATCCGCTTCAACTGGGTGCTCCAGTCCGGACAATTGTTTCCCAATGCAAAAGTCATCCGCATCGACATTGATCCCCATGAAATCGACCGCAACCGGACATCCAACGTCGGGCTGGTGGGCGACTGCGGGTATGTTCTGGACCAGCTCATCCCCTTGACCGAAAAACGCGATCACAGTGACTGGGCCGCAAGGCTCAAAAAAGCCTATCACGCGTTTATGACCACGGAGCTCAAGCAGCGGGAAACCCCGGCAGACCCCATCCACCCGGTGCGGCTGGTGGCAAAGATCATGGAAGTCTTCGGCAGAGACGCCTTGTATGTGGCTGACGGCGGAGATACGAGCTACTTCGGGCTGGCCGGGTTTCAGTCATCCAACAAAGCCGGCGTCCAGATTCCGGCCGGCGCCCTGCTGGGATGCCTGGGCACCGGGATCCCCTTTGCCATTGCAGCAAAGCTGGCAAACCCCGACAAGCCGGTGGTTGTATTAAACGGCGACGGTTCTTTTGGATTTAACTCCATGGAATTTGACACCGCGGTGCGCCACAACATCCCGTTCATCTGCGTGGTCAACAATGACTGCGCCTGGGGAATGATCAAGCATTCCCAGGAAATGAGCCTCGGCAAGGAGCGGTGCACGTGCTCGGAACTGGGCATGCGGCATTATGAAAAAATGGTGGACGGCCTGGGCGGATACGGGGAGTTGGTGACCAAGGACGAGGACATCGTCCCGGCCCTCCAGCGTGCAAAAGCCTCCGGGAAACCCGCCTGCATCAACGTGGTCACAGACCCGACCGTTACCAGCCCGGCCACGGTGATGTTTTATCAGGCGTTTACGGAACTATAAATAAATTCTCCGCTACAAAAAACCGAGAATTTATCTTTTTAACTCCCCTTCTGGTTCCCAGGCTCTGGCATAGGAACTTTGGAGTTTGGACATTTGGGGGAGGGATAACCTATCCGAACTCCCCATCCTGAAAGGGATAGGGTGAAAATAGCCCGCCAATTCATTGGCGAGGGTATAAGGTCATTTATTTTGCTGAAGTCCCCTCGGGACGGCTGATGATATTTTCAATGATATTGGAATATAAAACCGCGATCGCACGCGGATAAACTTGCTAAAGTCAGACAGCAGAAAAATCAACAAAGAATAAACAGATTCAAAGAGGAGCGACAAACATAGAAAGAACAACTCAATTAAGCGACACCACCCCCAACATTCCGAACATTAACGATATGCCTTTGACAACCTCCTGTTTACATTGACATTCAAAACAAATCATGCAAAATATTAAAGCATAAACAACGAATTGCTATTATCATAGTCAGGAGCATTAAAATGGATATTGAATGGCGGGAATACATCCACTCGAATCCGGAGATTCTTCTCGGAAAACCGGTGGTCAAAGGAACGCGGTTGTCCGTTGAATTTATCATCGGGCTATTTGCCCAAGGTTGGACGGAAAACCAAGTGCTTGAAAATTATCCGACCATGACAAAAGAAGCTCTTCGGGCAGTCTTTGCCTTTGCGACGGAATGTATGCGCGAAGAGTCGCTATACCCCATTCCGGTCAAGGCGGCATGATACAGTTTCTGGCCAATGAGAACATTCCTATAGGTAGCATCAAGCTTTTGCGAAAATCCGGATATGATGTTTTGAGTATCCTTGAGGAGATGCCGGGTGCTAAGGATTCTGATATTTTAAAGATAGCATATGATGAAAACCGCATTATTCTGACTTTTGACCGGGATTATGGGGAATTGATATATCGTTATAAATCATATCCTCCCGGCGGGATCGTATATTTTCGTTTTGAACCGTCTGATCCTGAAGAACCTTCTAAAATATTGTTAAGCATTCTCGAAAACAGCAATGTTTCAATTTTGGGAAAATTTACGGTAGTTGAAAGAAATCGGGTCCGCCAAAGAGCTCTGAATTACTGAACATTTATGAAAGATCGATATCTCATTCACTTTAAGTTCTGGTGAACTTATAGAATTATGAGCTTATAGACAATTCAATTTACAGAGCCTCCCATTTGATTCTTCCTTTTTTATAATCATAGTTGGCATCCGGTTCCATTTTGCCGAAAAGTTCTGTGATTTCCAATTGCTTGCGTCGGTTGATAAACTCCTCTAATGCAAGATTGACCGTCTCTTTTTTTGTCTTGACGCCGCTTATCGCCAACGCTTTATTTAACAATTCCTGATTGATGGCCAGATTGGTTGCCATGAAGCACCTCCTTTTTTCACACAATATATTACACAAATAAGTGTGTGTCAAAATTAACGTTTTGATATTAATTTAACTATTGCTTCATCTCATCAGGCCCCACCCATGAATCGGGCGTCCCATAGAGTATAAAGGGACAAGGATTCAACGTGTCCATATTCCAGGCCAGGCAGCCCATACCGATATAAAGCCGGTCGTTGATCTTTCGGATCTCGTCTCGCATGGTATGATTGAGGCCTGCATTGTAGGCTTTGTAAACCAGGTGAAAGGATTCTTTGTCATCAAATCTGGATTCCCCAACATGGGTATCCATTTTCATCGTCCGGACAATTTTTAAGTTATCGCCTTTATTAGATGAAAACAGGTTATATCCCCATCCTTTATTGCTTTCAAAAGGGAAAAAGGCCTTGGCTTCCCAGTGCCCCGGCCCCATCATGTGGTGTGCATAAAAATTATTACCCGGAAATAAAATGCCCGTTGGAACAAGCTTTGCCCTGTATTCTCCATTCATCTCAGTAAATTGAGGCGCATCCGCCGCATAAAAAAGCTGCATAATGTCTGATTTTTTCAGTCTGTCAATATCTTCAGGCGCAGCCTGACCCGCGGGCATGCCAAGAATCTTTTCCACTGTACGGCCGTCCGGCTCAGATGTCCCGTTCTGGAAAATATGGATGACTGTTAAAACTACCATTAAGACGATTATTGCCGCTATCCCGATGAGTATTTTTTTCATATGCACCTTCCATAAAAAGAAAATTCTTTAGAGGGGATTCCTTTTTGATAGCATCGAGCGGGCATATCCCTCAGCATCGCTGCGATGCATCTGTTGCATGAAATACAACTGACTATTTCATCTTTGTTTTCCTTAAACCGTTTTGCCATAAAAGGCTGTCAGATTAAGGGGTTAGAAATGGATATGGACTATGCAACGACCCTCGCTTCTGATTTTTTCAAAACCGGGAGAAAGACCATCCGTTCATTCGGAAGCAGCTCGATATTGTTCTGCCGGCACTGGAAGGCGCATTGACCGCACCCGATGCATATGTCGCTCTTTAATACCGCCTTTTTTTCTTTCAGGGTCATAGCCATGGTGGGGCAGTATTTAGCGCAAGTCCCGCATCCTTTGCAGTTTGCATCATCTTTGATTCGAGCAATAAAGGAACTCTTATACTTTAACGCAATGGCACCCATATTATAAGGCTTTAAAATTCCGCAGCAGTCCCAGCAGCAATTGCAAATTGCCATTGCAGGGAGGCGGTAATCGTCCCGCTCATGAATGACCGAATGAACCGCGCCTTTCTCCCGGACCTCTTTAAGGATGTCGATCGCTTCTTCTTTTGAAATATTCCGGCCATACCCCCAGCTTGCCCAGGCTTTTGCCATTCCACCAAACGCGATGCAGGATTCCTTTGGCATTTCATGGCTGCAGGGCGAACTCAAGAGGTTGTTACTATGCCTGCAAACGCATGGGAATACGCTGATAGCATTCTTATTGCCGAATTCCTCGATGAGATCCGTTACATAATATGTCGGGTGAACCATTGTCTCCGGAGATGACACCCCGGTGTTGATGGGAATAGTCTTTCTTTTGGATTTTCCGGTAATTGCCGGGTCCATGATGGCTGCATCCTGGGAAGGCTTTACAAACGGACGGAGAGCTACATTTTGTATATTTCTCAGCGGAGCTAAATTTAACTTGTGAAAAAATTTAAAATATTCATCAAACTTCTTCGAGAATGCCTTCTCTACCGGTTTTCCCATATTATAGTGCATCATGGCCTCATACCATCCAACTGCAATGGCGTTTAACCGGTATTCTTCATTCCCGAGGCTGTCGAATTCAATATGAACCAGTCCTTTTCGCTTAAGGGTATCAAAAAAGGACTGAAACTGTTCATCTGACATGTTGCTGGCCTTGGCTGCCTGTTTGTAATCAAACAGCCCCGTACCCATTTGTAGAAGATAATCAATTTCTTCATTAGTCGTCACCAAATCCATCATCTCAACAAGCGGCGGGGCAATCGGGATCAACCGCTGATTCTGCTTGTTCATCATTGACATCAATTTTTTGATTTTTTTCTTTCTTGAGGAAGATATTTTTGACGGTGTCATTTGCGGATCTCCTTTTTCATCTTATGGGTTATGTAAAAAAATTAAAAAAGGTTCCTTTTTTCCTGATCCCTCCCGAAACCTAAAAATCCTGATTTCATGAAGCCGTTAAACAGATACAGCATCCATTAACGGCATTTTATTGGCATTTTCAGTATCTTCATCACACCATAAGAAAACAGAAGATCAAGTTGGAAAGCTTCCGGTAAAATTTTTGCTGATCAAGTCATCTGGTGATTGGCTCAACCCCTGAGGTAGAAAAGAAAATGAATAGTCAACTATAAGAGTAGGTGGATATTAAGAATCAAAAACAACTACATGAATAGGTGGAAATTGTATTTCAAGGGCTTTTAAGAATTAGATATCAGAAAGTATATTATTACGTCAATAAAGATAATCTCGTAAAAAACTCCCGATCCCGCTATGCGGTATTTTTGCAGAAAGTAACTTTTAGAATTTCGCGGACACTGCTCATTATCCCCTCAGATCTGCCACCACAAACGGCGTGCACCGGACCGCCACGCTCATTTTCCGGACCCAGATCCGGACCATGGGAAACACATCGCCGTATAAATTGACGATGTTGGGCAATTCTTCAACAAAGGTGATATCCGATTTGTTGAACTCATAATAAAACGTGTTTGAACTGTAGGGATCAACCACCAGAATGACCTTGTCGGGATCATAGGGGTGTTTTTGGGGCGACCCGGAAAATGAAACATTGGATTTGGCTAAGGATTTTTTGTCCTTGGGCGTTTTATAAAGCTCGATTTCAAATCTCTCCACTTTATCCATAGCGGATTCATTGGTCATATGGAGTTCCTCCTTGGTGATGTTTGCCGAAAAAACAATTCATTTGATTATTTAGCAATTATTTTAATCATTGCCGATAAACTGTCAAGGAAGATGCCTGGACAATGGCTTGACCATACCTTAGGCAATCGCCATCTGCTTATGCAGAAACTCGAGATTCTCCCGCCAGAAAATCCCGGCCTGGCGGCTTAAGCCCAGAAGGTGAAAGGCATGCCCTTGGTTCGGAAAATAGCGCACCACATGGGGCAGGCCTTTTTGATTCAGCGCTCTTTCAAGGCGCTTCGTGTCATCGAGCAGAATATCATGGGTGCCGCACATGGCATATGTGAGCGGAAATTGCCGGGATGGATTGGCATCAGACTCCAGCGCCAGCAGAGGATCAGCCAGTTCCCGCTCCGGATCAGGGGTTCTATAGGTTCGGCCCAGATATGCCCTGGACACGTCCCGGGCGATGGTCAAATCCATCGCTTTGGAAAAAGGATTGATGGCCGGGCAGACTCTTTTTAGCCGGCGCGGCGCGCTGACCTGGAGCATGCCGCACATCACCATGATGATCTTAGGCGCAACCCCCACATCCCAGATCGCCTGCGCCACTGGTTCCAGTCGCTGGAAACAAGAGCTTATTGCCAGGGCCAGGGTGAGATTACCGCCGGCCGATTCACCCGAAACGACCATACGTTCAGGGTCTCCGCCATATTGACGGGCGTTTTGAACGATCCAGGCAAACGCATGGCCCACATCTTCCAGGGCTGCCGGGAACTTGTATTTGGGAGACAGCCGATAGTTGATGTTAAACACCACATGGCCGTGATCCGCATAGGCAAGACAGATTCCGCGGTGGGTGTCCTTGGAGCACATGGTAAACCCGCCGCCGTGAATATACATCATAACCGGCAGATCACGACCGGCCGCATCCGGCCGGAATATATCTAATTGATGGGCCTTCCTGCCATCGGAAAGATAGGCAATATTCCGATAAATTTTGCATCGCTTCCGTGCCGCCTGCTGATATCCGGAAAAATCCTTGCTCCATGCGATCAGCCGGAAGCTGTTTTCAAACAAGCGTTTTCGAAATTGCCTGAATTTCAATTTCCCCGGATCATTTAATGTCCCCATGATATTCCTGTAATGATTTGGGCCTGGGTTCATCCTGGTGTCGGGCCTGGATCCCTTTGGCTGCAGCAAGCGCCGCGGCAATGGTTGTGAGATACGGCACCTTGTAATTGACCGCGGCTTTCCGGATGTAGGAGTCATCGTCCTTGCTTTCCTTGCCGCCGGGGGTGTTGATCACCAGCTGGATATTGCCGTTTTTGATCTCATCGACAATGTCCGGACGGCCGTAACCGAGTTTCCGGATCGGTTCGGCGGCAATCCCGTTGCCGGTTACAAATTCATAGGTCCCTTTTGTGGCGAAAATTTTAAATCCCAAGTCCGAAAACAACCGGGCCGGCTCCAGAACACCGGGTTTGTCTGAATCAGTGACAGTGATCAGCACGCTTCCGGACAGCGGCAGAGAGACTTTTGTGGCTTCCTGGGATTTAAAATAGGCCAACCCGAAGGATTCCGCCATTCCCAGAACCTCTCCGGTGGAGCGCATTTCCGGCCCCAGGATGGGATCCACTTCAGGAAACATGTTAAACGGAAATACCGCCTCTTTAACGCCAAAGTGCGGAATAGGTTTTCGTTTTAAATCAAAACCAGCGAGCTTCTCGCCCAGCATGATCTGGGTGGCGAGCCTCGCCATGGATATGTTGCACACCTTGGAGACCAGAGGAACGGTCCGGGATGCCCTGGGATTGGCTTCCAGCACATAGACCGTATTGTCGGCAATAGCATACTGAATATTCATCAACCCCACCACGCCGAGCTCCATGGCGATTTTTCGTGTGTATTCATTGATGGTCTCTATGTGCTTGACCGGAATACTCACCGGCGGGATCACGCAGGCCGAATCACCGGAATGCACGCCGGCCAGTTCGATATGTTCCATGACCGCCGGCACAAATGCATTCACGCCGTCGGCAATGGCGTCAGCCTCGGCTTCAATGGCGTTCTCCAAAAATTTGTCGATAAGGATGGGACGCTCCGGCGAGACCTCCACAGCAGCCGCGATATATTGCTTGAGCATCTCTTCATCCAGCACGATCATCATGGCACGTCCGCCCAGAACATAGGACGGCCGCACCATGAGCGGATATCCGATTTTCTGGGCGATCTCCAGAGCTTCTTTTTCTGAATGAGCCATACCGGATTCCGCCTGGGGAATGCCGAGCTTGCGCATGATCTGGCGGAACCGGTCCCGGTCCTCGGCCAGATCAATGGTGTCCGGAGATGTTCCCAATATTTTCACCCCGGCTTCTGCCAGTTCCTGGGCGATATTGAGCGGTGTCTGGCCCCCGAACTGAACGATCACGCCTTCGGGCTTTTCCTTTTCATAAATGCTCAGCACGTCTTCCACGGTAAGCGGTTCAAAATAGAGCTTGTCGGACGTGTCATAGTCTGTGGATACCGTTTCCGGGTTGCAGTTGACCATGATCGATTCAAACCCTGCGTCCCGGATGGCAAAGGCCGCGTGCACGCAGCAATAGTCAAACTCGATCCCCTGGCCGATGCGGTTGGGCCCGCCGCCCAGCACCATGATTTTCTTTTTATCGCTCACGGCCACGGTGTCTGGCGCGTTGTAGGTTGAAAAATAATAAGCCGCGTTCTCAACGCCGCTCACCGGCACTGCCTCCCAGGCTTCCTTCATGCCAAGGGCTATACGTTTTTCCCGGATATCTTTTTCAGCAATGCCCAGAAGCTTGGATAAATATTTGTCCGCAAACCCGTCTTTTTTGGCCCGGATCAGCAGCTTGTCAGGCGGCATTTTGCCCTTGCATTTGAGGATTTCTTCTTCGAGATTCACAAGCTCTTTCATCTGGCCGATAAACCAGGGCTTGATGTGTGTCTTTTCATAAAGTTCCTGGATGTCAGCGCCTTTTCTCAATGCTTCGTACATGACAAACTGACGCTCGCTGGTGGCGAAATTGAGCAGGTTCATGAGCTCAGGCAGCGTTTTATTGTTAAAGTCCTTTGCAAAGCCCAATCCATACCGGCCGCTCTCGAGGGACCGGATGGATTTCTGGAACGCCTCCTTGTAGGTCTTGCCGATGCTCATGACTTCGCCCACAGCCCGCATCTGGGTGCCGAGCTTGTCCTCCACGCCTTTAAATTTCTCAAAGGCCCAGCGGCAGAACTTCACCACCACGTAATCGCCCGACGGCGTATATTTTTCAAGGGTCCCGTCCCGCCAGTACGGGATTTCGTCCATGGTCATGCCGCCGGCCAGCCAGGAGGAGACCAGGGCGATGGGAAACCCCGTGGCCTTGGAAGCCAGAGCCGATGACCTCGACGTCCGCGGATTGATCTCAATGACCACCACCCGGCCGGTTTTGGGGTCATGGGCGAACTGGATATTGGTGCCGCCAATCACCTCGATGGCTTCTACAATGGCATATGAATACTCCTGAAGCCGCTTTTGCAATTCCGGGGCGATGGTCAGCATGGGCGCGGTACAATAGGAATCGCCGGTATGCACCCCCATGGCGTCCACGTTTTCAATAAAGCAGACCGTGATCATCTGGTTCTTGGCGTCCCGGACGACTTCGAGCTCCAATTCCTCCCACCCGATGACCGATTCTTCAACTAAAATCTGGTGAACCAGGCTGGCCGCCAGTCCCCGGGCTGCCACCACCCTCAATTCCTCAACATTGTACACATGTCCGCCGCCGGTGCCGCCCATGGTATATGCCGGCCGTATTACCACCGGATAGCCGATGGATTCCGCCACACGTTCCGCGTCTTCCACGCTGTAGACTGCCTCGCTTTGCGGCATGTCGATGCCGAGCCGGTTCATGGTCTTTTTGAACTCCGTGCGGTCCTCGCCGCGCTCAATGGCGCCGATGTTGACGCCGATGATTTTCACGCCGTATTTATCCAGCACGCCGGCCTTATGCAGCTCGGAGCTCAAATTCAAGCCCGACTGTCCGCCCAGGTTGGGCAGCAGGGCGTCGGGCCGCTCTTTTTCAATGATCCGGGTCATGGTTTCCAGGTTGAGCGGTTCAATATAAGTGACATCGGCCATGCCCGGGTCGGTCATAATGGTGGCCGGATTGGAATTGACCAGAACAATCTGATATCCCAGGGACCGCAGCGCCTTGCACGCCTGGGTGCCGGAATAGTCAAACTCGCACGCCTGCCCGATGATGATGGGGCCTGAACCGATGATCATTACCTTTTTAATATCTTCAAGTCGCGGCATAATTTTTTTCTCCAAAAAAAATTTAATTTTTCTCTAAATATTTTTATTTATTTATCGGCCAATAGCCAGAGATTCGGTCGAATCTCTGGCTATTGGCCGATAATGTGAGCCTGTTGAGGATGCCGAGAACGCCGCGATCACGCCTGATCCGGCGTTTTGTCATCAAAAATAGCTTGTGCCGTCCCAGCAATGCGTGCACAATTTTTCCTTGGGCAGCCCGATGGCGGCCACAAGGTCTTCCAGCCTCTGATACTTGAGCGTCGTCAGTTTCAATTCGCGCCGGATCAGCTCCACCATATTCCGATTTTTTTCAGAACCGTCCCTGGCATATTCCTTTAGCGAATCGATGCTATCGCCTTCCAACTGATGAATCATTTTCCGGCCAATAAGATCCATGGTGGAGCGGGACGTGGAAAAATTCAGGAACTCGCAGGGATAAATCAGCGTGGGACAGGCCGGCCGCATGTGAACTTCTTTTGCGCCGAATTCAAACAGGTCCTGGATATTGTCCTTGAGCTGGGTTCCCCGGACGATGGAATCATCGCAGAACATGGCGCGCTTGCTTTTAATCAATGCTTTGATCGGAATCAGCTTCATCTTGGCAACCAGGTCACGGGTTCGCTGATCCTGGGGCATGAAACTTCTCGGCCACGTGGGTGTGTATTTGACAAATGGCCGGATATAGGGAATTTTCTTTTCATTGGCATAGCCGATGGCATGCCCGATGCCCGAATCCGGAATGCCGGCGACAAAATCCGCCGTCACCTCATCATTTCTTGCCAACGCCTGCCCGCATCGATAACGGACCGCCTCCACATTGATCCCCTCATAGCTGGATGCCGGATACCCGTAATAGACCCACAAAAATGAACAGATCTGCATGCGGTCATTGGGTTTTCTCTTCTGTTCACATCCATCTGCATTTAAGAATACAATTTCACCCGGACCAAGAAATTTTTCAACCTCATATCCCAGATTAAAAAACGCGCAGCTTTCGGAACTCGCCGCAAATGCGCCGTTTTTCCTGCCGATGACCACCGGCGTTCTGCCGAGTTTATCACGTGCGGCATAAATCCCCTTTTCAGTGAGCACCAACAAGGAGCAGGACCCTTTAATGGATTCCTGGGCAATGGCAATCCCCTCTTCAAAAGAGCGCCCCTGGTTGATCAGCATGGCCACCAGCTCCGTGGGACTGACTACGCCTTCAGATGCTTCGGAAAAATGCACTTTCTGGGAAAACGCCTTTCGGATGATTTCATCGGCGTTGTTGATTTTGGACACAATGGTAATGGCAAAAGCGCCCAGGTGGGACCCGATGATGAGCGGCTGGGAGTCCGTGTCGCTGATCACGCCGATGGCGCTGTTGCCGCTCAAATTGTGAAGCTCGGATTCCAGTTTGCTCCGGAAATAATCGCTTTCAATATTCTTGATGGTTTTTTTAAACCCTTCGTTGTTTTTAATCGCAAGCCCGCCGCGTTTTGTACCCAGGTGGGAATGATAATCCGTTCCGTAAAAAACATCCCGCACACAATCCTGTCTGGATACGCACCCGAAAAAACCGCCCATACGAATAATACCTCCAAATTTTTTAGTTACACTAATTGGGTTGCGAAAAAAAATCCATCAAAAAATTATCCCAGCTATAATAATAAGGTGATTTAAGAAAGATGCGATCGAAAATGTCGCCAGGGGCTTTTGTGTGGAGCGCAGCGACGAAGCAATCCCATTGTAATCCGGTAGGCTATGAGATTGCTTTGCTTCGCTCGCAATGACAACCCCACGTTTTTCAGAAAACGACCCGGAATTTTTTCAAAAACCTGACCGGGTGATAAGACAGCTTGGCCTGCCGCAGCCCTTCATCGCCGATATCCTGTTCCCGGTTCACCCACGGGATGCCGGCAGCCTGATGCTCCAGAAACATCTGGTTGATGGCCTGATACACGCCTTTATATTCGGCGCTTCCCTTTTCAAAATGAATCACCATCATGTCCGGCGTGAGCCTCTCACCCACCGTATATGCCGCGGCCCGGCCATCCACCAGAATGCAGCCGCCCATGACCCCGGAAAGGTCATCCCAAGCAGCCAGCACCCTCGCAATGGCTTCGTTCTCATGGGCAAGCTCAATGTCCGAACTGCACTCCCGCCAGGTGCACCAGTCGTTCTGCATGGCTTTTGCCTGCTCCACAATGTTATGGGTTATGGGCGCATATTGACAGGCATAGGCTTTCTTGAACTGATTGAGATGATTTTTCTTTTTATGAAACCGGTTTCCGGGAAGCTCGATCAATTCTTTTGAATCATAGACATAATCCCACTGGTCCCGGTCTTCAGTTGCGGTCATGGACTGTCCGAAAAAATTTTTCCAGATTTCAACAAGGGGCTCCGGCACACGGACAAACCCGGCGCCGGATTCCGGAGAGGGTTTAACAATCCTTGTCCAATCGGCATGTTTCCAGTCACCCACCGGCGCCCAGTTCATGGGCCTGGGCAGATTCTGACGAATCCAGACCAGATTTTCCGACCATGCCCACTCCAGGCCATAAACCGTCATCCACCCCCACAGGTTGATAAAGCTGTAATCCGACGTGACCTGGGGAGACTGAGACAAGGCTTCAAGGTAAGCATGCTGTTTCGATAGGTCAATGGAGCTAAATTCAAGCTGCATATTTATTCCCTGACGGCATTGGCAAAATCCCGTCCCCGCGCATATGCCTGGTCCAGATATTCAGGATGCTTTAAGACATCCCCCTCAAAATCCATGCCGCGAAACAGCAAAGAGTCCCAGAGTTCCATGTCGAGCACGTCAAAAAAATACCGCATGGTGAGCAGCATGCCATCAAACAGTTTTTTGCCCTTGGTGGCGCCCACTGAAATCACCAGCCCTTTTCGTTTGGCCGGCCGATGGCCGGGCGCACACCCTTCGATCCAGTATTTTTTCACCCATAAAGACTGGCACCGGTCCATGAGCATCTTCACATGGGAACTCACCGTGTAAAAAAAGACCGGAGTGGCGATCATCAGGCCCCTGCTTGCAAGGATGCGGTCCCGAATGATCTGAAAGTCGTCCTTGATGGCGCATTCTCCTTCTTTCTTGCACCCGTAAATTTCCATGCAGGGGGAAACCTTAAAATCCCGCAACACGATTTCATCCACCTGAGCTCCCGCGTCCCGGGCGCCTTCCACGGCTTTCTTCAGCAGCATCGCGGTATTCCCTTTTCGCCGCGGGCTGCCGTATATTGCGACGATGTCAGACAATTTTCCCTTCCTTTAATAGTAATTAATTAATGCCATTAACGTAATCCCCGTTTCGCAAAGGGGGGTTGGGGGGATTTCGTGTAACGCTTTAAAATCCCCCTAAGTTCCCCTTTTTCAAAGGGGGACTTTAAAGGAACCATAGGTCAGATTGGCGCGACAGGAGATCAATTAAAAAGTCAGCGCCAACCCCACCGGGCAATGATCCGATCCCAGATATTCATTTTCAATAAAAGCTTCCTTGACCCGGCCCTTGCTGATCAGGTCCGACGTTACGAAAAAATAATCTATGCGCCACCCCACATTGCGCTCACGCGCTTTGAACCGGTATGTCCACCACGAATATTTGACCGTATCCGGATAAAGATGTCTGAATGTGTCCACATATCCATCGGCCGTAATTGTATCCAGCCAGTCCCGCTCAATTCGCAAAAAGCCAGAGGTCTTTTCATTGGCTTTGGGATTTTTCAGGTCTATCTCGTTATGGGCGGTGTTGAAATCCCCGCAGATCACCAGGCTCCGGCCTGAGTCCCTCAAACTATCCGCATATTCAAAAAAGGCCTTGTAAAAATCCATCTTGTACCTGAGCCGGTCTTCCCCCATCTGGCCATTGGGGAAATAAACATTAAAAAGGATGAAATCGCCAAAATCAAACTCCAGAATCCTGCCTTCCCTGTCATATGCATCCATCCCGATGCCGTATCCCACCGATCGGGGAGAGATCCGGCTCCAGGCGCCCACGCCGCTGTAACCTTTTTTGATGTCGCAAAATGACCAGAAGGATTCATAACCTTCAATGGCCTTCATATTTTCCGAAAGTTGCGCCTCCTGGAGCTTTGTTTCCTGAACGCACACCACATCTGCGTCCAGTTTTATAAACGACTTCAAAAACCCTTTTTCCCAGGCTGCCCGAAGCCCGTTGACGTTCCAGGAAACCAGCTTGATTCTTTTTACGTTCATTTTGAAACAGTCCTTTATCACCGAAGTGCTTTTATTCAAAACCAGACACGTTGCTTTTAACAAAAGCGACTTTAAAAGCGCAATGCAAAAAAAATACATCGGCCTTGCCGGGCAAACCAACAAGGCCGATGCTGTTGCAGATGGAAAAAGTTTTATCCGGTGCTTAGATAAAATCCATTGCGTTTATACTCTTTTAAAAAGATATGTTAAAAGTTACACCGCCATAGACAAAATCGGAATCATCGCCGTCAAAGCTGGCGGCTTGCAGGAAATCGTCCGACTTATCACTCAACGCAAAGGAATAATTGACGGCCGGC
>JALOPH010000072.1 GCA_025453995.1 Desulfobacterales bacterium
GTCCCGGATGCCATGAAGCCTATTCGACAAAACAGGGCGCTGTCTGTCTGGCCTGTTCCGGTAAAGCGTATTTTCAATATCAGCAATAATGGAAGATGATCATGCCAAAAAAAATATGTGTCGAAGATGCCGTCGGCAAACAACTCTCACATGACATCACGGAAATCCGCAAAGGTGAATTTAAAGGCCGGGCGTTTAAAAAAGGCCATGTCATACGACATGAAGATGTCTGTCATTTTCATCGGCTGGGCAAACAGCATGTATATGTTGATGCCCAGGAAAAAGGATACTTGCATGAAAATGAAGCGGTCGTTTGTCTTGCAGAAGCCTTTTGCGGCCACGGTGTTTTCTGGGAGGGGGAGCCCGCTGAGGGTAAGCTGAAGCTCCAGGCGGCCCATGACGGCCTGCTTAAAGTTGAAGTTCCCGAGTTGACGCAAATCAACATGCTGGGGGAACTCATGTGCGCCACCCGACACACAAACACGATGGTCAAAGCCGGTGATGTCGTCGCAGCAACAAGGGCCATTCCATTGTTGATTGACAGAAAAGTTGTCGCTGCCGCCGTGTCGATTACCTCTGAAAAAGGTGGAATCCTATCGGTCAAACCATTGAAAAAAGCATCCGTGGGTATTTTAATCACCGGCAATGAAGTCTATCATGGCATCATCGATGATCAATTTGAATCGATATTAAGGTCCAAGATCGATTCAATCGGTTCAGTGGTCAAGGAAGTGGCATTTGCGCCGGACAGCTCGAGGTTCATCTCCGAAACGATCACCAGGTTCATAGCATCGGGCGTGGATCTTATACTGACCACCGGTGGAATGTCGGTTGATCCGGATGATGTCACCCGGATGGGCGTCATCGAGGCCGGCGCCGTTGAATGCGTATATGGCTCTCCGGTGCTCCCCGGCGCGATGTTTATGATCGCCTATATCGGGAATATTCCGGTATTGGGCGTTCCGGCATGCGGCATCTATCACACGACCACCATGCTGGACTTGATCGTGCCCCGGGTGCTTGCAGGCGACCGAATCGGGCGCAAGGATGTCGCTGTCATGGGCCACGGCGGGCTTTGTCTGGACTGTAAAACGTGTCAATACCCTCTCTGTCCGTTCGGGAAATAGCAATCTTCTCTCGATTATCCGTTCCTTTAGGATGCCGCGATCTCCGAGGAAAAAGCGTGAAAAAATATGACATCGGTTTTGAGCAGGCTTTTCAGCTGGCTATGGATAACACTCGGCTTGTTGGCGCGGAAGCGATAGGCATCTCAGCGGGCGTGGGTCGTGTTCTTGCTGCGTCCGTCTATGCAGCTGTTGATTCGCCCACGGTCGATGCATCGCTTAAAGACGGGTATGCGGTCGTTTCATCAGATCTTGTCAATGCGTCTGAGTCAAGTCCCGTTCAGCTTGAAGTGATCGGCCATTTATCCGCCGGAGAGCCCGCGCAGCATCGGGTCTGCCCGGGAACTGCCATGCGGATTCTCAGCGGTGCGCAGGTGCCGCCAGGCGCAACGGCAGTTCTTGCTGATGAATTCACCGTTCGGAACGGAAATTATTTCCAGGCTTTCGCCACGGCTGATCAGGGAAGGAATATCCTTCCCAGGGGATCAGATGTCCGGCGCGGCGAGATTCTGGGAGAAAAAGGCCGGCTGCTGACGCCTCAACTCATCGGTCTTCTGGTTGCAGGCGGCATATGCGACATTGAAGTGTTCCGCCAGCCTAAGATCGGCTTGCTTGCAACAGGCAGTGAAATCCTGCTTCCGGGAAGACCGATCGCGCCGGGAAAACTATACGCCAGCAATGCCGCCCTTCAGCAGGCATGGTTCCACAGCATGGGGTTTGAATCAACGGTCGCAGCGTCAGGTGATTCTGAGAGCGCCATTGCCGATGCGCTCGTTTCCATGTTCTCAGCATGCGACGTGATTGTTACATCCGGCGGCGCATGGAAAGGAGACCGGGATCTGGTAGTCAGGGTTTTAGATGGGCTTGGATGGAGGATGCTGTTTCACCGGGTGCGGATGGGGCCTGGAAAAGCAGTGGCCATGGGGTTTCTTAAGAACAAGCCCGTATTCTGTCTCCCCGGCGGACCGGCATCTAATGAAATGGCATTCATGATGATTGTTTTTCCGGCGATCCTTAAATTTTCCGGGTATTCACATTGCCCCTTCATCTGCCTGACAGGTCGATTGGAAAGAGAGATTACCGGTCAGGCGGATTGGACCCAGTTTATCCAATGCGAAATCACCCAAACACATCCTGAAATTTTGCTGCGACCAGGGAAGATGAGAAGCAGGCTGGCGGCCATGACCCGCACCCATGCCATTGTGAAGATCCCCGAAGGAGTTGAACGCATCCCAGCCGGAGAAAGACTCCCTTTTATTTGTCTGAATAAAGACCTGTTTGCAATTTGCTTATAATAATATCTGGTTTTCTGTTGAACGGGATTCACCGGCGGATATCACTCTTATGGCAGGCTTCCCCTTGACCGGGCATTTGTTTTCACAGATGCCGCATCCCACGCAGCGGGGTAATTCCACAAAAGGCAGTTGCACGTCGAGTTTTTGCCCGTCGGCTTTTGTGATCACATCACGTTTGAAGTAAATCGCCTTTGGAGAGGTGGGACAGTGCTCCTCGCAGACAATGCAGGGCTGGTTTCCGGACCAGGGGAGGCAGAGTCCCCGTTCCAGGTAGGCAGATCCGATGCGGATGGGCGCTTGAATTTTTTCCCTTGCCGTCAGCTCTTCTATGGCGCCGGTAGGACACACGCTGCCGCAGAGGGTGCAGGAGTATTCGCAATAACCGAAGGTCATGATCAGGGTGGGGGTCCAGAAGCCTTGAATGCCCGCTTCTGCAAAGGCCGGATGGATGGCATTGGTGGGGCATACTTTCATGCACAACCCGCATCTGATGCAGCGTTCTAAAAATCGGGTTTCTGAGAGCGCTCCCGGCGGCCGGATCAGATCCGGTGGCGCCACTTTGTATATCTTTCCGTCTAATTTTGACAGAAACGGAAGGGAAACGCCTGCCAGAAGGCCGCCCAGCAAGTAACGTCGACCCAGATCCATTTTAGAGCCAGAAGTATGCGGAAGGGCGAAACGAAAGGACAAGGCATTTTCAGGACAAAGCTCCTGGCAATTGAGACACAACAGACATTCGGAACCCTGCCAGATACTGCCGGGTTCACAGGATGCCGCGCCCTGGCAATGTTTCGTGCAGATGCCGCAATGGGTACAAGAATCTTCTTTTTGTTCAAGCCTTAGAATAGTGTATTTCGAGCAAACGCCCAGCAATGCCCCCAATGGACAGATCACCCGGCAAAAGAAGCGGGGTTTGATCCGGTTCAAATACAAAATCAAGAGAAAAATCGCGCCGATCATAAAGCCGGTTTGATACGCAATATACTGATAGCCAAAGATTCGGGTAGATAGATAATCGATGCCATATCCAAGATAATTTAGGCTTTTTATATCGCTTTGAGCCAGCATCGTTATGACTTCAATCAGACCATTGCCTAAAGCCGGAAAAACAGCAAGGCCCATGCTTTTAAACAGCACGGACATGGGATCAAGCCATCCGCTGAAATTGATTCCGGCGAGGGCGGAGACGAGAATGACAACCAGCAGAAAGTACTTGATCTTCATGGAGGGGCGCGGCTGGTTGGCGGCAATCAGATCTTTACCCTTGAGGACCGGCCGGAAGACAGAGATAAAGTGATGCATTACGCCGAAAGGGCAGATAAACCCACAGAAAAAACGGCCCAGAAAAAAAGCAGCAGCGACTACTCCAACAGCCCATCCAAACCCTTTGATCCATTGCTTGGAGGAGAGAAGGGACGTCAGCCAGACCAGCGGGTCAAGGCGCCAGAAAAAGTCGACAGGGTCATTCATCCGAATATCGGTATTTCCTGAAAAAGACGATGTGTAATCGATATACACATCCTGGGGAAGCCTTGTTCCAAGCAGAAGATAGATGAACAAACAGAAAAAAAAGACTTGTGAGACGCGCCGTACCCAGATCAGATATTTGATTTTCACACTGATACCTGGAATTGGGTGAGTTTTTCCATATCGCTGGTGCCCATCCCTCGTTCTTGGGCGATTTTAATAAAGCCCACATCCAGGGGGTTTTTGTTAAACAGACCGGCGGCCTTGGCGTCGGCAGCCACCGGATCATTGCTCAGAATCAGGCGATTCATGGTTTTCACATCCTTTTCGTCACCGCCGGAAGGTCCGTTTGCGATCATGATCCGCGTGGCGTCGATGAGTGTCAGGGTGGGTTTGAAAAATCCGGCCAGATCAACAATCGTCTGATGAATGTCCTGATGCAATGCAGGGCGTCGTCCACCCACAGCTCCAATCCAGTTTTTCAATCCCAGAGTCAGGCCGCTTAATCCATGGACCTTGGCAACCGGCAGATTAATGACCTTGTCAGCTTCTACAATCGGCGTGAAAACCGGCCATAGGTTCAGCCGCTCACCTTTAAGGTTCATCTCTTTCATCAAAGAGGACTTGGGATCAACCAGTTCAGCCCCTGTTTTTTCAGCCACAAGACCCACACCGGTGACTGAAAAACATCTTCTGGCATCATGGATGGTATTGTCCGCGATGCGGACTTTTTTGGCCCCGGCTTCCTGGCACAGTTCAATAACCGCTTGCACCACTTCGGGATGGGTGGTGGCGGCCAGATGGGGGGGCTGGGCCCAGGAAACATTTGGTTTTATGACCACGATATCCCCTTTGGAGATAAACGTGGAAATGCCTCCGGCAAATTCAAACATTTTTCGCGTCAGCGCATTGATTGAATAGCCTGATGATTGGCCATAACCTTCTATAATCCAATTGGTCGGTTTGCTTTCCGCATTCAGGCGCGCAGGCATCAAAGGAAAGGAAATACTATAAGCCGCGGCAATGCCGCCGGTTATTTTCAAAATGTTTGAAAGAGCTTCACGACGTGTAATGGAATGCTCGAACATGGGGCGCCTCCGGCATCTTTATTGTTGTTTGTATTGTTTTTCTGCGCACGGGATGCAGGATGTTTTGCCTTCAACTGTTCGTATCCGGGTTTCCATAACATCTTCGCCGCAGAATTCGCATTTGACTGATCTGAAAATCCGGGCAGGCTCAGGTTCCTCGACGTGGACTTTTTTTAGACTGATGATTTCTTTTTCCGGAACCGCCAGGAGCCATTGGACCAGATTCTCCTTGTCTTTGCGCATATCCTCGGTGATTTTGGAGAAATTAAATATAACACGGGCGCCCTGTTTTGTTTTTCGGCTAAATAACGTAAATGCATGCTTGCCATAGTCTTTAAATATTAAATTCCCTTTGCCGAATGTGCATCCGGTCATAAACTGAAGCGCATCCACACCGCAGGCGTTATTTTCGACGATGGCAACGATCTCTTCGTCTTCGGCCCTTGATTCTGAAAGCAAGGATAGAGCTGCCTGTGTCATTCGATACCCGATTGCCAGTCCGGGGCAGCTATGCCCGTGAAATCCGATGATGTCGGTATAAAGCGGATTCATTTTCCAACAGCGCCCTTTTTTCTGAAAATATATCAAAAGATTGATGCTTCGTCAATCTTCACGAATCTTTACTTAAGCGAAAAGCCGCCATCAAGTTCATCGGCCGTATTTTTTTTGCATACGCGGCATTGCTGGGCGCCCCTGAAAAGCGGGTTGCCGCAGAACGAGCAATGATAGCGTCCGCATTCAGAACGGGCCCATTCAATGCTCCCTTTTTCATCTCCGAGATCTGCGACTTTATTTCGCCAGATGGGAATAGTGCGTTTCATGACCCTGGCGCCGGTGGCAATACCGAAATTTTCAATCATGTCACAAGGCCATTGAGTACATTGATGGCAGGAATAAAAGCCTTTTTCTTTGATGCAGGTTCTGATTCCGCATGATTTGCAATATCCATAGAGGTTTCGAGGTGGATCCGGCTGCATGCAGCCTAAGCATTGAGTTTCCTCAGGCTTGGTACCGTATATATTCCCAAGGGCCTGCTTGAATTTATCATTTCCATCCCGGGTCGCAATATAAACACCGCAGGTGCCGCAATAAAGTCCGCAAGGCGCCATTAATTCCTTGTTTTTAAATTCATCTTCCGTCCATCCTTTCATGAAACAACCTCCTTTTTAAGCCTATTGGATTTGGTTTTTTTTATCTTTGATCCGGATGCGAAGGTCTGGGCGACGATTTCCGCAAGCCGGAGCGTATGGCGTTTGATTTGATCCGGCGTCCGGCCCGGATACCGGGCATAACTGATCATGATCCCATTTAATGCTGAAAAAAGGGCGTGCGCCGAGAGTCTGGCATGATTATGCATACCCTGGGCGTTGATTCTCTCCTCGATGCGGTCCATCAGCATCCGCATGACATGGTTTAACTTGTCGGTGGCATCCGGAGGGAGATAACCGACGAGCATGAAATGGCCCATCATCTGGTAAAAGGTCATATTGTCGTTTAGATAGGCGATGTATAGTTCGCAAAACCTTGAAAGGGAAGGGGCCGCCGATAGATTTTCTTTATTGAGGATCTGTTCGATCTCTTCAGCGCTTTTCAGAAAAACGTCCAAAAACAGATCGGTGAGATTTTCGTAGTAATTATAGATGGTGCCGATGCTGACGCCGGCGGCTTTAGCGATTTCCCGAACAGTGACGCTTCTGAAATCTTTTTTTGCGAATAATTCACGGGCTGCATGAAGAATAAGTCTGCGCCGGGCATCCCTTTCCTTAAGCTTTAGCTCCACCATTTTTTTCAAGGCCAAGTTTAAACTCCTTATTTATTTGCTGCAGATTTTGCCGTCAAACACATCCTGCATGTCATCGTCGTTAAAGCATCGTTCCGTGATGTCGGGATTGGTCGCATCATCTTCCATAATCCGCCGGTCGTAAGACGGGTCAAGAACCTGGTTGTAATATTCATGCTGGATCATCAGATTCATGATTTCGCTGGTTCCTGTCCATATCATTCCCAGCCGGGTATCCCTTAACGCCCGCTCGATAGGATATACATCGGTGTATCCGATGCCGCCCATGATCTGCATGGAATTGTTGACAACCGACCAGGCATTTTCCGTAGCCACGCGTTTTGCTTCGCTCACAAGTCTGCGGACATTCGGGTAATTTTCATCCACAGCTCTGGCCGCCATGTATGTCATGGCACGGGCAGCGTCAAGCTGGCAGATGGAATCAGCGACTTTGAAGCTGATGGCCTGGTATTTGCGGATTTCCTGGCCGAAGGCGCGTCGCTTGCTGGAATATCTGACGGCCAGGTCCAGTGCCCCCCATACGCCCAGACAGCCAGCCGCGGATGTCAGCCGTTCAGGAATCATCATCTGATGAAAACAGAGGGCGCCGCCATGAAGTCCGCCGACGATGTTTTCCTTGGGCACTTTGACATCCCGAAACACCAGCCGCCCGGTTCCGCCGCCGCGGCATCCCATCAGTCCATACATGTATTCTGTTTCAATGCCAGGCCCGCGTTCGACGATCAGGAGGCTGAGGCGGTTATATTTGTGAGCGGCGGGGTCAAAATTGGTCCGGCAATATACGAGAAAAAAATCCGCTCCTTCAGCGCCTACCACAAATCGTTTCATTCCATTTAAAATAAAATGATCGTCTTTGAGTTCAGCCTTGGTCATGGCGCCGAAAAAGTCCGAACCGCCTCTGGGTTCGGTAAGCGCTTCGGCTGCCACCAGCTTGCCTTCAATATAGGGCTTGAGGTATTTTTGCTTCTGTTCTTCTGTGCCGAATTTTTCTAACGCCTCACCCACAATGGAAGGCATAACGAAAGCGCATCCCAGAGCCATGCCGAGGCATCCGATTTCTTCTGTAGCTGCTACTTCAGCCACCCACGACATGCCGCGGCCGCCATATTTCTTTGGGAAACGTATGCCGCGCAGGTTCCTTGCGGCCAATTTTTCCACAAATTCTTTTGGATACGTTATTTCGTCTTTGTCCATTTGTCGCAGGAATTCGGCCGATATTTCTTCCCGGACAAACTCGCGCACTTCTTTTTTTAATTCCCGCTCATCGGGCGAAAGGAGAAAATCATACATGGGCCCCTCCTTAAACAATAAAGGTTGCTAAATTGACAAGCAATTGATTGGGGTTCATTTTATTGAACATTGTTCAATAAATCAAGGAAAAGTTGATAAAAATTAATTTTACTTTTTCATTATTTGAAGACTTGAATCATTATGGTTGATGTTTATATTTTTTTTAGAAGGCTTTATGAGCCTTAAAAAATTTGTTAGGAGGTGACTGATATGACAAGAGAATTGGATTTGATTCCCGCTGTTGGGTTGAGATACAGGCCGGCCCGATTGATCAATCGGCTGTTTGATGAGTGGTCGAAGCCGTTTGTTGATGTAGAGATTCTCTCCGATTGGCTGCCGCCGGCTGATATTGCGGAAAACGAAAATCATTATATGGTGACATTAGATCTGCCTGGTATAGATATGAAAGCATTGGATGTCTCCTTTGAAGATGGCGTTCTTACAGTAAAAGGGGAGAAATCAAAGGCGGCTTTCGAAAATGAATGCACCTACTGTTCCGAAAGATATGCCGGTTACTTTGAAAGAAGATTCCGAATGGCCGGACATGTGGATCAGGAAAAAATCGATGCAACATATCATGACGGGGTGCTTAAAGTAACGCTTCCCAAAGATGAAAAAGGTAAAGCGCGAAAGATTGAAATTCATTAACGATTCATAATTTAATTATACAAATTTTAATTGACGATTAATGGCACGGTCGGATACTTTTGGCCGTGCCTTTTTTATTGAAAAAAATTTTAAATTATACTGGAATTATTGCAGGATGGCCGGTAACACCTTGGACGATGACAACTTAAAAATAGAGTTTTCCCGATATGAGCGATGCATCTTTTGACTTTTGGAATGATCATTCGCCAAAGTTCCTTGAGATGGCATTCCGGACAGATAAATGCGAAATTGTCGAAAATCCGGATGGCTATGGCAAAAATACGGGCGATTGCGGCGATACGGTTGAGTTTTTTATCACCTTAAATGACAACCGCATCCAATGGATCTCTTTTGCCGTTAATGGTTGTGTCAATACGCGCGCCTGTGCCAATACGGTCGTCATGATGGCTGAGGGAAAATCGCTTTCCGAGGCATGGAAATTAACACCGGAACAGGTGGTTCAATACCTGGAAACACTTCCGCCCGAATCTTTGCACTGCGCTGAATTGGCGGTCGGCGCCCTTTACTTGGCGTTGACTAATTGCCGCAAAAACCGGCAAGAGCCCTGGCGAAAATTATATCCGAAATAATCTTAAAGCCGACTTTCACATCGTTCTTCTTTTCACGCCCATTCTTAAAAAATAGTCTTGACTCGATAACATATTGCTGTCATATTAACGACAAGTAAAACTTTTCACTTTTCGATAAATATTTAAAATTATCAGTATGTTTTAATTTTTTATGTCTGAAAAAATAAATAATTTGAAAATGGCACGGATGCGGATGAAGGATCTGATCGCCGCTACCGGAGTGCCCAAAGGGACCATTCAGTATTATATCAACGAAGGCCTTATTCCGGCACCAATTAAAACCCAGGCCAACATGGCATATTATTCTGACGAACATGTCAATGCCATCCGTTTGATCAAAGAACTTCAATCGAAGCGGTACCTCCCGTTATCCGTCATCAAAAAGATCATTAAACAGGGTAAAGACGGTTTGAGCGTGGATGAAATACAGACCATCGCCAAGCTTGACGGGAAACTGTTTAAGAATATCAAGGAAAGCCTTGCCATTCGTAAAATCAGTACCGGTCAACTTTCCGAGCGAACCGGCGCAGATCTTAAGGAAATTAAAGAATTAGAATCGATAGGGATTCTGCATCCCCAGAAAAAAGCCAAGCAGAAGTACTATGATGAAGATGACATCCGCATCATGGAATGCTGGAAAAAACTACGAGAGATCGGATTTTCAAAAGAATTGGGTTTTGCGCCGGAAGATTTCATCCCCTATCGCGAGTTTGTGGCCAGGATGGTGGATGAAGAGACAAAAATCATGCTCAAGCGGACACTGGGGAAAATCAGCATAGATGAGATGGTCCTTATGGTTGAAGAAGGGACTGATGTATTAAATACGATTATCGGGCTGATCCGAAAAAGGCTGATACTGGAAACCGTGAGTAAATATGCTCAAACTTTTACCAAATAAAAAGAGGCCGCCATGAAGCTATGGTCAAGAGGGTTGGGAAGAACTGAAGTCTTTATGGACTTTAGATATTACAAGACCATGAAAGATCCCGAAGGCGATCAGATTTTTATTATCGGCAGCATGCAGGACCCTGTCAATTGGGAATTCAGGATTACGTTTACGCCTGAGGACGTACCCGGGCTTATTAAAACATTTTTTAATTTTTCATTGGTCAAACTGCTCATCAAAAACATTCCCCGCTATTTCATATATCTTTGGAACCATAAAAAATTTATAGACAAAGAATCTCTGGACATCGAAAAAAAGGTCAACGATGCCTATGAACAGGTCATGTTCGGACGAAGACCGGGCGAAAAGCATCGCAGAGCCAGCATGTGAGTCTAATGAGTTGTTGATTTTCAATGTTACCCAGGCATCTTGGATAACCCAATATTTTATGGAGGTGGGCTTATGGCAGAGTATGATGCGATCATCATCGGCGGAGGAATCAATGGCTTGACCTGCGCCGCGTACCTTGGAAAGGCTGGTTTAAAAACCTTGCTGCTTGAAGCCAGGGGGCAGTGCGGGACCCATTGTGACACGACCGAGCCCGGAATCCCCGGATTTTTGCACAACCTTCACGCGACCTGGATGATTACCGCCATGAGTCCTGCGATGCTGGATCTGGGTCTTGAAAAATTCGGCCTGGAATGGCGGGCTACGGAATTTGCTTTCGGCAAGACCTTTGATGACGCCACCAACACGCTGATTGGGCTCAATCCATATGACACGGTCGAGCATTGGCGGAAAATATCCGAACAGGATACCGCTCTGCTTGAAAAAGGGCTTGATTTTATTCTTCCCAGGATTGAGGACCTGGCAGATGTTCTCCATACGTGGCTATTTACGGCGCCGGATATACAAAAAGAAAAAGCCATGGGGAGTATATTTGATGAATTCCTGAAGAGCACCGGGATTGAGAAATCATTTGATGAAATCATTCGAATGGACAGTTTTGAAACGCTGGATTTGTTTTATGAATCTGAAAAGATAAAGACCACATTCCAGGCGCTTCAATGGCTGGCCGGCTTTCCCCCGAACCAGCCGAAGATCGGCGCTCTGGGGGCGATCCTCGGCAATTTAATGGGCACAATGTTTCCGGTTCATCAATGTAAAGGAGGATCTCATGGGCTCACCCACGCCTTGGTGAAAGCCGCTGTCCATCATGGGGTAAAAATTCTGCCGTGTTGTCCTGTAAAGCAAATCCTGATTGAAAATGGAAGCGCCAAAGGTGTTGTGCTTGCTGATGAAGCCATTTATCCCCGGGAGACCGTTGCTGCCAAAAAGATCATCAGCAATCTGAGTCTTGTCCCGACATTTATCAATCTTGTGGGCGAAAATCACATCCCTCCCGATCTGATAAAAAAAATCCGAAACTTCAAATACGATATCCAGAATTTATTTGTCGTAAACCATGCTCTCAATGGTCAGCCCCGATTCAAATCAGCTGATTTTGACGATGGTATCCAGAAAACATTCATGGGGTATTTCGGGGGAAATACCAGCGCTTCAATGCGGGGTATTATGGAAAGCATCGAATCCAGAAGAATCCATGATGAAATCATCGTGAATTGGTTTATACCCACCCTTGCAGACCCCACACAGGCGCCGCCGGGATGCCATGTTGTGAATACGTGGCTGGATGTGCCTCCGGATCCAAAATACTGGCGCAATCGCACCCTGGATGGCTTCATGTCCTGGGATACATTGAAATATGAACTGGCCGATGAAATCGATCGCGCATGGGAAATGTATGCGCCCGGTTTTAAAAGCCTGGTTAAGGATAGAATCATCTATTCTCCATTGGATCAGTACCGGAACAACCCTTCTGCAATCCTGGGATCATGGAATGGCGGGAGCATGATCCCTGAACAGTTTTATGAAAAACGACCGGTTCCGGGGGTGCTGGCCGGCGGCGGATCGCGAACTTTTATCCGTGATCTTTACCTGTCTAATTCCATACATCTGGCTGGAAACACCGTCCTCACATCCGGATACATTGCCGCAAGTGAAGTGGCGGAAGATCTTGGCGCAAGGACCCAGGAATGGTGGCAGAATAAAGCGTTCACATGGTACTTGGAAAATGCCTTGAATGTCCCCATCAATCTGGGCGTGAAGGAGGTGGCGTCATGAAAAAAAAAGCATATGATGTCGCAGTGATTGGCGCCGGGCATAATGGATTGATCTGCGCCGCGTATCTTGCAAAGGCCGGGTTGAAAGTCATCTTGCTGGAGCGGCGTCATGAAACCGGCGGAGGTTTGGACACATTAGAGCATGCGGGTTTTAAATTCAACACCCACGCCATCTATCATCTCATGGCTGAAATTATGCCGGTTTATAAGGATTTCGCACTTCATGAGATGAGCGTCAAATATATTTATCCGGAAGTTCAGGCTGCATACCTGTGTGCAGGGAAAAAGCCGTTGCTTTTTTACAAAAATCCGGAAAAGACCGCTCAGTATATAACTTCCGTCTTTTCGTCAAAAGCCGGCGAGTCATATCTGAAAATGTATTTAGACTTTAAGGAGTTTTCTGAAAAAATTCTGATACCCCTGACCTATGTACCGGCAGTTCCGGCCCTGGACATGGTTCAACAGCTCAATGCTGCAAAAGATCCGATAGGCAAAAAGTTCAATCAAATCGCTGAGCTTACGCCCCTTGAAATTCTGGAATCCTATTCCATTGAGGAGCCCGTGAAAGCGGGTGTTTTGAATTTGTTTACCATGTGGGGACTTTCCCCTTTTGAGGCCATCGGGTATCTGTTCCCTTTGTATGTTTACCGGATGACCAATGCGGCCCTTTGCGCCGGCGGGTCCCACCGGCTCTCTTCCGCGCTCCATAAACGGGTCGTTCAATCCGGCGGCGTGATCAGCGACATGTCGGAAGTCGTCAAAGTCATCATGAACGCCGGACGGGTGGATGGCGTTTTGCTGGCGGACGGGACGGAAATCAAGGCCAATGCGGTTGTTTCAACAGTGGATCCCAGGCAGAGTTTTTTAAAATTTTTCGATGAGCCTGACATCCCCAGACATCTGGCGGACAGCGCCAGGCGCTGGGAATGGGAAAAAACGACATTTTACGGCGTTCATCTGGCGCTAAAGCAGGCGCCTGCATATCCCCTTGCCGATTCAATCCCGGATGCCCAAAACGCTTTGATCACGTTTCTGGGCATTGAAAATACAGACCAGATCCTCGACCACGTGGAAGATCTGGAGGCAGGCAAGCTTCCGGAACACCCTCTGGGTCATGTTACCTGCACGTCGCTTTTTGATCCCATTCAGGCATTCAAAGGCTTTCATACCGGCCGGTGGGAGTCCCTGGCGCCATTCAAATGTGACTGGGAAAAAATCAAGGAATCATATGCCGATCGCTGCATCGCTGCATGGAAAAAATATGCGCCCGACATTGACCCTTTGTTTCGGCTCGTTTATCCGCCCACGTATATTGAACACAAGATAACCAACATGGTGCAGGGGTCTTTCAAGCATGGAGGCTACATACCGCTTCAGATGGGCTACTTCCGGCCTAACGAATCCTGCTCACAGGTTTTTACCCCCATTGACGGGTTTTACGTGTGCGGCGCCAGCACATACCCCGGCGGCATGATCCTGGGCGGGGGAGGGTATATCGGCGCCAATATCCTTGCAGAGGAGTTTGGCGTGGACAAAAAATGGGAGGAGCCTGAGATGATCAAACAGGCCAGAAATAATGGAATAATACCTGAATAAACAATCGGGGGATAGATGGGAAAAACAATCGCAATCACAGGCGTGAACAGTTATTTTGCATCCACCATCCTGCCCAGACTTGAAGCTGATCCTGAAATCGACAGTGTTATCGGGATTGATGTGACTCCCTGGAAAGGCGGGTTCCGAAAAGTCAAATTCCACCGTGAAGATGTCCGCAGCAAAAACCTGGCCGAAATTTTAATAGGCGTGGATACGGTTTTTCATTTTGCTTTTGTGGTAGGAGAGATCAGCGACAAGCGGAAAATTTACGACATCAACATCAACGGTTCGCGCAATGTCTTTGAAGCATGTGTCGCCAACAAGGTCAAAAAAGTCATTTATGCCAGCAGCATAACTGTTTACGGTTCATACGCAGACACCCCCCTGGGTCTCACCGAGGAACATCATTTGAACCCTAATCCCGACAGCTATTACAACAGCTCCAAAGTGGAAATTGAAAACTTTGTCACAGATT
>JALOPH010000073.1 GCA_025453995.1 Desulfobacterales bacterium
ATCGAAGCCATCCGCATTGCCGGGCTTCTTCATGACATCGGAAAAATCAGAATCCCCGTCTCTCTGCTCAACCGGCCCGGCAAGCTGCTTGAGGCGGAATGGGAGCTGATTAAAATCCATTCCGTGGTCGGATATACCATTTTAAGAAACATCCCCTTTCCATGGCCCATTGCTGAAATCGTCTATCAGCACCATGAGCGGATCAACGGCAGCGGATATCCGAAAGGTCTCAAAGACAAGGATATCCTCCTGGAGTCCAAAATTCTGGCGGCGGCTGATTTTCTGGAAGCCTTCAGCTCCCACCGGCCCTATCGCCCGGCCCAAAAAATGGAATCCGCCCTGCAGGAGTTGAACGAACAGAAAGGCATTCTCTTTGACGCCACTGTGGTGGAGGCGTGTTTGGACTGCCCGGAATTCTATAAAAAAAGATCAGACCTTCCCGCTGGCGCTGTCACGATCAATAATACCATTAAATATGCAAATAAGAATTGAAGGCGCATAGCATGTGCGGACGATTTGCGCTCTGGACGCCGCCGGGCGTCATCACCCGGTATTTCAAGGTCAGCGTCGCGCCGGATATCCAGCCAAGATATAATGTCGCCCCCGGGCAGCAGATCCTGGCCATCTGTCAAACGGTCGATGCGCAGAGAATGCCGGCCATGTTGAAATGGGGGCTGATCCCCAGTTGGGCAAAAGAGGAATCCATCGGTTATAAAATGATCAATGTGCGGGAGGAATCCGTGAAAGTGAAACCGGGTTTCAAACTTGCGTATAAATTTCGGCGGTGCCTGGTTCCTGTCAGCGGATTTTATGAATGGCAAAAAGAAGGTTCCGGCAAACAGCCTTATCTGATCCGGCTTTCCGGGTCAGACCTTTTTGCCCTGGCCGGCATATGGGAATCCTGGAAAAAGCCCGCCTCGGATGAAAGAATAGAATCGTGCGCAATCCTTACCACATCGGCCAATGGCGTTATCAGTCGAGTCCATGATCGGATGCCGGTCATCATCGGGCCGGAGCATATAGACCTGTGGCTGGACGCCAGTTCATCAATTCATCGCATAGAAGCTTTGATGCGCCCCTTTGATGACCGGGATATGGTATGCCATCGCGTCAGCAGCGCCGTCAATAATGCTAAAAACGACGCCCCTTCTCTTATCGAATGTCAATGATGATCACCCGATTATCGAATTATTCCGGCTTGGTTTTAATTTTTTTCTTTTTCGATCGGGTTTTGCCGTGAGTGCCTCTGAATATTTTTCCCCGCTTGGTGCGTTGATCGCCTTTTCCCATTGTAAACCCTCCTTAATCGTTAAATAGTGCCCGAACGGAAACCGCATCTTTTGGTCAAATACTGCGTTCTCGAAATTTTTTGATCCTCGACGTAGCGCCGCTACGCCTGCGGTCAAAAAATTTCTGCGGCCTTGTCCTTGACCAAAATCTGCACTTTCCGTTTAGGCACTAAATATATGTGTTTTTTTATGTCGTTATGAGAATGGAAATGTTCTTTAAATGAAAGCAAAAAAAAATACAACTTATTTTATGGGGGCTGAAATGGGACTGCACCCCCCCCCATAAAACAAGATCAGCCCGGTTCCCGGGAAGCGGGCGTCCGGTTTTTAAGCCGCTGAAAATTCGCCGTATTTCTGATTTTCGCCCATCGATTGTCTTTTTTTATTTGTTCCCAGTCGGCAAACCCCCGCCGCACAGCCTCCTCCAGCCATTGGGTCGCCAAGACTTCGTCATTTTGTCCGGCATACACAGCGGCCGTCTGATAATAAAAATGGGGGTCATCCGGCTTCATCCGGACGCCGGTTTTAAACAATTCGAGGGCGCGGTTTGTGTCTCCCCTTGCAGAATCGATCCCCGCCAGCCGGTTGAGCGTCAGAAGATAGAGCTTCTGACCGGCGTTTGGGTTCAATCGGGCCAGCACTCTTTCATAGGCGGTTTTCGCTTCTTCCAGATTCCCTTGACGCTCGTTCAACGCGCCCAGTTTGTAGGACAGCGCCAGATTATCCGGCTGCTGGGTTGCCAGGATGCGCACGCATTCCACCGGATTCCCGCATGTTTTTATAAACTCCTGCAATTTCTCATAATTTTTCCGGGGAGTCGCATCCTGGGGGTTCATCGCGATGGCCTGCTTGAAGTGCATGGCGGCATCTTCAAATTCGCCGATGAACGCGAGGGTTTGCGCGAGATTGGCGTGAATCTGCGGCGTGCTGTACCCCAGTTTAAGGGCATTGACAAACGCGTCCACTGCTTCAAGGGGTTCTGATTCTTCTTTTAAAGCCAACCCCAGGTTAAAATACGCCACCGGGTGCGGCTTGATCCGGATGGATTTTCGGTAATTGACAATGGCATTCTTGAAATCCCGTTGAATCTGGTAGGAAAAAGCAAGATTCTGATACGGACGCGCCTTATTTGGCGATTTTTCCGCATTGTCCATCCAGAAGGACACATCGCTCTTCCAGACGGCGTTGCGCTGATAGGAGCCTGCGGAAAGCAGAGCGGCCAGGGCCGCCAGGGCCCAGAAAGCCGCCCAGGGCGACCGGGCGACCCGGAACACCGGCAGGGTGGCCATGAGGCAGACCATCATGGACGGCAGGTACATCCGGTGTTCGAAGATGATCTCAATGCCGATGACCGAGGACTCGATCACCAGGTTGCCCAGGCACCAGAGGATGCAAAAGGAGAACAGCCGGTGATTTTTCGCCAGATAAATGCCGGCGGCAAAAAGTGCGGCAATCATCCCCAGGGACGCAATGGTCGGGGTTGGGTGGAGTAAAGAATACGACAAGGGATAATCATGATCCAGATGAAACCGGCCTGGATAGGGAAATGCCGTGAGGCTGAAGTAATACGCCACGACGCGCCATTCCGTCATGACCCGCTGGGAAAGGTCAAAGTCCCGGTTGGCATAAGAGGCGAGAATCCTCTGAAAAGGGTTTTGCCCCAGATACCAGAGGGCCACGGCGGCAAACAGGATCATGCCGGCAATCAGCCAGGGCAGGGACCGGTATGTGCGGATGTTTCTCAAATCCTGAAAAAAATACCATTCATACACCAGGATAAAGACAGGCAGCATGCCGGCGTTTTCCTTGCTCGCCACGGCACAAGCCCCGGCAATGATGCACCCGGTCCAATATGCGGCAGCCTGCTTGTGATGATGCAGCCGCCATGCGATCCTTCCCCTGGCATAGGTCAGCAGCGATAAAATGTAAAACATGGCCACCATGCTTGTCATGCGCTGGCACATATAGGTGACCGCGTTGGTTTGAATGGGGTGGACCATCCAGATCATCGCTGCTGAAAAAGCTATGAGTGCCGCGGAGGAATCATTTTTTGGCGAATCTTCCCGCAGGGTATGGGCTCTTTGGCAGGCAGCGTCTGATAGGCGGACTGTTGTTTGAATAAAGATAAACAGAAAAACGCCGGTCAATATATGAATCAACAGGTTGACCAAATGGAATCCCCGGGGGTTTTCCCCGCCGAAATAATAATTTAAGGCAAAACTTATTTTTGGTAGAAACCGGTGCCCCGGCTGGGCTTCAAACAGCGCTTCCTTGATTTGGGCCCACGACAACCGGGTCATGTGAAGGTGGGGATTGTTCTGGGTGATGAAATTGATATCGTCAAAAACAAAGGGGTTTTTAAATGTATTGGAATAAATGATGATAGCGGTAATGGCCATCAGCAAAACGGCCAGCGCATTGGGCCGGAAAAACGTGGTATTTCCCGCTGCTGGCCTGGGGTGGGTTTTCCCCGGATTTTTATTCATAAAATAACTTTCGATCCAGTTTTGCGGTATTTTACAGAAAGCTACTTTTAATCTCGTACTCGTACTCCTACTCCTGCTCGTACTCGTACTAGGCTTTAATGAATCGATTACGAGAACGAGTACGAGAACCGTCCCGTCAATACGTGACTGAGCACGATTAAATCCCTTGTAAAGGTAGGGCTTGAATGCAAAATGGAGCTATAATGCCATCAGGTATTTCCTGGTAAACTCATAATCCATCTTCTGATTGGCCCTTGTGTCGTTTTCCGCAAGAGAGAGAAGCTTGCCGCCGATGAGCGGGATGCTGCACTTGGCATCGAAATCAATGATGTAATCGCATCCGGATTTTGTGGGCTTTAAAGTGATGGCGCCGGACATGCTGATGGGAACGCCCTTGATGTCAAGTTCAAACACGCCGGATTTGGTTTCCTTATCAAAAGACTTCCAGGTATCCTTGGCGACCACCGTGTTCATGGCCTTTACAAATTTTTTAAGCAGTTCCGGCGGATTTGCGGGAATGTCCATCTGACGCCGGATGATAAAGTCCTTGCCGGCCTGATTGCACTGAAGGATGTGAATGTTTTTTGCGCCTGTGGCCTCAAATTTCTTAACGAGATAGGATTCATCCGTGAGCACTTTAAAAACCGTTTCCGTGTCTTTTGCATATGCATGGGTAACTGTAAATTTCATGGCTTCACATTCCTTTCCAAAGATGAATTAATGGTTTCAAATGGCCGACCAATGAGTTTTTAATGAATGACTTATAGCCGGTTATATAAATTTCGTCAAGCCGGGCCTGCGGCGCCCAGAAAGCCAAAAAAAACGGAGGGAGGTTGCCTTTTGTTGATATTTTTGTATAAGGTATATTCATGCATGACATATTCAATGAAAATACCATCCGCCTCTCGTGCTTCCTTGGCGTATTGATGGCCATGGCTGCCTGGGAGCGGTTGGCCCCCCGTAAAAAGCGGGTGGATTCCATTCAGCGGCGGTGGGTGAGCAATATCGGACTGGCGGCGCTGGATACACTGGCTGTGAAAATCATTTTTCCCCTGCTGCCGGTCTCATTTTCCATGTTTGCAGCGTCAAAGGGCTGGGGGCTTTTCAATCTCCTGGAGATGCCGGAATTTTTGGAATGGGTGGCGGCCGTTGTTCTTCTTGATTTCATCATATACGGGCAGCATGTCATGTTTCATTTTGTGCCGGCATTGTGGCGGCTCCACCGGGTCCATCATTCGGACCTGGATATTGACGCCAGCACCGGCATCCGGTTCCACCCCGCAGAAATCATCATTTCAATGTTCATCAAGCTTGCCGCTGTCGGGGTGTTCGGATTCCCCGCCGGCGCGGTTCTGATATTTGAAATGCTCCTGAACGCGACATCTTTGTTTAATCATGCCAATATATTCATTCCTCACGCACTGGATGGGGTTTTGCGGCGCTTTATCGTCACCCCGGACATGCACCGGGTCCATCATTCTGTTATCGTTAAGGAATCCGACATGAATTTCGGTTTTAACCTGCCCTGGTGGGACCGGATCTGCGGGACCTATCAGGCCCAGCCGGCCGGAGGCCATGACCGGATGGCCATCGGACTTCAAGAAATCAGAAGACCGCTTTCGTTCGCCCAGCTGCTCATGATGCCATTTGCCAAGAGGTGAATCATTATTCGATATTCAGAGGTTGTGATGTAAAATTCTGAATTCTGAATTCTGATTCCTGGATTCCTTTTTTAGATTATGCCTCCCACGGCGTCAACATTCGCTTTTCAAATATTTCTTCGCCGAAAATAGTCTGAACCGTTCCTGATTTTTTAATTTTTCCTTCAAACATCACATTTACATTGGATGCCAGATAAGGGATTTCAGTATAGTCATGGGTGACAAACAGCGTGGTCATGTTCATGTCTTTCAAAAGCTTTCCCATTTCATTGAGAAGTGTTTTGCGGGTGGGATAATCCAGCGCGGAGAAGGGCTCATCTAAAAAAAGAACCTCAGGCTCCAGAGCAAAAGCCCGGGCAAGATTGGCCCGCTGGGCTTCGCCGCCGGAAAGCTTTCGGGCGGACCGCCGCGCCAGGTGCAGAATCCCGAACCGGTCGAGCCATTTTCTGGCTCTTTCAGAAGCTGTTTTTCCGGTGACCCCCCGGATGCGCAGCGCGATCATGATGTTTCGATAAACGCTTGTATCAAAGAGAAGCGCTTCCTGAAAAACAAGGGCCATGCGCCGCCGAGCGCCAGGCATATCGCCGCCGGGATAGACTGGATGGCCGTTAAAATAAATGACGCCGGCGGCCGGGGGGTCAATTAATGCCAGGGCCTTCAACAGGCTTGATTTCCCGCACCCGTTGGGCCCGATGAGTGCGATGACCTCTCCGTTTTTCAGCATGAAATTTTCGATATTGAGAATTTCACGCCCGGAGATTGCCAGTCTCAAATTCTTTGCCTGAAGTTTCGGGGTCACGGCCGCTTTCCCCGCTGCTGAAGATAACTCAATATCCAGACAATCATGAAAGTAAGCGTCAATAGGATGAAGCTCAACGCGGCGGCCAGTTCGAATCTGCCTTTGGAGACTTCCAGAACGGTCGACGTGGTCAGCACCCGTGTATATCCCCGGACATTTCCGCCCACCATCATGGATGCGCCGACTTCGCTGATCACCCCGCCGAAGCCGGCGATGACGGCCGCCAGAATGCCCAGCCGCGCTTCCCATAGATTCAGCAAAAGGTACTGGAATTTTGTCGCCCCCAGCGCGATCATCTGGAGCCGCAGTTTCGGGTTGACCGACTGGATAGCGGCCAGGGTAAGCCCGGCTACAATCGGAGATGCGATAATCGCCTGGGCGATGATCATGGCGGTGGGGGAATATAAAAGGCCCAGCATGCCCAGCGGACCGTAGCGGGTGAGCGCCAGCCAGGTGGCCAGGCCCACCACCACCGGCGGCAGTCCCATGCCGAAATTCACCAGGCTCACCAGAAAGCCGCGGCCGAAAAATGTTTTTAAGGCCAGGAAAGCGCCCACTGGAATGCCGATCAACACGCTGATGAGCGTGCCTGTCCCCGAAACCTGAATGGTCCGGAGCGTGATGCCCATGACTTCAGGGTCCAGAGTTACCAACAGCCTGACAGCTTCTTTAAGCCCTTCTGAGATAACCGGCATTTTAATGTAAGCCTGTAAAAGCTGTTTTATTTATTTTTCCCTGCATCAGGGAAAAATAAGGGTTCGCCGAATTTGTCCTTGCCGAAACCGCCGATCATTTCCTGGGTTTTGGGATCGACCATGAACTCGACAAAAGCTTTTGCGCCCGGAGCGTTTACCTTGTCGAACTTTTCCACATTAACTTCCATGACATGATAGATATTCAGCAGCGATGGATCGCCCTGGGAAAGGATCTCCAGCTTAAGGTTTGCTTTCTGGGCCAGATAGGTGCCCCGGTCGGCAAGCGCATAGGCGCTCTTTTCCGCAGCCATCAGCAGGGTCGCCCCCATTCCCTGCCCGGTTTCCTGGTACCATGTCTCGCCTTTGGGCGTTACTTCAGCCTTCTTCCAAATGCCAAGCTCTTTTTTGTGGGTTCCGGAATCATCCCCCCTGGAAATGAAAATCGCTTTTTTTTCTGCAATCGCTTTAAACGCATCCACGCTGGTTTTCCCTTTAATGCCTGCCGGGTCTTCCGAAGGGCCGACGACGATGAAGTCATTATGCATGACGAGCTGATAATTGGTCACCACGCCTGAGTCCACCAGCTTTTTTTCCGAATCCGGCGCATGGGTCAGTAAAACGTCGGCCTCGCCTTTCTCGCCCATGGCAAGCGCCTGTCCGGTGCCTACGGAAATGGTCTTGACGCGGTAGCCTGTCTGCCCTTCAAAAACAGGCAGCAAAACATCCAGAAGTCCTGAATCAACAGTGGATGTAGTGGTGGCGAGAATGATATCCTTTTTCTGGGAATCTTCCGCAAATGACGGCAGGACAGAAACCGACATAAAAAAAAAGCAAGCTGTTAGGGCCAATGCAAAACGTTTCTTTGACATGACGATTCTCCTTAATTAAAATAATTTATTAAAATCCGTATGATCATTCGCGGATGATTGTAAATTTAAGATAATAAAATATTTTACCGGCATTGAATTGTCAATAATATTACTTATAATAACCAATAATAACTAAAAATTATATCTTTATTTAAGCAGGCAGGACAAATCTATGGCAACAGGTCGCGCGCGCATTGTAGATGATATTTTCAAAGCCATTGCCCAGACCCGGCATCCTGAGAAAACGTTGAAACAGGTTGTCCGTCTGATTTCGGATCATTTAAAGACAGACGTTTGTTCCGTGTATGTATACGACCCTTCCAACAACCGCCTTGCGCTCAGGGAAACCCTCGGCCTTTCGAAAAGATCCGTGGGCGCCATCGAAATGGATGTCAGCGAAGGGTTGACGGGCCTTGTCATCGAGCGCATGGCGCCGGTCTTTGTGGTTGATCCGAAAACCCATCCCCGGTTCAAGTATTATGCGAACAGCGGAGAAGAAAAATTCCAGACATTTCTGGGGCTGCCCCTGATATACCATCAAAAAGTTCTCGGCGCGCTGGTGGTGCAGACCATTTCCCTGGAAGGCATCACTGAGTCTGATATTCCCGTATTTTCAAATATTGCCGGCCAGGTGGCCGCACTGATCGCATATATGGGACTGCTCTCGGAAGTCTCTGATAAAAAAGATTCAACGGATATTTTAAACTCCGCCGCTTCCCGAACCATCACGAAACAGCAGTCCGATGATAGGAACGGATTTCTTCGTGGTGAATCTATTATGGATCGTCTGGCAGAAGGTTATGCCCGATTTTTACCGGAACACATTGATTTTGATCAGATTCATATGGTCGCAGCGGCAGAACCGGACATTGAAGAAAAGCGCATTCACACTGCAATAAAAGAGGCAGCGGAGCAGATCAAGCGCCTCGCTCTGCGCGGCAAGGAAATGTCCGGCCAGGAATCCGCCGTCATTGAAACCCATCTCATGATGCTCACCGACCGTTCTTTAAAACGAAAAATCATCGACAGAATCCGTAAGGGGGTCATTGCAGAGTATGCTCTAAAAAAAGCGGTTCTCGAATATGCTGAAAAATTTTCCGCCATGCAGGATGCTTACCTGAAAGAACGGGCGACGGACATCTTGGATATCGGCCGGCGCGTCCTGGCCCATCTCAAGGGCGCGTCCGAAGACCCCCATGAGGCATTCTCCCGGCCGACCATTTTAATCGCGTCCGATATCTCCCCGGTGGACTTGCTTGCCATCCGCCAGCCCAACCTGAAGGGCATTGCCCTGACCAGGGGGGGTAAAACCTCCCATACGGTCATTCTGGCCAGGTCCATGGAAATACCGGTTGTCATCGGCGTGGAAAGGCTCCTCGATATTGTCCGGGAAAATGACTACCTCATCGTCGATGGCGCGTCCGGAATCGTGTTTGTCAATCCCGAACCTGGAATCCGCGCAAAATATGCCCGGCGCAGGGGGCAGCACGAAAAAATGCAACAGGAGCTTTCTTTGCTGCGGGAGAGTGAAGCCGTCACCCTGGATGGCTTGCGCGTCCGGCTCGGCGCAAATATCGGGCTGCTTTCTGATGTGACCCTTGTGAAAAAATACGGCGCGGATCATATCGGATTGTATCGGACGGAATTTCCGTTTCTGCTGAGAAAAACATTCCCTTCGGAAGAAGAACAGACCGCGCTGTATCAGAAAATCTTATCCAAAGCCGAAGGGCTATCCGTCACCATCCGGACCTTTGATGTGGGCGGAGATAAGTTTCTGTCTTACATGGCCTATCCCAAAGAAGAGAACCCCTTTCTGGGGTGGCGATCCATCCGCATCAGCTTGGAGCTTGAAAATGAATTCAGAACACAGATCCGATCCATTCTGCGCGCATCGTCATCAGGTAAAACCCGTATGCTGTTTCCCATGATCACCAGTGTAGAAGAAACCCGTCAGGTGGTTTCGCTGGTCGACATTGAAAAAAGAATCCTTTCCAGACAGGGCATCCCCTATGACCATGAAATTAAACTGGGAATCATGGTGGAGGTGCCGGGGACTGTGCCGATTCTTCACCATATACTCAATTATGTCGATTTTATCAGCATCGGAACCAATGACCTGATTCAATACCTGCTGGCGGTGGACCGCAACAACCAGAAGGTGGCCAGGCTTTATAACGCCCTTCATCCATCGGTGATCGCCGTCATCGATGATATCATCAGAATCTGCAAACAACAAAGCAAGCCCGTCAGCATCTGCGGCGAGGCCGCCTCCCGGCTGGATTGCATCCTTTTGTATATCGGCATGGGGGCGGATCAGATCAGCATGACGCCGTCTGCTGTTCCCGCAGCCAAACAGTTTATCCGCGGCATTCGAAAATCAGAGGCGGAAAAGACATTAAAAACTGTGATGGAAATGGAAGATGCTTTTGATATCAGTAAATTTTTAAATAAAAAGGTGAATAAATGAGCCTGTCTTGGACATACCTGATCATCGCCGGAATATTTGAAATCGGATGGCCGCTGGGATTAAAGCTTTCCCAGACCACGCGGTTTAAATTTTCATTCATCATCGGGGCGGTTGTTGCCTTGGCTATGAGCGGGCTTTTTCTCTGGCTGGCCCAGAAAGAGATTCCCATTGGCACCGCCTATGCCGTCTGGACAGGGATTGGCGCTGCCGGAACATTTGCGATGGGTATTATTTTTTTTGGTGATTCCCCCGGCATCCTGCGGATGATGTCTTTTGTGTTGATCATTGCCGGCGTCATTGGGTTGAGGCTTGCCCATTGAGCCAAAGACTGGTAAAGAAATAGGAAAAACGTTAGACCCAAAATTTAAGATGGAGGTTTTGACATGAAGGAAAAGACTCAGAAAAATGTTAATGCGGCATTTATCGGTGAAGCAAAGGCCTATTTCCGGCTCCTGGCCTACGCTGAAAAAGCCCAGGAGGAAGACGTTCCCCAAATCGCCCTGTTGTTTCGCGCCATTGCCGAAGCTGAAAGGGTACATGCCACCCGCAACCTGAATTTAGCCAAAGAGATTGTGGTCAAAGACACGGACACCAACCTTGAAAAATCATTCCAGCGTGAAAAAACCGTCAGCGAAAATGTCTATCCGGATTTTATCAAAGACGCCGAGGACGAGGGCGAAACTGTGGCCGCCCAGGTGTTCAGCAATGCCAGGGACGCGGAAAGCTACCACGCGAAATTATACGAACGCGCCATCATGAACGTGATCAAGGAAAAAGTGGAATCCTACCATGTGTGCCAGGTCTGCGGGTATGTGGCGGACCGAAAAGCGCCGGACAAGTGCCCGGTCTGCGGCGCGCCCAAAGAAAAATTCAAGGCGGTTGAAGCATGATTTTATAGAGATTGGGATGCCCTCATTTAATTTTTAATAAAACAGGCTTGATATTACACCATAATGGTTTTTTTTAATTCATCAAAAAATACACTGTTCCAGATAGCTCAGGCTGGCAGCGAAGTCTTCCTTTTTATGGGGCTCCAGGGTGAGGATGGGCCGTGACTTCATGGACTGGATAAAATCAAAGACCGGTTTGAAGTCAATGCATCCTTCTCCAAGCCCGATGTGGTTATCCCTGGCGCCGTGGTTGTCATGAAGATGGAACTGCCCCACATAAGGTCCTATGGATGATATCCACACGCCCAGCGGGCTTTTGCCGAATACCGTGAGATGGCCGATGTCTAAGCAGCACCTGGTGTGATCCGGGTTTAGATATTTCAAGACGGCAATCAGGTCGTCGGGATGAGTTTCATACACGTTTTCAAGCATCATGCGCGAACCGCGTTGATGGATTTCATCACCCAGCCATGTTAATGTTTCGATACAATATCCCATCCAGGAATCTTTGCAGAAGCTGTAGCGGTCATCATCGTATCCGGAATGGCAGACAATGCTCAGCGGGGTGAAAATGGAAATCGTATCAATTAACTGGTTGTATCTGAGCCTGGTGATTTCGCGGACTTTCGGGTCCGGCGATCCGGGAGACAAATCCAGAAACGGCGCATGCAGGGTGATGGTGCACCCGCGTTTTTTGAATCCGCTGGCAATATGCGCAAAGTCATCGGAGCTGAAATTGTCCAGTGCCGCAGCGTCAAGGCCGATTTCAGGATTTAGCGACATCCCGAGAAACAGTTCCAGCCACTCTTTTTGAACCAGCATGTTAAACGGAATATTGACCTGGATGCGGCGGATGATTTCAAGCTGACGGTTTGTCCGGGTCGATTTTTTCTGTTCTATTGTTTCCATACTTTTCTTTTCATACAAGCAATTATTAAATTCTGGGTTCCAAGTTCACAGTTCACGGTTAAAACATCCTAAAACCTAAAACCTTGAACCTTGAACCTTGAACCTTGAACCGTGAACCGTGAACCGTGAACCTTTTACCCCTTTTACCTGTTTCTGTCCAAGCGGGAGATCCCCTCCTCTTTTGCAGCGACGATGGCCGCCCTGAATTCTTCAACGGTGATGGATCTGGAAAGCCCCGGAGTCGTTTGGGCCGTGCCGCATGGCCTGTACTGGGACATGATATTCACATACGTGCCGGGGGTGATCGAAGTGCGGATAAATCTCATGATTTCCCGTGTCCCGGCAAGGTTTTCGGGCAGCACCAGGTGCCGGACCAGCAATCCCCTCTGTGCGATTCCGGATGAGTCGGTGGCCAGGTCTCCGACCTGCCGGTGCATTTCAACCAAAGCCTGCCGTGCGATTTGCGGATAATCGGCTGCATCGCATGTGGACTCGGCGATTCGGGAATCCCAGAATTTAAAATCCGGCATGTAAATATCAAAAATTCCGTCCAGCAGTTTTAAAGCGGCCACACTGTCATACCCGCTGCTGTTGTATACCAACGGAATATGAAGGCCCTTTTCTATGGCGATGTTAAGGGCGGATAAAATCTGGGGAACCACATGGGTGGGGGTGACGAAATTAATGTTGTGGCAGCCTTTATCCTGTAGCGAAATCATGATCGACGCCAGTTCATCATCGCTGACTTCATTGCCCCACCCCTCATGGCTGATGTCATAGTTCTGGCAGAAATTGCATAAAAGATTGCAGTGGGTGAAAAAAATGGTTCCGGACCCATGACGCCCGACCAAGGGCGCTTCCTCGCCGAAATGTGGATTGTATGAAGAGACAAGCGCCAGTCTGCCGGTGCGGCAGATCCCTTTTTCATCGGAAAGCCGGTCGACTTTGCATTGCCTTGGGCATAAGACGCAGCTGCCGAGGATGCTTCGCGCCTGAGAGATTTTTTTTAAAAGCCGGCCGTTGTCTTTAGCAGCGATGTAGGCAGGGATGAATCTATCCATTAAAACTTTTCTGGGCGATGGTCGCTCTCGGAAATAAATTCCTGTATGAGCGTATCGACATAATCCATATCCACATCGGATTGTTTTTCCAGCACCAGATCTTCATTGGCATGCCGAAGCTTGTTGAGCAGGTTCAAGATAATCAGCATCAGCAGCTTGTTTCCGGCATGGGGAAAAGTTTTAAAAAAATAGATTAAATCCTTGCGGGTGATCTGAATGACCGTGGTGTCCATCGTGGCAATAATGGAAGCGGTCCGCTTGGCTGTCATAAAGATGGCGGCTTCCCCGAAAATCTCTCCCTGCTGAATCCTGCAGATAATTACTTTTTTCTCTTTCATGTCTTTGACCGACACTTCGACATTGCCGGATATGATGGCATACAGGGAGTCGCCCACATCGCCCTGGGAGATAATGGTTTCTCCTTTCTTAAAATGGAGGATCGAGGAGATCAAAAGGATTTTCTGGAGTTCGTCTTCATTAAGCCAATGAAATATCTGTATATTTTTTATCTTTAGCAGATATTGGAGGATGTTGGTTTCCTGTTCCATATGCCATCCCTTTTATTAGATGTTATGGGGCGGTTGATGACGTATTTGAAGATATGCGTTTAAATTTTTTTGGCAATAATAACGATATCGACTATGAATGTCAATAAAATCAATCCCCGTAATAAAAACAGCCGCATCTTAAGGGGCTCATTTTTTTATTTTATGTATAGGTTTCGGTGAGGGTTCAGCTTCAAAAATGTTATAAAAACAATATCGACTATACAAAAATGTAATAATAGTCCATGCGCCTCATTTGGGATATGATTAGTTAACTAATTGAATTAAAGAATTAAATTCATTAAAATAGACTAATCGGCAACATGGCATGCAATGTGCAATTATGAGCAAACAGATGATGCAAACAAATGAATCTCAGGGGCTTTGGCATCAGCCCAAACATACAAGGCTGGAAAAAATTTTTCATAAAAACAAACTGTTTTGGATGCCCAAAGCAGTAAAACCATATTACACAAACAAAAAAGGAGGAATGGTGATGCGTACGAAAAAATGTTTTGTTGTTCTGATGATGTTGTTGAGCGTTGTGTTCACTTCCGCGGCTGTTGCCGAAGAAGCTGAAGAAAAACCCGCCTGT
>JALOPH010000253.1 GCA_025453995.1 Desulfobacterales bacterium
GAAGTCATCGAAGGGGATGCGCTCTATGATCAGACCTTCGGCCGGGGACGGAAATCCCAGAAGAAACAGAAAGCTCAACTCATACCGGTTGAGCACAAGACCCTCATTACGACTCCCAAAGCGATCAAGCGGCGGATAAGAATCGATGACACCATTATTCTTTCAGACCTTGCCAAACGCATGGGCATCAAATCGAGCGAAATCATCGGAAAGTTGATGGGAATGGGCGTGATGGTAACGGTGAATCAGACCATTGATTTTGAAACGTCAAACCTGGTCGCCGCTGAATTCGGATTCGAAGTGGAAAATGCGGCCTTTGAAGAAGCCGCTGTTATTAAAACTCAAACAGACGATCCGAACCAATTGGTTCACAGGCCGCCGGTTGTCACCATAATGGGACACGTGGATCATGGAAAAACCTCCCTTTTAGATGTCATCCGACGGACCAAAGTGACGGAACTTGAGGCCGGCGGCATTACCCAGCATATCGGCGCATACCATGTCCAGCTCGACAGAGGCGACATCGTATTTTTAGATACGCCCGGCCATGAAGCGTTTACCGCCATGCGCGCACGCGGCGCACTGGTGACGGATATTGTCATTTTGGTGGTGGCTGCCGATGACGGCGTCATGCCCCAAACCATCGAGGCCATCAATCACGCCAAAGCCGCCAATGTGCCCATCCTTGTTGCGGTCAACAAAATCGACAAAGACGGCGCGGACCCGGACCGCATTAAACGCGAACTGGCCGAAAAGGGGCTGTCGCCGGAAGAATGGGGAGGCGATACCATTTTTGCCAATGTATCGGCCAAAAAACAGATCGGCATCGACAATCTGCTTGAGATGATCCTGCTCCAGGCTGAAGTCCTTGAATTAAAGGCCAACCCGAACAAACACGCAAAAGGATACATTATCGAATCCAGGCTGGATACCGGCAGGGGCGCTGTGGCCACGGTGCTGATCCAGGAAGGAACCCTGCATGTCGGTGACCCCGTGGTCTGCGGAATGTATTACGGCAGAATTCGTATGATGTTTAATGACAGGGGCGTTGCTGTCAAAGAAGCCGGTCCGTCCATGCCGGTTGAAATTGTGGGTCTTTCTGGCGTTCCCATGGCCGGCGAGGAGATTATTTCATTAGCTGATGAAAAAGATGCCAAGCAGATCAGCGAGCACCGTTTGCAAAAACAGCGCGCCAAGGTTCTGGCCGGAACCAGCCGCTTAAGCCTTGAGAAACTTTATGAGCGAATGAAGGAAGGGGTTGTCAAGGATCTCAACCTGGTGATCAAAGCTGACGTACAGGGGTCTATTGAAGCCTTGCGGGAATCGCTTCTCAAACTTTCCACCGGTGAAGTCAAAATTAACATCATTCATGCGGCTGTGGGTCCGATCAATGAGTCCGATATTTCCCTGGCTGCCGTGTCCAGCGCCATTATTTTGGGCTTTCATGTCCGGCCAATGGCCAAAGTGGCCGCTCTTGCGGAAGAGGCGCACGTGGACATCCGGTATTACGATATCATTTACAATGCCATCAAGGATATCCAGGACGCTATGGTCGGCATGATGGATTCCAAATTTGAAGAGAGGGTTCTGGGCCAGGCCGAGGTCCGCCAGACTTTCACCGTGCCGAGCATCGGCACCATTGCGGGAAGTTATGTGACCAGCGGCAAAATCTTGCGCAACGCATCGGCACGGGTGATCCGGGACGGCATTGTCAACTACAACGGACGGATTGATTCTTTAAGAAGATTCAAGGATGACGCCAAAGAAGTGCTGGCCGGCTATGAATGCGGCATTCACATTGAAAACTACAATGACATCAAAGTGGGCGATATCATCGAATGCTATTATCTTGAGGAAATCAAGCCGGTCATTACCTAAGCACATAATATGGTTATCGGTTTTGGAGCGGTAACGCTCAGAATGGCGGACTGCCATTCCCTGAAGGAAAAACGCAAGATCGTCAAATCCATCATCTCACGATCCCGGAACAGCTTTAACGCCTCCATCGCCGAGATCAGCCTTAACGATGCGCATCAACAGGCGGTGATCGGATTTGCCATGGTGGGGAATGACAGAAGCTTCATTAATTCATCCATCGACAAACTAATCGAATTCATTGAGAATCTTCAGATTGCTGATATCATTGATTCTTCTTTGGAAATCATGAGTATATAAACGGTACGACCGCATGTTGCAAGAGGCATAAACAGATGAAACCGTTTAACAGGGCAGACCGGGTCGGCGCATTAATACAGGAGACGCTGTCTGTGCTTCTGAAAAAGTCCATCAAAGATCCGCGACTCCAGGCCGCGACGATTACCGGCGTCAAAATGTCGGCGGATCTCAAATTGGCGCGCATTTATTTTGTGATTTCCGACCGCGTGGCGACCCAGGCTGAAGCCCTGGAAGGTTTTCAAAAAGCCAAAGGCTTTATCAAATATACTCTTGCACAGCAATTAAATATGAGATATATGCCAGAGCTTATTTTTTACTATGATAAATCTTTGGATCATGGATTTCATATTGATTCGATATTAAAAAAACTTGAACAAAAACATGCACAACATCATCAACCACCTGAAAAAGAGCAATAATATACTTCTTACAACGCATTCGCATCCCGACGGGGATGCCATCGGGTCTTTGTTGGGATTGGGATTGGCGCTTGAGCAGCTAAAAATCAAAGTCTCACTGTATAATGAAAGCGCGCTCCCGATCGTTTACCAGTTTCTGCCGTCCATTCACAGAATCAAGAAAGACGCCGGAAATATCGGCGATTATGACACGGTCATCATCCTGGACTGTTCTGACCTGCACCGGATCGGCGCAATTTGTGAATCGGTCATTAAAATTCCGGTGATGATCAACATTGATCATCATTCGACCAACACCCGTTTCGGGGAGTTTCAGATCATCGATCCGGTCGCCTCATCAACGTCTGAACTGGTCTACCGGCTTATCAAGGAAATGGATATACCGATCAACGTGGGGATCGCTTACGCGCTGTATACGGGGATCATGGCGGACACCGGATCATTTAGATTTTCCAATACCACCCCGGCGTCATTTGAAATATCCCATGAAATGGTCAAGCATGGCGCAGACCCCCATAAAGTGGCGCATCATGTGTATGAGACCATATCCCTAAACCGGATCAAGCTGCTGACCATGCTGTTTGACACCATTGAAGTGTCTGAAAACGGAAAGCTGTCGATTATGACCCTGACGCAACAGATGCTTTCCGCATCCGGGACGCTCATCGAGGATGTCAACGGTCTGATCAACTATGCCAAACGGATTGAAAATGTCAAACTGGCGGTTCTTTTATACGAGCGCAAAGCCAGCTTAAGGCGGAAATCCGGCAGCGAATTTCACGTCAGCCTCCGCTCGGACGGGACGGTCAATGCCGCGGCTCTGGCCATGGGGTTTGGCGGCGGCGGCCATCATAATGCCGCTGGATTTGATATCCGGGCAACCCTGCCGGAGCTCAAAAAAATCGTATTTGATTTTTCCAAACATTTATAAAGATCCTGGGGAAGAGAATATAGATTCGGAAAAACAACCATTTTCAGACATGCCGCCCTTGTTAAGCGGAATACTGGTCATTGACAAGCCGGAAAATATAACATCCGCCGGCGTCACCAACAGGATAAAAAGAATCCCGGGCGTTCAGAAAGCGGGGCATACCGGAACGCTGGACCCGTTTGCCAGCGGGGTTCTCGTGTGTACCCTCAACCAGGCGACCCGGCTGTCCCAATTTTTTTTGATCAGTGAAAAAAAATACGTAGCGACCATGATCCTGGGCATTGAAACCGATACCCAGGATACAACGGGTAAGATTCTGAACACTGCTTCTGTTGAAGGCATTTCAGAAAATGACATCCATGCAGCGGCAAAACGTTTTGAGGGGGATATCCAGCAGGTTCCGCCTGCTTTTTCAGCGTTAAAGCATAAGGGCGTGCCGCTTTATGCATATGCGCGAAAAGGGACCCCGGTCATCAAGCCGGCCCGGACCGTTTCAATTTTTTATATCCGCGTCATGCAGGTGGCGATTCCGGAAATCAGCCTTGAGGTCTCCTGTGGATCCGGCACCTATATTCGGACCCTGTGCGCGGATATCGGCAAAGAACTCGGATGCGGCGGCCATTTAAAGACATTAAGGCGAATTGAAAGCGGCGGGTTTTCGATCCGTGAAGCGATCCCGTTGCATTCTATTGAGTCATGCGGTCCAATAAATGCGCTCAATGACAATATCGTCCCCATGTCCGAAGCGCTCAGAAGCATGGGCGCGTATATTGCCGGAAAAGATCTGACCGAAAAAATCAGATACGGTAAACCGCTGACAATTGAAGATATCAGGCTGAAGACGGATGCCGGACGGGATGGATTCATAAAATTGATCGGCGAGGAAGGCCGGCTTCTCGCCGTGGTTCAGCGTTCGGAACACGGGGAAACGTATAATTATTGTTGTGTTTTTATAAATCCATAATATGATATAAAAAAAAGACTAAGACTAAGATTCCATTAAAAGTTCTACGGATTATTAAAGGAGGAACACGTGATTAGTGCATCTAAAACCAAAACTGAAACAATTAACCGGTTTAAACTTCATGAATCTGACACCGGATCACCCGAGGTTCAGATTGCATTGCTGAGCGGCCGGATTTTACATCTGACCGAACATCTGAAAACCCATTCAAAGGATCATCATTCCAGAAGGGGTCTTTTGGTCATGGTCGGCAAGCGCCGG
>JALOPH010000254.1 GCA_025453995.1 Desulfobacterales bacterium
TGGTTGGTTGAAGAACCATCGAACGACCAAACCGGACAATCTTCGAGCTTGCCGCTGAATTTGGCCGCGTTGATTACAAATCGCTCATGGGTTCCCTTGCAGACGGCGTCCACTCCGTCCGTGGCATCAAATTCATAAACAAGCAGTCTCCCTTCGATTTTCACCAGACGCACCCTGACGGTGACCTGAAACCCCGGAGGCGTTGCCGCCGTATGCGCGATCGTCATTTGAGTCCCCACCGTCTGCTCATCCGGCCAGTCGATGTGGGGATTAACGGATTGAATGCAGGTCCACTCGATGAGTCCCACCAGGAACCCGGTGGCCAGCACTTTCGGCATGACCTGAAATTCCGCCGCTTCCGGATAAAGATGCGGCACGGTTTTGGATTCAGGAACGGTAAATGTGAATTCATGCTCAAGGCCCGGTTTTAAGGTGTCTTTCATGTTCATTCCTTTCGTGAGATATGAATAAAAAAATTAAAAGAGTGCCGGCGGACTCCTAAACAATTCAGGGGGCCTTGCGCGACGAAGCTATCCGCATGAAATCCGTGTGCTTATGAGATTGCTTCCCTTCGCTCAATGACGCCATCCTGTTGTTCCTGTCAATCGCAATGGCATTCTGGCGACATGTATAACTATGACCGAAAAAAGAAAACAGGTAAAATGAATTTTTTGCATTATTCAACCGGCAACCAATAAGAACAATCACGTCATGCCGCATCTGATCCGGAACCCACTGTTTTCCCGGAGTCCGGTTTCCGCGGAGCATCTGTCTTGTTTTGGCATAAAAAATCCCGGAGCAGTATTTTCCGCTCCGGGATTGGAGGGTCATAAGCAAAGGCTCATGACGAGGGGGACTTGGGTTTTTCAGCCGCTTATAATGGTATCACGGGCAGCCGCTCCTGCCGCTGCAGCAGGAGGGAGACTGGTTTAAGTTGTTGAACTGGTTCTGGGGAGCGGCAATCGCGTTGTTGTTTAAAGTCTGCGGCCTTAATACATTGACCGCGCTGTTGGGATCATTGAGGTCAAGCGGGTCGGAATCTCCGGCCGTGACGGACAAAATGCCGCTGTTTTCAGCCGCGTCTGATGGATTGTTGACATCGCTGACAGTGACGCCTTCTGCTTCAACTGTTGAAAGTTCAGCGTCGTCCAGAGATTTGAGTTCGCAAAACGCGAAATCCGGTTTCGCTGATAGGATCAGAATAACAAAGATCAGTTTTACAAAAAAAAGTGTATTTGATTTCATGGATGCCCCCGCCTGTGAATAATTTTTTGATCATATACCACAATGTGGTAGTTTTGATTTCAAAATGACGGAGTTTCACAGGCTTGTCAACAAAAAAATGAACCGGTCATTTTTTTGAATACACCGCGGTCACAGCGGTGGTAATGCCGCCCCGTGCGGTGAAATCGCCCGTGACGGTCATGGATTTGGGGGCAAGCACGGAAACGAGGTCGTCTAAAATCCGGTTGACGATATATTCATAAAAAATCCCTACATTGCGATATTGAAGGAAATACATCTTCAAGGACTTGAGTTCGATGATCTTTTTATCCGGCACATATAATATGGTAATGCAGCCCGTGTCCGGCAGGCCGGTGCGGGGACACACGGACGTGTATTCCGGGTTCTTGATGGTGATATGGATGTCCCGCTTGGAATGGTAGCCGTAATCAAGAGGCTCAAGCATATCGGTTTTAATGGCGTCGGGGGAGTTGATGTCTGGCATGTTATTCTCATTTCAAATCATGTGAGTTGCTCAATATCTGCCAGGTCTTTTAGTCGACCACTGGCTTTTTTGTTTTTAATCAGTTCTTTATGATTGATGATGTGAACTTTAATTCCATCGAGTTTGCCTATCGATTTATGTTCATAACAATCGTTAAAATTTACTCCAGAAATGGAAGTTAAGACTTCTATTCGAATGGGAGGATTCCCCATTCTGATAACTTTATCGGGTTTTAACAAAAGCGCTATTGTTAGTTCGGGGGTATCAAAACCAAACTGACGAATTGCTTTTATTGTTTTTCGGGCATTGTTTTCATCCATTTGGATCCATATATCCAGATCCGCAGTTGCCCTTGGATATCCATGAAATCCAACAGCATATCCACCGACAAGCAGATATTTAACTCTGTTTGCGTTCAGCAATTTCAAAAAATCTTTGAAGTCTTGATGAAGCTTTATCGCCATAATTCAAAGCTCTTAACAATTCTATATGATGAATACGCTTTTCAGGAGTTTGTGAACGCCAGTACGTTTTGTCATTCGGTTCATCTCCAAGAGAAGTAATAAGAATTTTTGTTTTATCAATTCTCTGACAATCTTTTTTGTTTTTATTTTTCACGCTTTCACCATTTATTTTGATGTGTTAAATTATGGATGAAGAACAGTTATTTGTCAACGAACTTGATTGAAATCGTATGATCCCAAAAAACAACAAAAACCTGGAGTTAACCAACCCATGTTAGCCTTCTCAAACCCCGGCCCCCTGTTCACGGATCTCTACGAACTCACCATGGCGCAAGCTTATTTTGACAACAGGATGTTCGACACGGCCGCGTTTTCGCTCTTTATCCGGGATTATCCAAAAAACCGGAGCTATTTTGTGGCCGCAGGTCTGGAAGAGGCATTAAAACATCTTGAGGACTATACCTTTTCCCACGATGAACTTGATTATCTTAAATCTATTGGCTTGTTTACAAAATATTTTTTGAGTTATCTCAAAAAATTCAGGTTCACCGGCACTGTCCGGGCTATGCCGGAAGGAAGCATATTCTTTGCAAACGAACCGGTGCTGGAAGTCTCCGCCCCGCTCATCGAAGCCCAGATTTTAGAGACGTTTCTGATCAACACCATTGGAATGCCGACCCTGATCGCCACCAAGGCCGCCCGGTGCATCCATGCGACCCAGGGCAGGCCGGTGATCGATTTTGCGGCCCGCCGGACCCAGGGTCATGACGCCGCCATAAAAGTGGCGCGCAGTGCATACATTGCCGGATTTACCGCCACCAGCAACGTGCTGGCCGGAAAGCTTTACGGCATTCCCGTTTCCGGCACCATGGCCCATTCCTATGTCACCTCCTTTGCCAGCGAAACAGAGGCCTTTGCCGCCTATGCGAAAACCTATCCGGACAAGGCCATATTCCTCATCGACACCTACGACACCTTAGATGGCGCCCGACACGCCGCCAAAGTTGCCCTTGAAATGAAAAAGCAGGGCCATCAGCTCATCGGCGTCCGGCTTGACAGCGGGGATATGGTGGTCTTAAGCCGACAGGTGCGCAAAATTTTAGATGACGCCGGCCTGCCGGAGGTTAAAATTTTTGCATCCAGCGGGTTTGACGAGTATCAGATCGCCGGGCTTATCCAGCAGGGCGCCATGATCGACGCATTCGGCGTGGGCACCCGGATGGGCGTGTCCGCCGACGCGCCGTATCTGGACATTGTCTATAAAATGGTTCATTTCAAGGGCAAAGATATCCGCAAGCTTTCCCCCGGCAAAGTCAACCTTCCCGGCGAAAAGCAGGTATTCCGGAAAACTGATGAAAACAGCCGGTTTCTGGGCGACATAATTGGCTTGAAAAATGAAGCTTTTCCGGATAGGATGGTGGCGCTTTTGAAAACAGTCATGGAAAACGGCCGGATAACCGAACCCTCTCCCTCCCTTGATCAGATCCGCAATGCCTTTGCCCGGAGTTTTTTGTGCTTGGATGATACGTATAAGTCGCTTGATGGAGCCAGGGAGTATCCGGTGGATGTCAGTGAAAAATTGATGGAAATTCCGGACAACATAAAGATAGGTTGAAGTTAACCTAATGATAAACATCGCTTTTTCGGTTAACAAAGTCCCAAAACGTTTAACTGATGAAAGATGGATGCATAATGAAAAGGGATATATTATGGCAACCGCTGCAATGATTCATGAACTATATGAAGCCTTACCCTATCTTAAAAAAATCGGTGCAAAACATATTTGGTTTGATTTTGATAAAGAAGCGGATGTGCTTTATGTCAGTTTAGAACGGCCGCAACAAGCCACGGATACTGATATTTTGGACGATGGAACCCTTCTGCGGTTAAGGGGAAAGGCCGTTGTCGGCATAACGATTACCAATATGAGTAAGAGGTTTAAATAATAACCATTTAAAAATAAGCTTGATAGAACATGGTAACGCCAAAACTCAAACACGTTGTATCCGTCATCACCGCCGGCCTTTCAGAAAAGAAAATTCCCCATGCATTGATCGGCGCCATGGCGTTGTCATCTTACGGGATGCCAAGGTTTTCAGCAGATATCGATCTTTTATCGGTTGAAGAGCAGAGAAGATATGTATTGGATATCATGAAACGTCTAGGTTATGAGTGTTTCCAGGATGCCGGCAGCTTTGCCCAGTTTGATTCCGAACTCGGTGTCTACGGCAAAGTGGATTTCATGTTCGTCAATACGGATTATGGCCGGGCAATGCTTGAACGCTCAAGAGATTTTAACGATGAAGTCATGGGAGTCGTGCCGGTTGTGCAGCCGACCGATTATGCTGTGCTTAAATTAATGGCTATAGCCAATAATCTCAACAGGATGGCACATGATATGGCGGACCTTGAAGTCCTGTTTAAAGCTGCTGCTGAGGGCCTGTTGAACCGGGCCTTTGATCCGATAAATATTGATCAATTACAAATATTTGCTGAGCGGTTTCAGGTTGTGGACCATTTGAACCGTTTGCTTACTTTGCTTAAAAAAACTCAGT